>NZ_JBMXBO010000006.1:0-160149 GCF_049546925.1 Acinetobacter sp. AND/436
GAAAATTCTGTTGCCTTAGCTTGTATCTTTATTTGGCTACCATTATGAAATGTCAACAGATCCTAAGCATCATGATCAAATAAATAGAAAGACAAGTATTCGGTCGCAAAAAACCGGACTTTAAATTGTCACTGAATCATCCCAACACTGTCATTTTTTCTTGTTTGAATGGTTTCCCCAATTGCTATTTTTAAACTTTATGAAAAAAAGATCTATTGGCCTTTTTATGGCCGTTGTGTTGGGCTTGAACGGATGTAATGATTCTGATGAAAAGACGCAGGTGACGCCTACACCCTTGATCAATGAGCCAACTTTGGTGGCTTTTGCAAAACTGGATGTGGCCACCTATGCAGAAGGACCAGATTCCGGTGCGTATGTGACTGGTGCAAACGGAATTTTGCCGCCATTTCCAGGGCAGCCTGTGCAAGGTTTTTCGGCTGCCTTAAAAAATAATGATGGGACTTATCTGGTGATGTCTGACAATGGTTTTGGCACGCAAGATAACTCGGCTGACTATCTGCTGCGTTTGCATGTGATTCAACCGACCTTTAGAACAAAAATAGCAACTAACACTGAAGTGAAGCATTTAAGTTATGTGCAGCTGCGTGATCCGAATAAACTCATTCCCTTTTCTATTGTCCATCAAGATACTGCCGAACGTTTGTTAACCGGGGCGGATTTTGACCCGGAATCGATGCAGCGTGCACCGAATGGCGAGATCTGGATTGGGGATGAGTTTGGACCCTATTTACTGCATTTTTCTGCCGACGGTATATTGCTGAGTCCACCAATTCCATTACCGAATCCACTGAATCCGGCGCAAGAGCTGCGTTCACCTCAGAATCAGTTCAATAAAGAACAGCTGAATTTTGTTGAACCACTGGTACAGCGTAGCGGTGGTTTTGAAGGCATGGCGATCTCTCAAGATGGAAAATATCTGTATCCGCTGTTGGAAAAGCCATTACTGAACGATATTTCTAATCGTTTAATCGTGTCTGAATTTGATTTGGCAAAAAAAGCCTATACAGGCAAATATTATTATTTTCCATTGCATACTAGCGCCACCGCGATTGGTGATTTTCAGCTGTATAGCCCGACTGAAGGAATTATTATTGAACGGGATGATAGTGAAAACGATCTGCTGGGCTATAAAAAGCTGATTAAAGTCACGCTCAGCACCGCTGGTCAGAATATGCAGAGAGAAGATCTGGTCAATTTGATGGATATTGCCAATCCGGATTTACTTTATGGCACTGCGCGAGCGGGCGATATTGCGACCGGTGAGCATTTTGGTTTTCCGTTTCAGACCATTGAAGATATTGTCATTGAAGGTCCGGACCTGATTACTGTGCTGAATGATAATAACTTTCCTGGTTCAAGCGGGCGAAATGCCAATCTGGCCGATGATAATGAAATTATTCAGATTCGTTTGCCAAAAGCATTGTTCTAAATTTATCCGCAATTACAGAAGGTCACCTCGGGTGGCCTTTCTTTATGAAAATTTTTTTGTATATTTTTTAATAAAAGCATGCTATAAAAATTAAAACAGGCATGAAAATTGCTTATAAAACGCGGTATTAAAAAAGGTGGGTAGTATGAAGTTATCAGTGGGATTAAAAGTTGCCAACTCCCTGTCATTGACACCCCAGTTGCAACAGGCCATTCGTTTACTTCAATTATCAAGTTTAGAACTTGAGCAAGAAATTCAATTACAGCTCGATAGTAATCCATTATTAGAGAAAGTTGAAGAACAGGCCGATGTTGAGAGTCTGTCAGCGGCAGATACAGATCGTGATCAAAAAGATTTAACCAATGAATTAAATGCCGATCATCTGCCAGATGATTTACCGGTCGATACCGACTGGGATGATGTCTATACTCATCAGCCGACTAGTTTAGGTACGCCAGAATATGAAGAGCGTGAAGATAACCGTCAGGGTGTACTGGGTTTAAAAGAGCATATGCTGGAGCAGATTAACCTGCTGCATTTTTCTAAAATTGACCAGCTGATTGCTTACTGCATTATTGATTCTCTGGATGATAAGGGTTTTCTGGAAAGCGATATCAGCGAGATTACTGCTTCAGTCCAGCATCTGCTCGATTCGATGGAGTATGAAGACAGCATCGAAGACGATGAAGTGCTGGTGGTATTGAAACATATTCAACGGCTGGAGCCGGTGGGGGTTGGTTCGCGTCATCTGGCGGAATGTCTGTTGATTCAGCTGGAAAGTCTGCCGACAAATACCCCATGTCGTCAGGATGCTATGCAGCTAATGACGCATTATGAGTTATTAATCAGCAATGAAATTCCAAAACTACTCAAGCAGACCGGTTTAAACACCGATCAGCTGAAATGTGCGGTCGAGTTGCTGAAAACCTTGAAACCGCATCCGGGTATGGAGTTTGAAGATAAAGAGTCGGATTATCAGATTCCAGATGTGGTGGTGATGAAGAAAAATGACAGCTGGCAGGTACAGCTGAATCCGGATGTCATGCCAAAGCTCCGGGTTAACTCGTTTTATGCCAATATGATTCGTCGTGCCGATCAGAGTGATGACAATCAGTATTTGCGTAACCAGATGCTGGAAGCCAAAAACTTTATCAAGAGTATTGATGAGCGGCATAAAACCTTACTCAAAGTGGCAACCTGTATTGTTGAGCATCAGCGTACTTTTCTGGAAATTGGCGCAGAAGGCATGAAACCTTTGGTGCTACGCGATATTGCCGAAGAGGTCGAGCTGCATGAATCTACGGTATCCCGCGTGACCACCAACAAATATATGCTGACCCCGCGTGGCCTGTTTGAGTTGAAATATTTCTTTTCAAGTCATGTTGGCACTACATCGGGCGGTGAAGCATCGTCAACTGCGATTCGTGCCAAGATCAAAAAACTGATTGCTGAAGAGAACCTGCGTAAGCCTTTGTCTGATAACGCAATTGCCAATATTTTAAAAGAAGAGGGAATTGATGTGGCGCGACGTACGGTTGCAAAATATCGCGAATCTTTACATATTCCATCTTCTTCTGAAAGAAAAGTCTTGATCTAGTTTTGAAAATCTGCCTATTCTAGAGATTCATTATGACAACATAATGAATCTTTTTTTCTATGAGGATGAGTCAAAATGATTGCATGAAGGTATCACTGAGCAGCAGTTCTGGTCCTGTACGTGAATCATTTTGATGATGACTCGTCTAATCCTAACGAAGGTGAGGGATAGAATTATGCAAATAACAATTCGTGGCCATCATTTATCAATTACACCTGCAATTGAAGAAAATATAAAAGCAAAGTTCGCGCAAATGACCAAACATCTGGATCAGGTCAATAGTATGCAGGTGAAGCTCAGTAAAGATCATCAGATCGATAAGCATTCTAAAAAAGGCAGTGCCAACCATATCGCAGAAGCGATTATCCGTTTACCTGGAACGGAGCTGTTTGCCCAGGCCTGTGCTGATGATATGTATACATCGATTAAGAAAATGTCAGAAAAATTAAAACGCCAATTAGACAAGCATCGCAAAATGCAGCTGGTTTATCAGCCTGTCGCGATTTAGCTGAAACAATCGGCAAAAAGAGGTTTTTAAAAAACCTCTTTTTTTATATATATAATGTATGTGACTAATGAATTATTTTTTTCATTTATAGTAAAATGACCGGTTTTACACCGTTGGTCCTATAAGAGGTCTTGTGATGAATAATGAACAGCTCGCTGAAATTTTAAAAGCTGCTTTTCCAGAGGCAGATGTAGTCGTTAGTGGGCAGGGTGGTAAATTTGATCTTCGTATTGTCGATGATCAGTTTGAAGGCAAACGTCTTGTTGCACGCCAACAGGCAGTGTATGCGCCGATTAATGCCTTGATCGCCAGCGGTGAAGTTCATGCGGTAACAATTAAAGCAATGACCAAAGAAGAATGGCGTAAAGCAAGCTTATTCGGAGCTTAATAAATTAATGGATAAATTTTTAATTCAGGGCGGTATTAAGCTCGAAGGTGAAGTGCGCATTTCTGGTGCAAAGAATGCAGCATTGCCATTACTGGCTGCCATGATTCTGGCCGACTCACCTATTACCCTGACCAATGTGCCTAATCTGAAAGATGTAAACACACTGGTTAAACTCATTGCGGGCCTCGGTATCACCATGTCTTATGAAGGCGATACTGTGGTGGCCGATACCTCGACCCTGAACAACCAGTTTGCACCGTATGAGCTCGTTAAAACCATGCGTGCGTCTATTTTGGTGCTTGGACCGCTATTGGCGCGCTATGGCAGTGCACAAGTATCACTCCCGGGCGGCTGTGCGATTGGTTCGCGTCCGGTCGATCAGCATTTAAAAGCTTTAGAAGCTTTAGGTGCAGAAATCCAGGTCGAAAATGGCTATGTACATGCCAAAGTCGATGGCCGCTTAAAAGGCGGCGAAGTGGTTTTTGATATGGTAACCGTAGGCGGCACTGAAAATATCTTGATGGCTGCCGTGCTGGCGGATGGTGTCACCACCATCCGGAATGCTGCGCGTGAACCGGAAATCACCGATCTGGCACAAATGCTGATTAAGATGGGTGCAAAAATTGAAGGCCTGGATACCGATACTTTGGTGGTGACTGGTGTTGAAAGCTTGCACGGCTGTGAATATGCGGTAGTGGCAGACCGGATTGAAACCGGTTCTTATCTGGCGGCGGCAGCTATTACCGGTGGCAAGATTAAAACCACGCATACCGATCCGGCCCTGCTGGAATCGGTGCTAGACAAATTTGAAGAGATGGGCGCAGAAGTCACCCGTGGGGATGACTGGATTGAACTGGATATGATGGGTAAACGTCCGAAAGCGGTCAGCTTCCGTACTTTGCCACATCCAGATTTCCCGACCGATATGCAGGCCCAGTTGATGGCAGTGAATGCCGTTGGTCGTGGTTTTGCCACCATCTCTGAAACGATTTTTGAAAACCGTTTTATGCATGTTCCTGAATTGGCACGTATGGGCGCCAATATTCAGGTTGAAGGCAATGATGCTGTGGTAACCGGTGTAGAAAAATTATCTGCAGCACCTGTCATGGCTACAGATTTACGTGCTTCGTTCTCTTTAGTGTTAGCAGCTCTGGCGGCTGAAGGGGAAACACTGATTGACCGTATTTATCATATTGATCGCGGTTATGAAAATGTCGAAGCGAAGTTACAAGGTTTAGGTGCCCAAATTAAGCGAGTAAGTTAATGAGCGATATGAGAAACGATGATCCAAACTTTGACGTAATGGGCAATTTTGATCATGGTTTAACTTTAGCATTAAGTAAGGGACGTATTTTAAAAGAGACACTGCCGCTGCTGGAAACAGCGGGCATTAACTTGCTGGAAGATCCTGAAAAATCCCGTAAGTTAATTTTTCCAACCACCCATAAACAGGTGCGTATTCTGATTTTACGTGCTTCTGATGTGCCGACCTATGTGGAAAATGGCGCAGCAGATTTAGGTGTGGCAGGTAAAGATGTCTTGATGGAACATGGCGCACAAAATGTCTATGAACCATTAGATTTAAAAATTGCCAACTGTAAACTGATGACAGCGGGTAAAGTCGGTATGGTTCGTCCAAAAGGCCGCTTAAAAATTGCGACCAAATATGTGAACCTGACCCGTCAATACTATGCCAGCCTGGGTGAACAGGTTGATGTGATCAAGCTTTACGGTTCGATGGAACTGGCACCGCTGGTCGGTCTGGGTGATTATATTGTCGATGTGGTCGATACCGGAAATACGTTACGTGCCAATGGTTTAGAACCACTGGAAGAAATCTGTAAAGTATCTTCCCGTTTAATCGTCAACAAAGCCAGTTTTAAACGTAAACAGGCGTTGTTAAATCCGATTATTGCCCAGCTAGAACAGGCTGTGGCTGATCGTGAACAGGCCAAACAGGCGTAAGTTGTTCAAATAAAAGACCGCTCTTGAGAGCGGTTTTTTATAGCGGTCTATGAGAACAGTCCTGTTAATAATTTTCTTCAATTTGAGCAAAAGTAATTTTCCATAAAAGTCCGTGGCCCAATGCGCGATTGATACCCACAAAAGCCTTGAAAACAGGTAAACTAATCTTTTCCATATCAACCTTGTGGGTAAATTGATGCGACGTTTATCGACTCAAGATCAGAACTTCAAGCAGGTGTTTGCTGACTTGTTGGCTTTTGAAACAGTGAGTGATCCAGAACTGTTAAAAACCGTAGACCAAATCATTGCTGATGTCCGTCAGCATGGTGATGCTCATGTTCTTAAATTAACTCAGCAGTTCGATCGACATCCCGCGCATCAATTTTCAGATCTAGAACTGACCCAGGAACAGCTTAAAGCCGCTTTTGATGGATTGAATCGTGAGGTGCGTGATGCACTGGAGCTGGCTGCAGCACGTATCCGTGAATTCCACCAGGCGCAAAAGCAGGATGGCTGGACCTATGTCGATGCCTTGGGAAATACCTTGGGTCAGAAAGTCACGCCACTGGACCGCGTGGGCATTTACGTGCCGGGTGGTCTGGCATCTTATCCATCTTCAGTACTCATGAATGCTGTTCCTGCGCATGTGGCGGGTGTGCCTGAAATTATCATGGTGGTTCCGGCGCCGAATGGTGAGTTGAATCCACTGGTGCTGGCGGCGGCCTATTTAGCGGGCGTGACACGTCTGTTTACCATTGGTGGTGCACAAGCGGTCGCGGCGCTGGCCTATGGAACAGAAACCATTCCATCGGTCGACAAAATTACCGGTCCAGGTAACCGTTTTGTCGCAGCAGCAAAACGTGCGGTATTTGGTCAAGTCGGTATTGATATGATTGCCGGCCCATCGGAAATTCTGGTCTATGCCGAAGGTGAGAATAATGCAGAGTGGCTGGCGATGGATTTATTGTCACAAGCCGAGCACGATACCGTCGCACAAGCAGTATTCATTACACCAGATGAAGAATTATTGAATGCTGTTGGTGGCTGGATTGAAAAGCACTTAGAAGCATTGCCAAAAGCAGAGATCGCCCGTACCTCGATTGAAAACCGTGGTGCATTGGTATTGGTGAAGGACCGTCAGGAAGCGATTGAGCTGATCAATCAGGTGGCACCTGAACACCTGGAATTATGCATGGATGATCCGCAAGTGATGGCAGAAGATATTCGTCATGCCGGGGCAATCTTTATGGGACGTTATACCCCTGAAGCGATTGGGGATTACTGTGCTGGTCCAAACCACGTGCTGCCAACCTCAGGTACTGCGCGTTTCTCCTCACCGCTGGGTGTGTATGATTTCCAGAAACGTTCTAGCCTGATCATGTGTTCGCAAGAAGGGGTGAAAACTCTGGCCAAAACTGCGGATGTATTGGCGCAGCAAGAGAACCTGGATGCACATGCGAGATCAGCACGTTATCGTTATCAGTAATTAAAGAAATAGAAAACCTCTCCCTAGCCCTCACTTGCGCTTCATTTTAAAGCTGTGCTTTAAAACTTGCTCAGGAGAGGGAACTTTGAGAATTTAAAAATGAATATCACCACCGAACAAATGCGCTTCTGGAGTCCGGCAGTACGTGAATTAGAACCGTACGTACCGGGCGAACAACCGAAAATCCAGAATTTACTCAAATTGAATACCAATGAAAACCCGTATCCGCCATCGCCAAAAGTGGTGGAAGCGGTGCAGAAGGTACTGGCAAACTCGGCGGATGCGTTACGTTTGTATCCAGACCCGGATGCTTCCGAGTTAAAACAGGCCATTGCCAAACAGCAGCAGGTACCGGTTGAGCAGGTTTTTGTCGGCAATGGTTCTGATGAAGTGCTGGCACATATCTTTAAAGCCTTCTTTGTTCAGGATCTGCCGCTGTTGTATCCGGATATTACCTATAGTTTCTACCCGGTCTATAGCCAGTTTTTTGGGGTTAATACCCAGGTCATCCCTCTAAATGACAATTTTGAAATTGTGGTGGATGATTATAAGCAGCCAAATGGCGGCATTATTATTACCAATCCGAATGCACCAACCAGTATTGATATGGGCCTGGCTGCCATTGAGGAAGTGCTTCAAGCCAATCCAAACTCAGTTGTGGTGATTGATGAGGCCTATGTGGATTTCGGTGCTGAATCTGCGGTCAGCCTGGTGGAAAAATACGAGAATTTAGTGGTATGTCAAACCACATCTAAATCGCGTTCTTTGGCTGGTTTACGGGTCGGTTTTGCCATCGCCCAGCCGCATTTAATTGCTGCGCTGGAAGCGGTAAAAAACAGTTTTAACTCTTATCCAATAGATCGTTTCGCAATCGCCGCAGCGGTGGCGTCCTTTGAAGATCAGGAATACTTTGAAGCGCAGAACCAGAAAGTGATTGCGAGTCGCGAAACACTGGTGGCACAGCTGTCTGAGCTGGGTTTTAAGGTATTGCCATCGAGTGCCAACTTTATTTTTGCTTCACTGCCAAGTAAAGACGCGGGTGAATTGGCAGCTGAATTGCGTGAACGTGGCATCATTGTGCGTTATTTTAACAAGCCACGGATTAACCAATTCCTTCGGATCACCGTCGGTACTGATGAACAAAACCAGCGTTTAGTGGATACTTTGAAAAATGAGATTTTGGCTTAAGTAAATCCACCCTAACCCTTTTGATAAAGGAGGGAACTCTTCCCTCTAGAAAAGGTGAGAAACAATGGTTCTCAAGGGGAGGGATTCATAAAAAAGCGACTCAATTGAGTCGCTTTTTATTTATTCAGGTGTGTACCAGGTATTGAGTAAATCCAGCATCGCCGAAACCTTATCAAAACATTCCTGATATTCTGCATCACAATCAGAAGCAATGGTAATACCACCGCCGGCCCATAACGAAACTTCGTGTTGGTATTTTTGAATCGAGCGAATCAGAATATTCCAGGAACCAGTACCATCAAAATTAAAATAACCCATTGATCCGCAATAGGCCCCGCGTGGTGTGCCTTCCAGCTCTTCAATAATCTGCATGGCGCGAATTTTAGGGGCGCCAGTAATCGAGCCGCCCGGAAGTGCAGATAGCAATACATCCAGTGGATTGATCTCTGCTTTTAACGTCGCGGTGATTTCACTCACCATATGATGTACTTGTTTAAATGATTCAATATTGAATAACTTCGGTGTTTTTACTGAACCGGTTTCGGCATAGACACTCACATCATTACGCAGTAAATCGACGATCATCACATTTTCAGCTTGATCTTTTTCAGAATTTTTTAAGGTCTGTTTAGATTGTTCATCTAATCGTGGATCTGTATAGCGTGGCATGGTGCCTTTAATCGGTTTGGTGAGGAGTTGCCGATGAGGCAGAAAATCAATAAATAATTCAGGTGAACAGCTAAGTAATTCAAAGTCATTTATTTTTAAATAACCGGCATATGGAGCATGGGTTAGCGCCCAGAAATCTGCAGCGGTATCTAATAATAATCCTTCCGCAGAACCTTTAAATTCCTGGGTTAAATTAATCTGATAACAATCACCTGCAACAATATAATCCTGGACTTGATTAAAGGCCTGTTGATATTCAGTTTTATTCCAGCGTGCGGTACAGGCCTGAGTTAATTTAAATGAATTCTCCTGTTTTTGAGCCAACAAATTTTGAATATAAGTCAATAAAAATTCGGCTTGCTGCTCATCGCTGGTGAAATACCAGTGCCCATTTTCCAGAGTTAGAAAACTGTGAAATTGTCCTAGAAATAAACACGGTTGAGCTTTGCTTTGAGTATGAATGTGCTGTTGGGCGGCATAATCGTAGCTGATAAAACCGATCAGTCCACCTTTAAAATAACTGTCGCCAATACAACCAGTTGGCTGCAAAAAGTCATCTAAAGAAGGCGCTGCTGTTTCTTCAAGATAATGATTAAAACTGTGCTGCTTAAAATACTGCCATTTATTTTGTTGAATAAGGTAGTAATGTGTTGCCGATAAGCCAATAATCGGTTGGCCATTATTTTCTAAATAAACAAGATGTGAGAGTGAACCCAGCGCCTTTAAAATTTCTGCTGGGGTATAGGAGGATTCACAAAGTACTTGTTTGTAGAAAGATGAGGTGGCCATAAATTTGGAGAAAATCAACAATAAATATCTATTTTACCTGATTCTGCGCCAAGAAAATGCTTATGACCGTTTATCGGCAAGCAGAAAAATATGATCAATAGCAGTTGAACAAAATTTGACAGGGGGATAACTTTGTTAGTGCTATCCAGCCGCTCAAGGAAATACGTAGCAGGTTGCTAAAAACAAATAATCAGCCCGCTGCACAAGAGTGGTAACAATCAAAAAAATAATACTCTTGGGAGAGTAAATATGAAAACATTTACTAAACTAGCTTTAGTATCTTCAATGGCATTAAGTGCAAATGCATTTGCAATGCAGGCAATGGATGATTCAGCACTTAGCGCAACCACAGGTCAAGATGGTTTATCGATTGGTATCGGTATTTCAAAAATTGAAATTGAAAAGCTCTTTATCCATGATAATGATGGTTTAAATGGTACCATTGATAATGCTGGTGCGATTGTTATTCAAGGGAATGGTACTGGACTTACCGCTACAAAAGGTGTGGTGATTACAGCCCCACTTGATCTTACAAATCCTGAAGACCCAGTGGTTGATGAGTCACGAACTATCGAGGGTCACAATTTAGCAAATTTGAAAATTGACTCAGATGCTGGTACTGGTGGTGGTAATTCTGCATTCATTAATATTGCAGCTGATGTATCTGGCTTAGATATTTATATTGGTGAGATTGGTGTAACGGCTTCAGGCAAACAAGGTGAAGCAAGTACAAGCTCAGAACTTCGCCGTGGGGGTGAAGAAAAGAACTACAATGCGATTCTCTCAGGCTTATCGCTTAAAACTGGCACAATGTCAGCCAATATCCAGTTAGGTGCTGCGCCACAAGGGGCGATGATTCAACTGAATACTACGATGATTGGTGGCCTTGAAATTAATAATTTGGGTATTCTGGATAACTCAACGGCAAATACTGAGCGTGCAGCAGGTGAGATCTTTATTGAAAGTATTAAAATTGCCGATGCAAATGCTAATGACCTAAGTATTAATCAAGATATTAGTGTGTATGGTGCAAGTGACAGCAACCCGAATGACAAAGGTTATATCCAGATGATTAGCCATGGCGGTGCCAAAGACCATTATATTAAAGGTGTTCATTTAGGTAGCCGAGATGCTGCATCTATCGGTGATGTTGAAATTCAAGGAATGCAAACCTATTATGGCCCAACAATGTCGGATCAAGGTGCTGTAATTACCATTCGTGGTCACTAAGTTCTATCTTGAAAAAGCGCGTGTTTTCACGCGCTTTTTTTTACACAAAAACTGTAAAAGTTGGCAAAAAGATAAAAAAATACTGTTTTTTTTCTAAAAAAAAGGTATCTTGCTAAATACATGGAAGTAGAGTTCTTACTCTAAAAATAAAAAATGAACTGGCAGAGCTGCCTGGAACTTGAAAAGTAAAAAATTATGTTAGAGATCGCATTAGGCTCGGCATTGATGTATTACGCTGCCACACAAGCCTTCGACTTAAAGGAACAACATCCGGAAACCGTACGCTATACGGAAACACTGGATTCCCGCAATTCTTCTTTTACCCGTATGCATCGTGAGCCTGTACGTATTCAACCTGCTTTACAAGATCAATTCCGGGGCATTGTACGTCAGGCTTATGACTATAGCTGTGGATCGGCCGCTTTAACCACGCTGTTAAATGGTTATGTCGGAACCCGATTGACAGAGCAGCAGACCATGAGTGGTTTGCTACGTTATGGGGAATATGAGCGCATTATTGAACGGCGTAGTTTCTCTTTGCTGGATATGAAACGTTTTGTTGCTGCATTGGGCATGGAAAGTGGCGGCTATCGTGGGGAATTTTCAGATCTGGTCAAGCAGGGCCAGCCCGCAATTGTGCCGATTTCCTATGCCGGTTTTAAGCATTTTGTGGTGTATAAGGCCTATAAGGATGGCCGGGTCTATGTGGCCGACCCGGCACTGGGGAATATCAGTTTTGATGAGCAGCGTTTTAAAGAGGTGTGGGAAAACAATACCTTGTTCCTGATTAATGTGGCACCTGAATATCGTAAAGACTTCCTGGCTTTACAGGACAGTGATATGCGCCATGTTGAAGATGCCACTGTTAACCATCATGCCTTTGTCAATATTCAATATCCACAATTCTATATGGACAAAATTGCTGATAAAGCCTCGACCATTCGTTTAGAACGAAACATGAATCCTGAGTCAGAGAATTTCGGCGAACATCAGTACAACTTTTTAAGACTCTATTATAAAAGTAAGTAAATATTTACTTTAAAAACGAAAAAAAAATTAAAAATTGGAAGGGAAGAAGATGAAATCTAAATGGATGAATAAAACCGTATTGGCCATTAGTATCCAAATGGTCTGGGGAGCAGCTGCTTATGCTGCAGAAGAGCCACAGTTAGGACAATATGAAGCAGTAGAAGAGCAGCAGCTTGCGTCAGAAGCCACAGCTCCAGCAGAAAACTCAAGCCCTGAAGAAGTTAGCACTGAAGCAGTTGCTGAGGCCAATATTGAAACAGCAACAGCGACTGCACCGAGTGCTGAGCAGGCTGCATCAACTGCGTTACAGCAGCAGGAAGGGGATGCTACCAAAGAAGCCAATCTGGAAGAAGTCTTTACCTCCAATGAACGCCAATATTCCTTAATCAAAAAAGGCAATATCTCATCTTATTACGATATTGATTATACCTATTATCGTGATACGCAAATTGATATGGAAATGGCGCAAGGCCAAATCTATCAGTTGCGTGTTCAGGAAAATGCATCGCATGCATTGACCAACACCTTCACCGTTCAATATGGATTATTGGATAACCTGACCTTAACCGCCTCTTTACCTTTGGTGGCCAAGACCGATCAATTA
Organism: Acinetobacter sp. AND/436; assembly: GCF_049546925.1. NCBI lineage: Bacteria > Pseudomonadati > Pseudomonadota > Gammaproteobacteria > Moraxellales > Moraxellaceae > Acinetobacter > Acinetobacter sp. AND/436. The sequence continues at coordinate 12,904 of NZ_JBMXBO010000006.1, forward strand.
AAAGATGCGAATACCGCGGGTCTGGGAGATATTTCTTTAGGCGCACGCTGGGAACCTTTCCCTTTAAAAGCCGGCCGTTTGCCACTAATTTTATTCGGAAATCTTTCGACCAAAACCGGTGATAGCCCGTATGAAATTAATAGCACTACCGAACTTGCGACCGGTAAGGGCTATTATTCTGCAGGGATTGGAGCCAGTACCCGTAAATATATCGACCCAGTGGTGTTATTCGCTTCGGTCTCCGCCAATTATGGTTTTAAGGAGTCGGGCTTAAACCAGGTTCGTGGCCCACGTATTATTGAGGAATTTGAGCCGGGCATTAGTGGTGGTTTCGCCTTTGGTTTTGCCTATTCCTTTAACTACGACGTTTCAATGACCATGTCGTATCAGCAGAGTTTTAATACTGGTGCTGAATTTATGTATGATGGAGGAGAGTCTTATTCTCCGGCCGATCAGACCAGTTCTACCCTGGCCATTTCTTTAGGGGTGCGCGTTTCTCCTGAAACGATTGTCAATGGTACTGTTGGTATTGGTTTGACAGAAGATGCACCGGATGTGTCTTTAGGTCTGTCTTTCCCACTCGATATTCTGGGCTTTGGTAAGAAACTTCGCTAAGAGGCTGGTCGTATGAAAATAATTCGACTTCGCCCGTTAGTGTCTGCGCTGATCTTATCGGGCTGTTCGAGTGCTGCTTTTGCACAATTGGGACAAAACCTGTCTGTCGATATCCGTTCCTTGACCATGGGCAACGCGGTCACGGCAGATCCACCGGGCATTAGTGCCATTCATTTTAACCCGGCAGCCTTAACTAAAATTGAAGGCTTGCAAACCGATGTACAAGGGGTGCTGGCGCACTTTGATGTACAGCGTGAGTTTTCTGCGCCAGCCGACTATAACGTATTTGGTTATTCCGATGATCCACTGGTCTGTCATGATGGACCGGAAATTCTGGCTGACTTTTGTACCGACTTTAAAGGTGAAGTATCGGGTGATGTGGAATATGCATCGCTGTATGTGCCGGTACTGAAAAAGTTTGTTGATCTGGGTGAAGGCATGCCACTGGCCGCACCAACAGCAGGGATTGCCTACAATCCGCCGGGGTCTAAAACCACCTTTGCTACTGCGATGTATGCGCCGTTAATTGCCGGTTTTGGTGCTGAAGATGGCAACCCAGGTAACTTCATGGGGCAGCAGGTGGCACTGGAACGGATTACCTATCTGTCACCGTCAATTGCCTATCAGGTCAATGATGAGCTATCGGTCGGGGCATCGGTGGGAATGTCCTACCAGGCCATTGCCATGAATACCGACTTGCGTTTCCCGAATGACCTGATCGGGATGCTGCGGATGATTGATGAAGTCGTCTGTACCCCGTTTAAAGAAAACTCCGATATTATTACCGATATTCTGTTGCTGGGGATTTGTAACGCACAGGAAGGCATGAATCCGTTTGGTCGTTTTGGACAAATGGATCTGGCCGTCGAGCAAAGTCTGAGCCCAAGCTATAACCTCGGGGTGTTATGGGAGCCACGTGAAGATTTCAGCTTTGGTATGGTCTATCAAAGCTCCGCCAAAATGCGGCTCAAAGGTAAATATCATATTGATAATGCCAAGGCGCCGAGTGAGCTGATTAAAGGCTTGATGTCTTCCCCAACCGGGCAAATTTTGGCGGCAATTTTAGGCTTCCCGAACTATATTCCGGCCAGTGAGTCAGGGCTGGTGGCGATGGATTTTGAATATCCAGCGCATTTCCAGGCCGGGATTAAATACAAGGTAATGCCAGATTTACAGGTGAACTTTGATGTCGGCTGGACCGATTATGCTGCTTGGGACAAGTTCAAGTTTGAATTTGACCGCCAGATTTCTGCCCTGAAAATTGCCAAATTATTGTCTGAACATGTCTCTGACAGCTCACTGGCCTTGCCGATGGGCTTCCAGTCACCATGGAGTTGGGGCATCGGGATTGAATATTCTGCTACCGACCGTTTAAAGCTGCGTGCCGGTTATGAACCACGAACCAGTGCGATTCCAGATGACAAGCGTAATACCATGGTACCCATTAATAATGCACGTCTGTTTGGTTTAGGTGTGGGCTATCGTTTTGATGCCGATACTGACCTGGATTTATCGATCGGCTTTCTGCAAAGCCGGGACAAAATTCCAGCCAATACCAGTAGCCTAGCCAACAAAGAAGGGGTGAATAACTTATTACTCAACCCGTATGCGGGACTGAATGTCAAAACCGCTAGCAACATTACAATTTTAGGTCTGAGCTATAGAACACGATGGTAAAAGTGACAAAGCGTTTATCTGGCTTGATTTGCCTGTCTTCACTCTGGGCGCTGTCTTTGGGCTCGGCCAGTGTAAGTTATGCCAATGAGTTTTATACCATTATTGGCCCGGATGGCCGGCCGATGGTGGTACAGCGCAAGGCCGAAACCCGGCCGGCAGCGAAAAAAGAAGCTGTGCCGGTAAACAAAACGCAGGCACAAAGTAGAGCATCCTCTGCTTTGAATCCGGCGCAGCCGCAAGCGCAAATTCCCGTTTCTGAACCTGTCAGAGCTCCTGCTGTTGCAGTCGTACCCACAGTTAGTACTGTACCGACTCAACCAGTCACTACGGTAAAACTCACAGAAAGTATCCCACAAAAAACACCAGATACAGCAGTTGTGGAACAGCCTGTCGTCACACCAGTTGTATCGGCAACCACAAAACCGGTATCAGCTTCATCATCTCCAACGATTACATCTGTCATCCCGCAAACTGAATCTCAGAAAGTATTGAAGACTGTGCAAGCTGATCAACCAGACCGTACTTCATCTTCCGGTTTTACCGAAATGGAAGGGGAGCAGTACGTCAATAATGAATACCTGGAACACAGTGAATTTAACCTGGAGGGGAAAAAGCGTTTTTATATGATGCCGGAAGGCGTAGTTGACAGTAAATTGGGCGGTGGTGCGACCCGGGTGCAGGTGGTAGAACGTGAAAAAGGAGTCGGACAATCGGTGCTGGATCGCCTGTTCAAGAAACGCCAGCCAGAAAGTGTCAAGCCAATGGTGCTGTCATCGACTTATTATCGTATTGCACAGGCCGATGCCATCAGCAGTTTAGGCCAGTCCTGTTTTAAAAATAAAAAAATTAAACATGCCAAGACCCTGGCCGTACAGAAAGACGTCAATCTCTGGCCACGTGCACCATTAACAGATGAATTTGATTATGAGGTGGTGAAGCTGGAGGGAGATTTACGCCATCTTCAGGTGAATTCATACGCTTCTAAAACCCGGCAACCTACATTTTACTGGCCTTTTGCCGTTTTTCTGGATGCGCAAGGCTGTGTGATTGAAGGTGCAGGCGGCTACAAGAGCCAGGATACTCAATCCACCTTATTGCAACATGAGCAGGTGGAAGGGGTGATTCAATTGCCGGCTCAAACCCGTTATCTTCTTTTAACCCCGCTGGCATCGGCAATCGATATGGAAAACCGCCAGTTAAGTAATCAGGGCCAATTGAAAATTATTGCCTTAGATCAATAAAAAACATGAGACATCAGGATGAAGAAATCAAATATTTTAGCCTTGAGTAGTACCGCCTTGATGATGGCACTCAGTGGCTGTGGTGGTGAAAGTGCCAATGTCATTCCAGAGCCGAATATTTTGCCGGAAATTAATGGCAGTTGTGTTAGCGGGCAAAACTGTGTGGAGTTTGCCCTGGATTATCCGGTGGATGGCCTGAATTTCACCTGTAGCAGTGATCCAAGCAAAACCTATATTACCCTGATTGCGCCAACCACCAATGCCGCCACCGGTAAATGTAGTGCCGGTGATAAAGTCCATTTCTTTATTCAGGAAAAAACAGAAAAATCAATTAATCTGGGGACAGTAAGCCTAGCTGATATTGGTCTGGCCAATTCGGTCAGTGCCAGCTTGCCGCGTTTAACCCTGCTGGATATTGCCCGTGGCTTAACCGGACAGGCCGCAACCGAACTGACCCCATCGGATTCAACTGTTCAAGTGGCACAGGCAATTACACGTATTTTACAGGCTTTATCAATTGAAAGTTCCAAGAACCAAGAACGGCCGACCATTGCCGGTGATGTGCAGCCACTTCATATTTCTGCGCTAAAAAAAGAACAGCTGGATGATATTTTGGGTTCGGTGACGCTGGAGGATTACCGTTCCGGTGCCTATGTCAGCAAGTTAAGTCCTTGGGTTGACTTGAGCACCGTCAGTGATGCGCAGGCCTTTGACGCGCTGAAAACCCTGGTTTATATGACCAACTCTGCCTCTTATCAGGCCAACTATCCGGTACTGGCTGTGGAGGGTTCGACCTTACCACAAGGTTTATATGGCTGTAATCAGGATGATTGTAAACAGAACTCGAATACCTTAAGACACCTGATTGGCCAGTTCCAGTTGATGACCGATCGCTCGGGTTATACTTTCGGTTATGGCATGCAGTGGCGTGGAACCATGTCGACCAGTAATGAAAACCCGTTATTGACCATTACGGCCGATTTCTTGAAACGTGTCCGTCCGGAACTGATGACCGCAGCGGCACAAAATAACTGGATTAATCCACTGAATGAAACGATCCAGGGGCCTTATCGTTTTAGCATCAACAGTAACCGGACTGAAGATTTTACCGTGACCCAGGGGAAACTGTATAACGATTATATGATTGCCGGCACCGAAGGCATTTATAAAACCCTGACCAAATTCCCGACAGGAAAGCCGGAAGAATATGGCCGCTGGACCCAGACTATTGGCACGGATCAGTTTAAGGGCTCACTGGATATCTATAAATATTTTCAGGTGAATTTCCTGGATAACCGGATTTTTACTTCGGCGAAAAATGTGGCCTTGGGTGAGCGTTATATTTTCCCGTTATATGCCACTCTGAATTTCAATTTTGCTAATAATGCCGCGCCAGCAATTAAGCTCGGGATTGTGCTGGATGAGCAGGGCAATATCCGTACCGATATTGGCCCAAATCCGACCGCAACCGATCTGTCGGGGACCTGCGCAGTCGCTACAGATAGCAGCACGCCAGAGATTGTGGATAGTAATAATGTCACGCAATATCGTATTGGTGTGCTGGGAGCAACCGATCTGAGCAATCAGGCGATTACCCTGCGGATGATTCTGGCCAATCCGGTCTTTAACCAGCTGAATGGTGCCGTAATTGGTCTGAATACCCGGGTTGACAATACCCAGGGCGAGCAGGCCATGGTGGTAGGTGGTGCGCGGCTCAATATGGGTAATCTGGTCAATCATACCTCGACCCGGATTAGCCTGAGTGACTTCTCCGGCAACAATACCGTGTCATGGAGTAACCTGTATACCTTGCAGCTCAAGACTTTTACCAATCAGGATAGCAACAATGCTACGGATGCCGATAAAGAACTGGCTAAACTCACCGGTGGAACCGTGAGCATCGAAGTGGCGGACTGTTATAACCCGGAACAGGTGCGTATCCAGTAACAGCAATATATTCATTAAAATACAAAAGCCCATCTACGGATGGGCTTTTTCTTGGCGGGGATATTTATTGTTAACCAGTATGATCCAAACGCGTACCCAAGGTTTCCAGATGAGTCGGGAAATGCTGGTTTTTGCGGTCTTCAAAATAATGTCTTAAGGTATGTTCCACGCTTGGGAAGGCTAGTTCTGCCCATGGAATTTCATCTTCGCTAAACAGACGCGATTCAATAGTTTCTTCACCCGCCCCAAATTGACCTTCAATCAGCTGCGCTTTAAACAGCACATAAATCTGGCCAATCCGTGGAATGTTGTACATGCAGTACAGCTGCTCAATCTCGATTTCCGCTTCTGCTTCTTCACGGGTTTCACGTGCCGCGCCTTGTTCCATGGTTTCAAACAGTTCCATATAACCGGCAGGTAGGGTCCAGAGTCCATAACGCGGTTCAATGGCACGGCGGCATAATAACACCTGATCTTCCCACAGCACCAAAGCACCGCAAATCACTTTCGGATTCACATAATGAATACTGCCACAATGGCTGCAAACACGGCGTAACTGATGATCGCCTAAAGGAATTTTTTCCGTTGTTTTATGTCCACACGTTCCGCAAAAGTTCATATTCAGCATCAACGATAAAGTTGCTGATCAGCATAACTGAAAAAATGAACTTTGGCATCATTTCTATCCTTTTGCCCAGAATTTCAGCTATGATGAAAGTCAGGCAATCAGGATAATAAAAGATGGTAGAGCATTCATTGACACAGGAATTGCAACAGCGCTTACGCTTCTCGCGAAGTATGCGTGAGGCGCATGCGGCCGTGTTGATTGCGATTACCGATGAAGCTCAGCCGAAAGTCCTGCTGACCCGCCGCTCGGCCTATTTAAACAGCCATGCCGGTGAGGTGTCTTTCCCGGGCGGCAAGCGCGATCCACAGGATACCAGTAATATTGTGGTGGCACTGCGTGAAGCACAGGAAGAAACCGCGCTGAATCCTTTTGATGTGGAACTGATTGGCGATTTGCCAATGCAAAAATCGCGTAATGGCATGCTGGTCAAACCCATTGTCGGCCTGATTCCACCCGAGGTGCAGCTGTCAGCGCAACCGACCGAAATTGACCGTATTTTTTTCGCCTCTTTAAAAAATCTGATGGAAGCGCCGCCGGTGCCATATGAGGTGCGCTATGCCCATCAGTCCTTATATTTTCCCAGCATGCGCGTTGAAAATGAGATTGTCTGGGGATTAACTGCACGGATGCTGGTGGCTTTATTTCAGTATGGGCTGGATTATCAAAAAGAATGGCCATTTTTACTGAATTCACCGACGTTTCGATTTAAATCATCTAAATAGGGAATTTTAATGTTGTATAAATTTCAGGGCATTGCCCCAAAAGCATTACATCAACCATGGGATGGTTGGGTCGCCGAAACCGCAACGGTCATTGGTCAGGTCGAGCTGGGCCGGCAGGTGAGTATCTGGTTTGGCGCGGTGGTGCGTGGCGATAACAGCCTGATTCATCTTGGAGATTTTAGTAATGTCCAGGAAAATGCGGTGCTGCATACCGATGCGGGTATTGAGATGCAGATTGGTAACTATGTCACTATCGGTCATCAGGCCATGTTGCATGGCTGTACCATCGGCGATAACAGCCTGATTGGTATTAACGCGGTGGTGCTGAATCATGCCGTGATTGGAAAAAACTGTATTATTGGTGCCAATGCGCTGATTCCGGAAGGCAAAGTCATCCCGGATAATTCGGTGGTGATGGGTTCTCCCGGCAAGATTGTAAAAACCCTGGATGAAGCAGGAGCGGCCCGTCTGAAACTGAGCGCCTTACATTATGCCGAGCACTTTCAGCATTTCCAGCAGCTGGAAAAAGTCGAACTTTAAGATACCTAAAAGCCTGTTTGAAACTGGCTTTTTTTTCTGTGTGAAAGCCGGTGAAGTTCTCGCCTAGTGTCTAGGAGTGGAGTATGATAGCGGCCAGTTTTTAAAATTTAATTTTAAGGTTGTGCATGAAGTTACTGGCATTGGAAACTGCCAATGAGCAGTGTTCCGTTTCGATTGTAAATGACACGCAGGAACTGTTTTTTCAGTTGGATGAGCGCACCAAGGCACAAACCCAAACCATTCTCCCGATGATTGAGCAAGGTTTTGCTCAGACCGAAACAGCTACTGCCGATTTAACCGCAGTGGCCTTTAGCCGTGGCCCGGGCTCATTCAGTGGCGTGCGGATTAATGCCGCAGTGGCACAGGCGCTGGCCTGGTCACATGATTTACCGGTCATTCCGGTATCGACTTTGCAGGCGCTGGCGCAAGCGGCTTATCGGCTAGCAGGTTTAAGCGCGGTAACAGCAGTGCTGGATGCGCGGATGAATGAAGTCTATATCGCCAGTTTCCAGTTAGATGCAGAAGGCATTATGCAGCCGGTGAGCGAAGAACAGTTATTGGGCTATAGTGATGCGGCGGCCGTAGCGCAGTCCCCATTAGTAGGCTCAGGTTCAACCTTATTGCAACAAGAACAAACACAATACAAAGACTTAAGTGCAACGGCGCAAGATATTGCTACCATTGCACGCGTATTGGCCCAACGTGAAGCATGGGTCAGTGCGGAATACGCATTACCGGTGTATTTGCGGGATAATGCTTGGAAAAAAATTCCAGAACAAGGCAAATCATAACTAGGATTTTCTATGGATTTTTTACTGCTGCTGAAAGCGGCAATTATGGGAATTGTTGAAGGAATCACAGAATTCTTACCAATTTCCAGTACCGGCCATTTAATTTTGGCTTCAGAACTGATGAACTTCTGGACCAAAGAAAAAAGTGATGTTTTTGTAATTGCCATTCAAATGGGGGCAATTGCAGCAGTGATTTATGAATACTGGACCCGGCTTTGGGGCGCAGCCACCGGCATGTTCACCGGCGAAGAAACCGGACGCCGTCTGGGCTTTGGCCTGATTCTGGCCTCGCTGCCGATTATTCTGATTGGTTTGACTTTCGGGCAAACCGTGAAAGCGATGTTGTTTAATGATATCGCCGTGGCCATTGGTCTGATTATTGGTGGTCTGATCATTATCTGGATTGAGAAGCATCCACCTCAAGTACGGGCACAGGAAGTTGAAGACCTGACCTATAAAGATGCAATCTGGATTGGTCTGATTCAGGTACTGTCTTTAATTCCGGGCACTTCACGTTCGGGTGCGACCATTATTGGGGCGATGTTCCTGGGCGTATCACGTAAAGCGGCGACAGAATTCTCGTTCTTTCTGGGAATTCCGGTGATTATTGGCGCAGGCTTGCTGGATTTATATCAAAGTTATGATGTCTTCCAGACCACGCAGGACTGGACCGTACTGAGCGTCGGGATTATTGTTTCCTTTATCTCCGCATTAATCTTAATTCGCGCGCTGGTGGCGTATGTGGCCAAACGCGACTTTATGATTTTTGCCTGGTATCGTATTGTGTCAGGCCTTCTGATTTTACTCTTTGCATATACAGGCTGGACCTTATGGTAAGCGTACTTCGCTGCTATACCGAACCCGCATTTTTTGAGAAAGCACAGCACTATCAGGCTGTGCTTTCTTCACGTGGGGTTACCCTTCAAATTGATGTCATCGACAAACTGAATGCACGTTTTTTAAGACTGCATCCAGACATGGCGCTGTGCGTTGATGCCGATGGCCTGTGGCTATGTGCGCTGGGCATGAAAATGCAGCCAGACTGGCAGGCTGAAATTCCGCGTTTAAAACGCGCGTCATTAAAGTCAGAAATGCTGGCCCGTGCCTGTAACCTGGCGGAAAAACCGCAGCTGATTGATGCAACTGCAGGTCTGGGCCATGACAGTTTGCTGATGGCGCATTTGGGGGCTGAAGTAACGCTGGTAGAACGGCATCCGATTCTGTTTAGTTTATTGGAAGACAGCTACCAGCGCGCCCTACAGGACCCGTTTTTAAGCAAGGTTGCCGCACGCATCCACTTGGTCTTTTCTGATTCGGCTGATTACTTAAAAGCGCAGGCAGAAGCAGGGCAGGCTGTTGATGTGGTGTATCTGGATCCGATGTTTCCACAGCGTGACCAGAACCAGCAGGCGGTAAAAAAACAGGCACAAGTCAAAAAGCAGATGCAGCTGCTGCATTTGTTATTGCCGGAACATGGTGAAATGGATTTGGGCGATGCCTTGCTACCGCTGGCGCAAAAAATCGCCAAACGTGTGGTGGTTAAGCGACCACGTCTGGCGGTATATCTGGCCGGGCAAACACCGGATCATCAATGGACCGGAGATGCCTGCCGCTTCGATGCTTACTTCCAGCAGGACGCGACCAAAGTAAACGGGTAATCGCTTCAAAACTGGGCAAAGATTTGTTATATAGTTAAAAAAGAGCATTGATAATTATGACATCAGGCATAAACTAAGTCTGCACAAAGCGAGCCACTGCTAACGACAATCTTATGATCGACTTTAAACCCTCCATCAATTTTTGGCATGATTTTAAAAGCAACCAAACAGCGGGGATGTGGTTATTTTTTGGTTCGCGCCGATCTTTACAGATTGTCCGTCCTTCCATTCTGCAACTGATTTTCTGGGGCATTTTAGGCGGTCTGGCCAACACTTTATTTAGCTGGCTCAGCGCCGGTGAAACCGGTGATTTTAACCCGCAAGGTCTGGTCAGTTATGCCTTGTGGCCGTTTATTGCCTTAATTGTCGGGATTTTCCTGTCCCAGCGCGTTAATAATCCACGCCTCATGCTGGTACCGGCTTTACTGTGGCTGGTGTTAGACACCCACATCGCCTTATTGCAAAGCCTGATCCAATATCTGGGCATGATTGATGTGTTGCCTTATGTTTTCTATGACTATCTGCCACTGATTTTTATGGTGCTGTTTGTCTGGCAGAGTCTGGCGGTGGTCTGGGTACTTTCCCGTGAGCTGAAATGGCCGTGGTGGGAACGTGCCCTGATTGTTCTGGCCACGCTGTTTACCCTGGTGGTGTGGCAGATGTCGGTCAAGAGCCAGCCAATCTGGAAAGTGGAAGAGGTCCCGCCGACGTTTAGTGAAGAAGCCTTTTATGCACAAAGCAAGGTACTGAATCAGGCGCTGGAGAAGATTCAGTATGGCGAATTTGCGCAATCACACTGGTATTTTCTGGGGGTGGCCGGAGCCAGTTATCAGGATGTGTTTATGTCCGAAGTCGAGCGGATTCGGGAACAGTTCGATACCCGCTTTGGCACTTTTGGCCGCTCGATGATTCTGGTGAATAACCCGATGACACGCAATGTCACCCCGATTGCCTCACGCACCAGTATGGAACTGGCACTGCGCCGTATAGGCCAGCAGATGAATCCGGAAAGCGATGTGCTGTTTTTATACATGACTTCACATGGCTTGCCGAACCAGTTTGAAATGGAAAATGCGCCGCTGGAACTGCAACAGGTTGATCCAAAATGGCTGCGCGATGCGCTGGATAAATCCGGTATTCGCTGGCGCGTAATTGTGATCTCGGCCTGTTATTCGGGCAGTTTTGTTTCGGCCCTGCAAAATGACAATACTTTGGTAATTACCGCATCGGCCGCAGACCGCGCTTCATTTGGCTGTTCCAACGAAGCCGATTATACCTATTTTGGCCGGGCCTTCTTTGATCAGGCCATGCGTGAAAACAACAGCTTTGCCGAGGCTTTTGCACAGGCCAAGCTGACCGTGGCAAAATGGGAGCAGGCACAAGGTTTTGAACCGTCTGAACCGCAATGGTCGATGGGCAAGAACATGCAGCTGATGTTGCCGCAACTGGAGCAGCGTTTATTCCCGCAAGCCATGGTGGCGCAGCCAAATGAAATGCCTTTAACTTTAGACAGCCCTTAAAACAGGATAAGACGATGGAATTAATACAGAACAATCGATGCTTTGATGGCGAACAGCGAATTTACCGTTTTAATTCCAGCAGCTTAAACGGGGAAAGCTGTTTTGGTATTTTTCTGCCGGCACAAGCCTTGGCGGGTCAGGACTGTCCGGCGCTTTTTTACCTGGCAGGTTTAACCTGTACCGAAGAAACTTTTGCAATTAAAGCGCATGCCCAGCGTCTGGCGGCACAGTTGGGCTTTATTCTGATTAGCCCGGACACTTCACCTCGCGGTGAGCAGGTGGCGCAGGGCGATCACTGGGATATTGGGCAGGGTGCAGGTTTTTATATTAATGCAACCCAGGCACCCTGGGCAGCGCATTACCAGATGGAACAGTTTGTTGCAGAAGAGCTGTATAAGCTGGTGTGTGAACAGTTTGCGGTGCAAACCGACAGTATTGGTATTTTCGGCCACAGTATGGGCGGCCATGGTGCGTTAACGCTAGCTTTTAAATATCCGGAAAAATTTAAATCAGTTTCTGCCTTTGCGCCGATTTGTGCGCCAAGCCAATGCCCGTGGGGAGAGAAAGCTTTTAGTGCCTATTTAGGTGAGGATCGTCAAGGCTGGCAAGCACATGATGCCACCGCACTGGTCCAGCAAAAAGGCAAGCAATTTGCCGATATTTTAATTGATCAGGGCCTACAGGATCAGTTCTATAGCCAGTTGAATCCGGCGCTGTTCCAGGCCGCTTGTGCGCAGGCCGGACAGCCGCTGAGCTTACGTGAACATGCTGGCTATGATCATGGTTATTACTTTATTCAAAGTTTTATTGATGACCATCTGCAATTTCATGCAGTCCAATTACAATCCTAATATAATCCATCGCTCAGAACACCGCTTTTGACCTGTTGCAGGGTGAAGGCGGTCTGTGATTTTTTGTTTTTTAATTTTTAACCGTGTCTTTATTTTAAAAAATAATTATAAGGCCTGATATGCAAAACCAAGATATACATCCGACTTTTACCGCAGAGGAACAGACCCAGCTGCCGCCAGCGCTTGTCGTTGATTCACCTGAACCGCAGCTGCTTGGGCAGCGCCACCCTTTTCATTTTTATGGCACTGCCATGGAATATTTCGGCATCTGGATTGTCAATATTCTGTTGATTATTGTCACGCTGGGACTGTATGCGCCGTGGGCCAAAGTACGCCGCTTGCGCTATTTTTATGGCAATACCGAATTTATCCAGCGCCGTTTTGACTTTACCGGTGTGCCGAGCAAGATCTTAATTGGCCGGCTGATTGCAATTGGCCTGTATCTGGCCATTTCGCTGTTATCCAACTACTCGGTACGCGCCACCCTGATTGGGGTACTAATCCTGTATCTGGCGGTACCCTGGCTGATTCGGGCCACCATCCGCTTTAATGCACGTAACAGTAAATTTGGTAACAGCCGCTTTTTCTTTTCCGGCACTAGCAAGAAAGCCTATATCGAATTTCTAAAAGGGATTCTGGTGTATATCTTGACCCTGGGCGTATTTTTCCCGGTGCTGATCTGGCTGTATAAGCGTTATTGCCTCGATCATCTTTATGCGGGGCAATTGCAGTTTAAATTACAGGCCGACTGGCCGGCCTATATGCGCGCCATGTATGTGCCGCTGTTTCTGTTTATCGGCTTGCTGGGGGCGGCAGCGCTGGTACTGGCCTTGCTGGCCGATTTTTCCAGTCTGAGTGCGGTGCAGTATGTCTGGATTTTTATGGGTATCTATCTGCTGGCGGCTTTATTCATCTGGCCGTTAATGCTGGCGCGGATTTTTATGACCAGCTGGAACAATACCACCCTCAGTCGTAGCCAGTTTCAGACCAGTTGCAACCAGTGGCGCTATGCCTGGATTGTGCTCAGCAACTGGATGGTGAAAATTTTAACCCTCGGCCTTATGACGCCGTGGGCGGCAATCCGTTTATATCGCTATCAGGTGGAGTCTTTAAGCCTGCATTTAAACAATGATCCGGACCTGCTGATGAACCAGTTACAGGGTGATCCAAGCGCGATTGCGGAAGAAATTAGCGATATCTTTGATATTGATGTGTCTTTATAAGGAAAGCCCTGATGCAACAGATGACGGTTGAAGCCGTGTTTTATGATGGTCAGAGTGCCAAGCCTTATACTGCTCAGGTGTTGGCAGCCGATGCGGACAGTATCTGGGTTCAGTATGGTGAAAACTTTGCCTTGCAGCGCCGTTATCGTTATCAGGACATGCTGCTGATAGGCGCATTGGGCCGTATCCAGCCGGTAATTGAACTCCAGGATGATGCACGTCTGGAGTTTCAGCAGCCTTTACCGGACTGGTTTCAGCTGCAGCAAAAGAATATTTATCAGTCGATCTGGAAGCTGGAGCGTACCCCCAGCCTGATTCTGTTTAGCACCATTTTTATTGTGGCGCTGGCCTTTGCCACGGTGAAGTGGGGCATTCCGTGGGCCTCGCATGTGGTGGCCAATCAGTTACCGGAAACCACCCTGAACAGTGTCGGCAATGAAGCAGAACACTATGTGCTGGAGATGACGGGTCCAAGCCGTTTAAGTGCGGCGCGCCAGCAGGCAATTTTACAGCAGTATCAGGCATTGGTGGCAGAAGACCGGCCGGCGAAACTGCTGTTTCGAGAAGGGAATCGGTTGGGTGCCAATGCGGTGGCGATTCCCAACAATACTATTATTCTGACCGATGAACTGGTTGAGCTGGCACAGGATGACCGGGAAATTCTGGGGGTGCTGGCACATGAGCAGGGTCATCTGGTCGAGCGGCATAGTCTGCAACAGGCGCTGGCCAGTTTAGGTTTTGGGGTCATCCTGATTGCGATTACCGGTGATGGCTCCGATTTAATGACCAGCCTGCCTCTGGCTTTGGTGGGTGCCAGTTATTCGCGTAATTTTGAAGCCGAAGCCGATCATTATGCCTTAACCACCATGCAGCACAAGCAGGTGCCAACCATCCATTATGCCAACCTGTTACAACGGCTGGCAGATGAAAGCGGCGAAAGCGAGCAGGGTAAGTCGGTCTGGGATTTTCTGCAAAGCCATCCGGCCACGCAGGAGCGTATTGAAGCAGTCAAGGCCTTTGAAGCCAAGCAATCTGCCGAAGTAAAATGAGCAGATCTAAGTAGGTTTAATCGGCCTGCTGCCAGTCAGCACTTAACTGTTCCTGTCCCATGCGTTGCAGATGATCCAGCACCACCTGTTCCAGCCGGTTCAGGTCGGTGTGTTCATCTAAAGCAATAATTTCGGTATAGAGTGCATCAGATTGTGGCTGTAACACAATGGTCGCGCTTGGCATCAAAATACGCAGTTCCTGTGCTGTTTCCTGTACTTCAAATTTGTGTTTCCAGTGGTTACCCAGGCGTTTGGCCAGACGGGCCGCTTGTGTGGTGGCAATATGACTATAACGTTTCATGAAAAATCCTGTTCAGTAAGCCTTAAGCCTAAGAGAAAAGAGCGCCCAGACAAAGCCGCGTGTTGCAACACAGCGTTGTAGATTTGCAATCTTGCCGCAGGTGGCCATCTGCCGCCCCAGAGCCGGGGACAATTTGTTATAATGGCGCAGTCACTCAAATACTTAGCCAGGGTCTCCCATGTCCAAGCCATATTTAATTGCGCCTTCTATTCTTTCTGCAGACTTTGCCCGTTTAGGGGAAGAGGTAGAAAAAGTGCTTGAAGCCGGTGCTGATGTTGTCCACTTTGATGTCATGGACAATCACTATGTACCCAACCTCACCTTTGGTGCAGGCGTATGTAAGGCCCTGAAAAATTATGGGATTCAGGCGCCAATTGATGTGCATTTAATGGTCTCTCCGGTGGATCGCATGATTGGCGACTTCTTGGAAGCCGGTGCCGATATTATTACCTTCCACCCGGAAGCTTCGGACCATATTGACCGTTCGCTGCAACTGATCAAATCGGGCGGTGCCAAGGCGGGTCTGGTTTTTAACCCGGCAACGCCGCTGCATTATCTGGATTATGTGCTGGATAAAGTCGACCAGATTTTATTGATGAGTGTGAACCCGGGCTTTGGTGGCCAGAAATTTATTCCTATGACCCTGGAAAAATTACGTCAGGCGCGTCAGATCATTGATGCCTCAGGCCGTGATATTCGCCTTGAGGTTGATGGTGGTGTTGGCCCGGCCAATATCCGTGAAATTGCCGAAGCCGGTGCCGATATGTTTGTGGCTGGTTCAGCGATTTTTGGCAAACCGGATTATAAAGCTGTGATTGATGAGATGCGTGCCGAACTGGCCAAAGTCGGTGCCGTGAATACCTAATAAAACTGGATAAGTTATCGGCACCCTGTGGATAACTTTGTGATTAACTCTATGGATATCTATGTTGATAACAGTATGGATAACCGGATTAATTTATAAACAGTTGTGCATCAATCGTTTGCCAATTAGACATAAAATGTATAAAAAGGACTCAAATGAGTCCTTTTTATTTGAGCAAAAGCCCTAAAATTCCTGCCTTTTTATTCAGCTCTGCTTAATAGTTATACTGCACAATAAATAACTTTATTATTTTATTGATATGCAAAACAATCTTCCCGGCAGCAGCGATTTAAAATTTAAAGCATTGTGTATAACTGTGAATTTCTCTATGCTGGTTTGCACAGGCGTTTAGCTGTTTTAAGCAGCTTCAACGCTGGGGTTTGGTCTTATGGGGTGAGGAAATCCTGTTGTATACACAGCGCAGACAACCGGTGTGGTTCAGCTATCTGATGGCATTTGTCATGGGATGGAGCAGTCTTGTGCTGGCGGTTGTACAACCAGCGCATGCGGCCATGCAACTGTCTAACTCTGCCGCGATCACCAGTGCGAAATCATCCGTTTCATCACCTACACCTTGTCATGCTGAAAAGGCAGATTCTCCTGTAGAACAACATCACCCAAGCCATCATAGCACCAGTCCATCTGCACAGTTACCCGACTGCGAGCAGGTACATCATCCAGAGCAGCATTTAAACTGTCAGGATTGTCCACCCCTACATTGCCAGCCGGGTCTGAGCTATCTCAAGATTGCGCTCCCTGTGCTGGAACAGGCAAGCCCGACCTTTGAGTCTGAGCCGCACTTTCATCTCTATCATGCCCAGCATTTACCCGGCTACTGGCAGGAAATCCTGCGTCCACCGAAAACCTTATCCTGACTTTAAAAACTTTTCTTTTTTTATTGTTTTAAGGATAAATCATGTCAATTCAATTGCGTCAGGCCATCGTGCTTGGCTTATGTCTGTGCGCATCGTCCTGGGCGATGGCCGCAGTCCGGGAATATCATCTGTATATTGATGAGCAGCCGGTCAAGCTGACCGGAAAAACTGTCAAAAAAATAAGTGTGAATGGCCAATTCACAGCCCCCTTGCTTGAATTTGAGGAAGGTGATGAAGCGGTGATTCATGTGCATAACCAGCTTCAAAATCGCGATTCTTCCATTCACTGGCATGGTCTGTTATTGCCGGGTGTAATGGATGGCGTGCCGGGCTTTAACGGCTTTCAGGGCATTGCGCCGAAGGGACATTTTACTTATCGCTTTCAGCTACGGCAGCAGGGCACCTACTGGTATCACGCCCATTCCAAAGGTCAGGAGCAGGATGGGCTATATGGCCCGCTAGTCATTTATCCCAAAGGCAAACAGCCTGTGGCTGCGCATGAGCAGGCCGAGCGGGATTATGTGGTGATGCTGTCCGATTTTCACGCATCTTCCAGCGACACGATTTTAAATAATCTGAAAAAGTCGGCCGAGTATTATCAGAACCAGCGTGAAACCCTGGCCGATGTGTTGCAGCAGGTGAAACAGCAGGGCCTGAAACAGACCTGGCAGCAACGTTCCATGTGGAACCAGATGCGTATGCTTAGAACCGATTTGTCGGATGTCACCGGTTATCAGTTTTTAATCAATGGCAAAACACCGGAACAGGCCTGGACCGGGCTGTTCCGACCGAATGAAAAAGTGCGTTTACGTTTTATTAATGCCTCGGCCATGTCGTTTTTTGATGTACGCATTCCGCAGCTCAAAATGACCGTCATCAGCGCTGATGGCCAGCCGGTCCAGCCGGTGCCTGTAGATGAGTTCCGAATCGGGACGGCTGAAACCTATGATGTACTGGTGGAACCAAAAGCCGGCCATTACCAGATTGAAGCAGAATCAATTGACCGTTCAGGCTTTGCCATTGGTAGTTTATTGCAACAGGGCATGCAACCACCGCCACTGCACATGCCAACCGCACGACCACGTGCGGTATTGACCATGGAAGATATGGGACATGCTGCTCATGGTGCAGAAAGTACTGCGCCACATGCGGTACATAGTGCGTCATCCACATCTTCGACCCTGCAGCATCCATCGATGACGCATGCTGCCATTAAAGAGACTGAATCTTTAACGGTAGCCGAAGATCATCCTGCAGTGCATTCATCGCATGCAACGCAGGCGCAGTCAAAATCTTCGGCCAGTTCGGTCCCTCAAGGTTGGGCCAATGCCTCAACACCCGCCGGACATAAAGCACTTCGCTATGCGGACTTAAAAGCCTTAAAGCCGCAGCCGGATACGCGCGCGCCGGTGCAAGAGCTGGTGATTCGTTTGGGCGGCACGATGGAACGTTATATCTGGACCATCAATGGCAAGAAATTTAGCGAGGCTGAACCGTTGCAGGTGGCCTATGGCGAACGGATTCGGCTGAAATTTATCAATGACAGCATGATGGCGCATCCGATGCATTTGCATGGCATGTTTATGCAGCTGGAAAATGGCCAGGCCGCTGCCGACCTGCCAAATAAACATACCCTGATTGTACCGCCTGGAAAAACCGTGAGCGCGTTATTGACCGCCGATGAGCTGGGGGAATGGGCAATCCATTGTCATCTGCTGTATCACATGAGTTCGGGCATGATGAATAAGTTAGTGGTGGCACAGGTGATGCCAGAGCAGACGGCTTCATTACCCGCAGCTCCATCTGCGCTGCCAGCTGCTGTTCAGTCTTCGGGAGATGCACATGCACATCACTAATTTTGCCCGTTTCAATTTGTTGGGAGCCATGCTGTTTGCGACACCGATGTTATCGGCGCAGACACAGCACCCATCTTCTCACGCTGCAGAACATGAAGTTGTACCGCAGACGTCAGTAAAATCTGTCGATAAACATGCACAACACAAGCAGATGATGCAGGCTGAACATCAGCAACATCAGCAACATCAGCAACATCAGCAACATCAGCAACATCAGCAACATCAGCTCATGAGCATGCCTCATCTGGTGGAGAAGGCTGCAACGGCAACAACGCATGATCACCGACAGGAGCATGGCGGGCAGTGGTATCAGTCCAGTATGCTGGAATCAAAATGGATGCAGCATGCGGGTGGACGCGGAGTGTGGCAGTCCGAGCTGGAAAGCCGGGTCGGAACGGATGAACACAAGCTGTTTTTCAAACTGCATACCCAGCAGGCCGAGTCGCAACAAGCTGAATATGAGGCACAGGTTTTATATAGCCGGATGATTTCTGATTTTTGGGATATCCAGGCTGGTGTGGCCTATCAGGAGGATCAGACTTCGGCACAGCAATGGCGTGGTGTGGTTGGCCTGCATGGGCTGGCGCCGTATTTCTTTGAATCTGAGGCCTATTTGTCGCTTGCCGAAGATCAGCAGGTGCTGCTGAGTCTGGACACTGAGCGAGATCTTTTGCTGACCCAGAAACTGATTCTGGCACCTTATTTGCAGGCCAAGCTGGTACTTTCAGATGAATCGGTGCAAGCGCAGAAAACTGGTTTAAACCAGCTGCAGACCGGGCTACAGATGCGTTATGAAATCAGCAAAAAAGTCATGCCGTTTGTAGATGTGGCCTATGGCTATCATAAAGGGCTGGCCCAGACAGCTGAGCAGGATGCGACAGAATCGGAACAGGGCTGGCAATATGGCGCCGGGTTACGGTTGAAGTTTTAATCCGATCCAGCGTTTATCTATACACCGGATGGGCTTTGGTTCATCCTTTTGTTTGCTGGAGAAACGACCTATGCTCCAGCAAGCAATTTATTCACTTAAGTGAAAAAGTTTGAATCGCCTTATCTGGGTTGTGATTTTTAGTCCCTCTTGAGCTGAAGGTCATTCCCCTCCAACGGTGTTTTACTGGCAGGCGGCGGATTTTTGCTATACTGATACCGTAATTCTGGAGGAACGACCTCCCTTAAAGGTGCTGTCTTTAAGAAAAATCGTCAGGACGGCCTGACTCTATCTGAATAATGGAGGAGGGCGTGATGGCCTGGATCGTATTAATTTTTGCCGGTATTTTTGAAATTGTCTGGGCTTATTTTATGAAGCTTTCAGACGGTTTTACCAAGCTTACCCCAAGCATTCTGACCATTTTCTTTATGGTGCTCAGTTTTGGCCTGCTGGCCTATGCCATGCGCAGTCTGCCACTGGGCACGGCCTATACCATCTGGACCGGGATTGGCGCGGTCGGTTCTTTTCTGGTGGGTATTTTGGTACTGGGCGAGCCGGCATCGGCCATGCGTATGCTGGCGGCAGTGTTAATTATTTCCGGTCTTGTGCTGATGAAACTTTCATCGGCATAATCAAGCTAGACTAAACTGAACAGGAGAAGGAGATGAAACTTGCATTTATGTATATGCCTTCTCCGGTCGGGCGTTTAAAACTGGTGGCCACAGACAGCGCGCTGGTCGCCGTGATCTGGGACAATGAAAATCCCAAACGGGTCCGGCAGGCCGAGCTGGTAGAGCAGCTGGATCATCCGATTTTGCTGGATGCGCAACAACAGCTGAATGAATATTTTCAGGGCCAGCGTCAGACTTTTGAACTGCCTTTAGATTTTGAAGGCACAGAATTTCAGAAAAAAGTTTGGCAGGCACTGCTGAATATTCCTTTTGGCGAAACCCGCAGTTATCGGCAAATTGCTGAGCAGGTCGGCAGTCCCAAAGCGGTACGGGCTGTCGGTGCGGCCAATGGCCAAAATCCAATTTCAATTATTGCACCCTGTCATCGGGTGATTGGCAGCGGCGGTAAACTGGTTGGCTTTGCCGGCGGATTAGACAATAAAGAGATTCTGTTAAAACTGGAACAACAACAAAAATAAATATAGATATTTTATGGTGTTGCATCGCTTAGTGCAGGCCAATAAACAGCTTAAATCAGTAAGCATCCGTTGATTAAAAAAAATAGATCACTATCCAGATTGAGTGCCCTCAAGCAGATGGAATCTTTCAGTATCTGCCTGATAATGAAGATTAAACCAGCATTATCATTCCTGAATGAAACACCGTTTTATGTTAGCGTCAGGTCAAGATCATCACCATTAAAATAAAACCGCAATGCATGATGTAAATATTTTGCGTATGTTGATTTCACAGCTGTGGTGGCTGTTGCTGATTCTGCTGGGCTTGAGCCTGCTGCGGGTGTTTCTGCCGGACTTAAAAGGCAAAATTGGGGAGTGGGCTGTTCAGCGACAGGCCAAGCAACATCTGGATGAGCGTTATATTTTACTTAATGATTTGACCTTGCCCGATCAGGATGGCGGCACCACACAAATTGATCATGTGCTATTAAGTCCTTTTAGCATCTTTGTGATAGAAAGCAAAAACTATAAGGGCTGGATTTTTGGCAGTGCGCGGCAAAAAATGTGGACCCAGAAAATTTATAAAAAGAGTTATAAATTCCAGAATCCCTTGCATCAGAATTACAAACATACTCAGGTGTTGAGTCATTTGCTGGCTGATCTGCTGGAGCCGGAACATTTACATTCAATAGTGGTATTTATGCCGGGCTGCGAATTTAAAACAGAGATGCCAAAGCAGGTATTTCAAGGGACAGGCTGGGTAAATTACGTACAGGAGTTCCAGACCGAAGTCATCTCCGCCATGCGCTTAAAACGTTTGCAATTACGACTGGAAAAAGAAGTACTGGACCCGTCCTGGCAAACCCGGCGCGCGCATGTGGCGCAGCTTAAATCCAGACATCATCAAGACTGAACCCAAGTATCGTGTTGAGCTGAGTCGTCTACGCTTACCAAACTCTCCTGAACTGTTGAATAAGCACTATATTTTTCTGGCTCTCAGCTTGCTAGATTGGTGGATATTAGCCAATTTTTGCCAGATGTTCAGGCCGGAACAGGAGCGTTCACGATGTCAGAGCCGTATCTACCGTATACCCCGCAGGTTGAACAGGAACAGCCGAATGAAAGTCGCTTGATTGAAGATATTATCGAGCATATGGCCCAAGCCCGACAACAGGTGTTTGACAAGCATCGCCATGCAGTCCGCGATGCGCATGCCAAATCACATGCATTTCTGAAAGGTATTTTGACCGTGCCGGTGTTGCCGCCGCATTTGGCGCAGGGAATTTTTGCCGAGCCAGGACATTATGATGTGATGGTGCGTTTATCGGCTGCGCCGGGAGATTTACGCAGTGACCAGGTGCCAGTACCGCATGGCTTTGCCTTAAAAATCCTGAATGTGCCGGGCGCACGCTTACTGGCCGATGATCCGAGTGATGGTAAAAACCAGGATATTCTGATGGTGAATATTCCGGTGCTGGCCTTTGGCACGCTGCGTAAATACCAGCAGATGCTGCCTCTGGTGACACGCGCGGAACAGGCGCCCGATCCGATGTTAAAAGGCATGCGCAGTATGGCGCGCAGTTTAAATACACTGGTGGATAAAGCCGGTTTAGAAGTACCGGTAACTTTAAAAGGCTGGGCGCGCAGTCAGAACCATATTCTCGGTGAAACCTATCACACCATGGCTGCACTGCGTTATGGCGACTATATGGCAAAAATCAGTGTGGCGCCGGAATCGACCTCGGTACGTCAGCTGACCAATATTCCAATGCAGATTAGCCATGACTCCAGCATCCGCGATCTGGTTCGGGATTTCTTTAAGCACCATAGCGCCGATTATGTATTGCGTGCGCAATTATGTACCAGTCTGGAACGGATGCCCATTGAAGATGCCTCGGTATTATGGCCGGAAGAAGAATCTGCGCATCAGACCATTGGCACTTTGCATTTTCCCAAACAGGACAGCTATAGTCCGGAGCGGCGGGTTTATGCCGATGATGTGTTGTCGTTTAACCCGTGGCATGGCGTGCAGGCGCATCAACCTTTGGGTTCAATTATGCGGGTACGTAAACAGGCTTATGAACGTTCCGCCTCGTTCCGGCACCGGATGAATACCCAGCCGCGAGCCGAACCGCAGCAGCTGGATGATATGCCGGATTAAAGGGCTTCAGATTCAGGTCGAAAAAATACCTGCCATGGGGCAGGTATTTTTTATATTAAGGGTTAAAAGCGTTTTGGAATCTTCTGACCATTCGGTACCGGACTTTCTGCCTGTTTTAGTACCCCAAACAGCCAGGTTTCAGCATAATTCACAGCGGCTTGCAGTTCATCACCTAGTGCTAAACGGCCGGCAATAAAGCTGGCCAGCGAGCAGCCCGAACCGTGGTATTCGCCTTCTAAACGCGGGCAACGGGTTTCTGAAATCAGTTCACCATCTATATATAAAGCATTGCGGATGTGATCCGGGGTATCTTCATGGCCGCCTTTAACCAAAACCGCCTTGGCACCCATCGCAAACAGTTTCTGGGTGGCCAGTTCCAGATCATCTTCACCGGTCAGGGCACGCAGTTCTACCGTATTCGGGGTCAGTAAGGTTGCCAGTGGAATCAGCTCGACAAAGGCCTTGACCAAAGTCGCCTGATCACCCAGAGAGCCACCGCTGTTGGCGACCAGAACCGGGTCCAGCACATAGTAATAGTCCGGATGTTCTCTCAAGAAATCTGCCAGCGCTGCAATATTGTCGGTGGTGCCGAGCATTCCCGATTTAACACAGCGAATTGGCAGATCGTTCACCACGGCATTGGCCTGGGCCAGTAGTAATGCTTTGGAAGTGGCTTCAAAGCCAAACACCTGCTGCGAGTTTTGCACCGTGAGGGCGGTACAGGCAATGGCCGCATGTGCGCCACTTTGACCAATCGCTTCAATATCAGCCTGTAAGCCCGCGCCCCCAGAGGGATCTAAACCAGAAAAGCAAAGTACCGTTGGACGCACATCCATATCCTTCAATCATGAATTTACGTTAGTATAGGCAACTTTGAATCAAGTCTCGAGTGTATTTCACGGTCGAAGGGGGAGAAAAATTCATGATTAAACATCTGCTGATTGATTTGGATGGCACCCTGACCGATCCAAAAGTGGGTATTACCACCTCGGCGCGTTATGGACTGGCAAAAATTGGTCATCCACTACCAGAATCTGAAAATATTGACTGGATTATTGGTCCGCCACTGAAAGCTTCACTGGCAAAAATTTTACAGGTTGAACCGAATGATGTGCTGGCGGAACAGGCACTGATGGGTTATCGCGAGCGTTTTGCCGTGACCGGTTTATATGAAAATAAGGTTTATCCGACTGTGGCGGAAACCTTGCAAACCTTGAAACTCCAGGGCTATCAGCTGTTTTTAGCCACGGCCAAGCCGACCATTTATGCACGGCAGATTCTGGAGCATTTTGAGCTGGAACAGTATTTTACCGGCATTTATGGCAGCGAGCTGAATGGTGATCGGACCCATAAAGATGAATTAATTGCCTATATTCTGGAGCAGGAACAGCTGCAGGCCAGCCAATGTCTTATGGTCGGCGACCGGGAATATGATGTGCTGGGGGCGCGACATAACGGGATTGAAGCGGTCGCGGTCGAATATGGTTATGGCACGATGCAAGAGCTGGATCATGCTGCACCAAAAGCCCGTATTCAGCAGTTTTCCCAGTTGCCGAATGTGGTGGCTGACTTAAATAGTGCATTGGCATCCTGTCAGGCTTAATATAAAAAATCCATTCGGCTGATGCTGTATTCATCAGCCGGTGGCTGGATTTTCCATGCGCCTAATCACATCGACGGATCTATCGACTCTCTGAAACATCAGCCTTCAATATTTAAATACAGACTTTCTTTAACTTCTTCCATTACCACATAACTGTGTGAAGAGGCTGAGGCCGGCAATTTTTTCAGTAAATCGCCAAGTAAACGCCGGTAGGCGCTCATTTCTTTGAGCCGTGCTTTAACCAGATAATCAAACTCGCCGGAAATCAGATGACACTCGAGCACTTCCGGAATATCCACCAGATCTCGCGCCACCTGATCAAACACATCGCCCGATTTGGCCGACAGTTTAATCTCCAGAAATACCAGCAGTTTCTTGTCCACCAGTTCAGGATTCAGGCGGGCATAATAGCCCATAATAATGCCATCGCGTTCCAGCCGTTTAACCCGTTCCGAGCAGGGCGTGGTGGATAAATTGACCTTGGCCGCCAGCTCACTAATCGCAATCCGGCCATTGTTTTGCAGGATGTCCAAAATCATGCGATCAATCCGGTCTAATTTACGCATCTAAAAATTCCTTTATTCCAAAAAATATCCTGAAAAAATGGTCGGATTATCTGAAAATACCCACTAAAAATAGCAAAATTCACTATTGATCCGAAAATATACTAGTTAAATAAACTGGAATGTATTTGAGGTCAAGTCTATGCGTGTAATTGTGTTGGGAAGCGGTGTCATTGGGGTGACCAGCGCATATTATCTGGCGCAGCAGGGTGCAAGTGTGACGGTGCTTGATCGTCAAACCGGGCCGGCGGAAGAAACCAGCTTCGGGAATGCCGGACAGGTTTCACCGGGCTATTCAACGCCGTGGGCAGCGCCGGGGATTCCATTTAAAGCCGTGAAGTGGATGTTCCAGCATCATGCACCTTTGGCCGTGAATTTGGATGGCAGTATGTGGCAGTTACAGTGGATGGCGCAAATGCTGAAAAACTGTAATGCGCAGCACTATGCTATTAATAAAGAGCGGATGGTGCGGGTAGCCGAATATAGCCGCGATTGCCTGAGACAGTTACGCCAAGACACCGGAATCAGCTATGAAAACCGCTCTAAAGGCACGCTGCAGCTGTTCCGTAAAGATGCCCAGCTCGATGCCGTACAGCGTGACCTTGAAGTATTAAAAGAAAGCGGTGTGGAATATGAGCTGTTAGACCGTGATGGTCTGGCACGGGTTGAACCGGCTTTGGCTGCGGCCAAGGACAAAGTGGTTGGTGGTTTGCACTTGCCTAATGATGAAACCGGCGACTGCTATCTGTTTACCAATGCGCTGGCCAAACTGGCACAGGAGATGGGTGTTGATTTCCAGTTTAACCAGAATGTAGAAAAACTGCTGGTTGAAGGCGACGAGATTAAAGGCGTGCTGGTCAATGGCAAAGTGCTGACCGCAGACCGTTATGTATTAGCCTTTGGCAGTTATTCACGTGAATTCCTGAAACCGCTGCATCTGGACCTGCCGGTCTATCCGGTGAAAGGTTACTCGCTGACTGTGCCAATTGTCGATCCAGCCATGGCGCCACAATCAACAGTTCTGGATGAAACTTACAAGATTGCCATTACCCGTTTTGACCAGCGGATTCGTGTCGGTGGTATGGCTGAATTAAGCGGCTTTAACCTCGGTCTGAATCAGGATCGTCGTGCCACGCTGGAAATGGTCACCAAAGATTTATTCCCGGGTGGTGATTTACCGCAGGCCAGCTTCTGGACCGGTTTACGTCCAATGACGCCAGACAGCACCCCGATTATTGGCGGCACCCGCTATAAAAACCTGTTCCTGAATACCGGCCACGGGACTTTAGGCTGGACCATGGCCTGTGGCTCGGGCAAGTTAATCAGTGATCTGGTGATGCAGCAGCAACCGGAAATTAGCACTGAAGGCTTGTCGTTACAGCGTTACGCCGCTTAAGGTATTGATTCAAGGAAGAACGATGTCTAGACCAATTCAGGCAGTGGTGCATCTCGATGCACTGCGCCATAACCTGCAGATTGCTCGGCAGTATGCCGGGGATAGCCAAGTTTATGCCGTGGTCAAGGCCAATGCCTATGGTCATGGCATCGAGCGGGTCTATCCGCCTTTTCAGTCCGCCGATGGTTTTGCTTTGCTAGATCTGGCCGAGGCATTGAGATTACGCCAGCTGGGCTGGCAGGGTGATATTCTGTTGCTGGAAGGCATTTTCTGTCTGGAAGATTTATCAGTCTGTCAGCAACATCACTTAAGTTTTAGCATTCACAGTGCCCATCAAATTGACTGGTTACAGCAGTTCCAGCGCCAGCATCCGGAAGCACGTTTTCATGTCTATCTGAAAATGAACAGTGGCATGAACCGTCTGGGTTTTGCACCCGCCGCTTACCGGGGCGCCTTTGCCCAGTTACAGGCACTGGAAATTGTAAGCTCTATTACCCACATGATGCATTTCTCCGATGCCGATGGCGAACGTTTTGGTGCGCCGGGCATCGACTATCAGCAGCAGTGTTTTGAACAGACCATTGCCGGCCTGCCTGGCCAGCGTTCACTCTGTAATAGCGCGGCATTGCTGCGTCATGCGCCGGCCCTGCATAGTGATGTGATGCGTAGCGGCATCATGTTGTATGGCAGTTCGCCCGATTTTCCACAGCATACGATTCAGGACTGGAACCTGAAACCGAGCATGAGCCTGCGCAGTGAAATTATTGCTGTCCAGCAGCTGAAGGCTGGAGAAAGTATTGGCTATGGCTCCAGCTTTGTTGCTGAACAAGCCATGCGGATTGGCGTAGTGGCCTGTGGCTATGCCGATGGCTATCAGCGAATTTCTCCAAGCGGTACACCGGTACTGGTCAATTCGCAGCGCAGCCAGACGCTGGGTCGGGTCAGTATGGATATGCTGGCGGTCGATCTCAGCCATCTTCCTGACGCCGATATTGGCGCTGAAGTGGTGCTGTGGGGCTATTCCAGCAGTGGTGCCATCTTGCCGGTCGATGAGGTCAGTCAGGCAGCCGGTACCGTTGGCTATGAGCTGATGTGCGCCATCACCGCCCGGGTGCCGTTTGTGGTGCAGGCATAAAATTTTATTCAACAGGATCACAACATGAGTTCTCAAGATATTCAACGTATTCACAGCACTGAAGTGATGAGTGCGGCAACGGTATTTAATCAGGTGGTCTATCTGTCGGGTCAGATTCCGAAAACCACTGCCGGGCAGGACATCACTGCGCAAACGCAAGAAGTGCTGCAGACCATTGATACGCTGCTGGCCGAAACCAATAGCGATAAAAGCCGGATTTTATCTGCGCAACTCTTTTTAAAGAATCTGTCCGATTTCCAGACCGTGAATGCGCTCTGGATTGAATGGTTGCAGGGCCATGCCACACCGGCACGCGCCACCATTCAGGCGGAACTGGTCAACCCGGACTGGCTGATTGAAATTGCAGTGACCGCTGCACAGAAATAAGCCGTCTGGTTTGGTTTTCTCTCCCAGCCACTGACGCTGCGTACAGCCCAAGATAGGATTTGTTGGGATGTACAGGACCATCATTGCAGGATGACGTATGCACAGCCTGCGCTGATGGCAGGGTCAGGGCACAATAAGGATATTGAACATGACTTCCTCTCGTCACGATGACGTTCATTCGTCGCCACATGAATTACAACGCAAACTCTCCAACCGGCATCTGCAGTTAATTGCCATTGGCGGCGCTATTGGCACCGGACTGTTTATGGGCTCCGGCAAAACCATTGCCTTGGCTGGCCCGTCCATCCTGTTTATTTATATGATTATTGGCCTGATGTTTTTCTTCCTGATGCGCGCATTGGGTGAAATCCTGCTGTCCAATCTGCACTATAAATCCTTTATTGATATGGCGCATGAGCTGATCGGGCCGGGTGCGGGCTACTATATTGGCTGGTCCTACTGGCTGGGCTGGATTCTGGTTGGAATTGCCGATCTGGCAGCCATCATCAATTATCTCGGTTTCTGGCTGCCACCAGATACCACGTTTACTCCCATGGGGCAGGCGCTGATCAGTGTTGGTTGTGTGCTGTTTGTACTGGGACTGAATTTACTGACGGTCAAGCTGTTTGGTGAAATCGAGTTCTGGTTTGCCCTGATCAAGATTCTGGCCATCTTAGGCCTGATTGGTATTGGTGGCTATATGGTCTTTAACCAGTTTGCCGCGCCAGATGGCACCACTGCCAGTTTTCAGCATGTCTGGTCACATGGTGGTATGTTTCCACAAGGCGGTAACGGTTTTCTGGCCGGTTTCCAGATTGCGCTGTTTGCCTTTGTCGGGGTGGAGCTGCTGGGCACCATGGCGGCTGAAACCAAAGATCCGGAAAAGAATTTACCCAAAGCAGTCAATGCAATTCCGACCCGGATTATCCTGTTTTATGTGCTGTCTTTATTTGTGGTGATGTCGGTGACGCCGTGGAACCAGATTCCGGCAGACCGTAGTCCGTTTGTGTCGTTGTTTTTACATGCCGGTATTCCCACCTCTGCGATTATTATGAATCTGGTGGTGTTATCTTCGGTGATGTCTTCCATGAACAGCGGTGTATTTTCGACCAGCCGCATGCTGTTTGGCCTGGCGCGTGGCCGGCAGGCGCCACAGGCGTTGGCGACCTTGTCAAAACGGGCAGTACCGGCCAAAGGTCTGCTGTTCTCCTGTCTGTTTATTATGGCCGGTGCAGCCTTGCAGTATTTTGTGCCGAATACCGTTGAAGCCTTTACCTTGGCCAGCTCGCTGTGCGTGATTCTGTTTATTAGCATCTGGGGCATTATTATGGTGTGTTACCTGCGCTATCGTAAACTGCAGCCGCAGTTACACGCTGCTTCACGCTTTAAAATGCCGGGCGGGGTGCTGATGAGCTATGTGGTGTTGGCCTTCCTGCTGTTTGCACTGGTGATTCTCAGTCTGGAGCCGGATACGCTGAAAGCACTGCTGGTCAGTCCGTTGTGGCTGGTGATTTTAACCGTGACTTACTATGGTCTATATAAACCGCGGCTGCGTAAATACCAGCAATATGCCCAGACCGAGCAATATGCCAAGTCAGAAACCCTTCGCTAGCCCACAAAAAAGCCTCGTATCAAACGAGGCTTTTTTTATCTGTTCTTCGATGGAGCTAGAACACAGGTTTCACCACCACCAGAATCACAATTGCAAATAACAGCACTGTCGGCATTTCATTGAAAAAGCGCCAGAACTTGTGTGACTTGTAATGGGCATTGCCAATCAGTTTCAGACGGTAATAACCGCAAACCAGATGGTAAATCACCAATAATCCGACCAGTGCCACTTTCAGGTAAAACCACAAGGCATCGTGGTAGTTCCGGGTGGCATCACCCCAATCTACCAGAAAGTGGGCGGTAATTAGGGTGGCAATCATGGAAGGCCACATAATTCCGCGGTACAACTTGCGTTCCATGACTTCAAAACGCTGATGACTGACCGCATCTTCACTCATGGCATGGTAAACATATAACCGTGGCAGATAGAACAGTGCAGCGAACCAGCACACCACGGCAATAATATGTAATGCTTTTACCCATAAAAAAGCATCAGAAGGTGCATCCATCGAAAATCCTATTTAGGGATTATGCATCCCATTTCTTGAAAATCAGACAAGCGTTTACGCCGCCAAAACCAAAACTGTTACTCATCACAGTATTCAATTTTGCGTCACGTTTTTCAAGTACGATATCAAAGCCTTTCGCGCCTTCATCCAGCTCGGTCACGTTGATGTTTGGCGCAATAAAGTCGTTTTGCATCATCAGGACAGAGTAGATCGCTTCCTGTACACCGGCAGCACCCAGGCTGTGACCGGTCATAGATTTGGTCGAGCTCAGGGCTGGTACCTGGCCTTCACCAAAGGCACGTTCCATGGCTTTCAGTTCAGTCACGTCACCTGCAGGGGTAGATGTACCGTGTGTGTTCACATAGTCAATCGATTCAACACCATGCTGTTTGGCTTCATCCAGCGCCATCAGGATACAGCGTGTTGCACCTTCACCGCTTGGCGCAACCATGTCAGCACCATCCGAGTTGGCTGCATACGCGACCACTTCTGCCAGAATGTTGGCACCACGTGCTTGTGCATGTTCCAGCGATTCCAGTACCAGGAAGCCACCGCCGCCGGCAATCACGAAACCATCACGGTCTGCTGAATATGGACGAGAAGCAGTTTCTGGGGTGTCATTGTATTTGGCACACAGCGCACCCATCGCATCAAACAGCAGGCTTTGTGACCAGTGATCTTCTTCACCACCGCCAGCCAGCATAAGATCCTGTTTACCCAGTTGAATCAGGTTGTAGGCATAACCAATCGCATCGGCAGAAGTTGCACATGCGCTGGTAATCGAGTGCGCAACGCCTTGCAGTTTAAAGGCAACGCCCAGGTTGGCCGTAATGGTGTTTGACATGTTACGTGGTACAAAGAATGGGCCAATTTTACGCGCGCCTTTTTCTTCCAGTAATTCCACCATTTCAACCACAGATGCAGTCGAGTTGCCGCCTGAACCACCGGCAATACCGTAACGCGGGTTACCAGCTAAATCTTCAACTTTCAGGCCGGCATGTTCAATGGCTGCTGCCGCTGCGTTATAGGCATACATTGCACACACGCCCATGAAGCGTTTTAAACGACGGTCGATATTGTCAAAATTCTGTTCTGCAGCTGCACTGACATGGCTCTTAAAATTCAGTTCAGCATAAGTCTGGTTAAAACGTGTGCCTGAAATACCATTTTGCAAAGAGTGGGTTACATCTTCTAATGTATTACCAATGCACGAATTAATGCCCATGCCAGTGATTACAACACGTTTCATCTACAGTTCCCTTATGGTGATATTATCGGGTCCAACCCTGGAGACTGTCGGCGCAAATGCCGGTGTCCAGTGCATTTCCCAAGTTTTTCAATTGGATTCATAATAACAGAAAGAATTTTGAATTCTTATGGCAAATCCTATGCCTCTTTGGGAATGACCAGATTTGGGGAGCAGACTACGTGAACATAACCAAAAGAAACACAATAAGGTTGAGATAAACGCAGACTATACCTAGTATTTAGCAATAAATCTTAAGAAAGAAAATGAGGAGCAAGAATGACAGATTCTAATAATAAGCAATCAGGCGGATTCCTCTCGAGTGCGTTTGGAGTGGCTAAAAAGCTCAGTCATACCGGCATTGACCTGGTTCAGCATGTGGCGCCCGGTTCGACCAGTAAAGAAGAGGCGGGTAGCAGTCAGGGGCGGGTGGTGGAAGGCAGTGCCAGCCCGGTATTCGGCCGCCATTCATCGCGTTATGACAATCCGCAGCAGGTACTGAAGGCACATTTGCCGCAGGTCTCACGTCAATTGCTAGGTCGTCATTATAATAAGGTCAATAATCTTGCCCATTTTGTGGCGCCTCAGTTTTCTGACAAGGTGTCGGATTACTTCTTTCACCAGCTAAATACCTTTACCTCCAATATCAGTTCGGTCGATGCAGTTCTAGATGAAGCCGGGGTACGTGATCTAGAAGAACTGACCCAGGATGTGAACCGTTCCAAACGCATCAGCCAGGCGCTAGCAGAGCAGAATAAATGGCTGGCCTCGATTCAGGGCGCGATCACCGGGGCTACCGGCGTGATTGGAACCGCGGTAGATGTGCCGGTTTCGATGATCATGTCGTTACGTACCATCTATCAGGTTGGGCGTTCGTATGGCTTTGAGCTGAATAAAGAAGAAGGCCAGGCCATTGTGCAATATATTTTCAAACAGGTTGATCTGGGCCTGATTGCCGAAAAGCAGGCGGTCTTGCTGGGTATTAAAAGCGTGCTGAACATGCTGCAAACCCATGATGTGCATCAGCTGCAGCAGCTGGTTGGTTCCAGCAATGACATGGAAGCGCTACGCAAATATCTGGTCAATGAGCAGGGCGAAATGAAATGGCAATGGATGAACTCAATGCCGAAGTTCTCGCTGTTAAGCAAATTAACCCCGGTAGCGACAGCCTCGGTCAGTGCCGCCTACAGCTGGAAGCTGGTCGAGCATGTGCACCAGAAAGCGCAGGAAGTGTTCTCGCATGCCCGTGAATATCTCATCCAGCATAAGGGCAGTCAGCTGTCCCCGGTCGATGCCTATGAAAAAGCCGCAGCCTTACTGGCACAGGCCGCACCAAAATTACTGGAACAGCCAGCTGCGGCTACACCAGCCGTCGAGGAGCTAAAGCTGGATCAGGATATTGAGCTGCAGCAAAACAGCACCATCTCCAAGGTGAAAATCCAGAAAAAATCGGCAGAGGAAAAGCCGGAGCCGGAACAGGTCGATCAGGATATCCAGCAGGGCTTAGAGCAGCTGGCCGATAAAATGGTTGAACCGAATGCTGCGGTAGAGCCGCAAAAACCGGCAATTCCACCGGAATCGATTGAGCCGGAACCTGAAGAGGATGACGAGTTTGACGACACGCCACCGGCAGTGGAAGAGCCACCTGAAACGGAGGCTGAACCGCAAAAAGCAGACGCTGAGAAACCGGTAGCGAAGAAGGTTACAAAAAAGCAAAAAGCGCAATAAGGTGCTAATACCTTAAAAAGCAGTAAAATCAGCCTTTAATGCGGGAATGGTCAATATTTGCCGGTCTGTCGAATATTGACCATTTTAGTATCTTGACTTACAATTGCATGCCCTCAAAAAGTAGTATGTTTTTGGGGCTTTTTATTAACGGGAGAATTGCCACATGGCAACAACAAATCAGTTGATCCGTAAGGGTCGTACGACTTTAGTTGAAAAATCTAAAGTTCCTGCGTTGAAGGCTTGTCCACAACGTCGTGGTGTTTGTACACGTGTTTACACAACTACACCTAAAAAACCTAACTCAGCAATGCGTAAAGTTTGCCGTGTTCGCTTAACTTCAGGTTTCGAAGTTTCTAGCTATATCGGTGGTGAAGGCCATAACCTGCAAGAGCACAGTGTTGTTCTGATCCGTGGTGGTCGTGTTAAAGACTTACCAGGTGTACGTTACCATACCGTTCGTGGTTCTTTAGACTGTGCTGGCGTGAAAGATCGTAACCAGTCACGTTCTAAATACGGTACTAAACGTCCTAAGAAATAATCTTTCGAGATTAAGCTCTTAGTTCGTTAGAACTGCAATCCTTTATCGTCTCGCTTGTCTGATTTCTGCATTTATTTTGTGAATATTCAAGCGACGTATAGTAAGGCCAGCGAATGCATACGACACTTTATGCTACTGCTGGATTAACCTGAAGTGTCATATTTATAGGTAGTTTTAAAATGCCAAGACGTCGCGTAGTCGCTGCTCGTGAAATCCTTCCGGATCCTAAGTTCAGCAGCCAAACAATCGCTAAATTCATGAACCACGTAATGCAAGATGGTAAAAAATCTATTGCTGAAAGTATCGTTTACGGTGCTTTAGACCGCGTTCAAGAAAAAAACAAAGTAGACCCAGTTGAATTTTTTGAAGCTACGCTTGAAAAAGTTCGTCCTATGGTTGAAGTAAAAGCACGCCGTGTTGGTGGTGCTACTTATCAAGTTCCTATGGAAGTACGCCCATCCCGTCGTACTGCTCTAGCGATGCGTTGGTTAGTAGATGCTGCTGCTAAGCGTTCTGAAAAAACTATGGCTTTACGTCTTGCTGGTGAGTTGCTTGATGCAGCTGAAGGTAAAGGCGCAGCGGTTAAAAAACGTGAAGATGTGCACCGTATGGCTGAAGCCAACAAAGCCTTCTCTCACTACCGTTTCTAAGCGGATAAAACAGGACCTAATCAGGAGGGTGATGAATTTAGTTGTCACTAGTTTGTCATCAAAGCGCTTTAAGTTGCTATGCAGCTTAAAGCGTCCTGTTTTAAACAACAAAATTTAGGAATGCTAGAAATCATGGCACGTCAAACCCCAATTTCTCGTTACCGTAACATTGGTATCTCTGCGCACATTGACGCAGGTAAAACAACCACTTCTGAACGTATTTTGTTCTACACAGGTGAGAGCCACAAACTAGGTGAAACTCACGAAGGTTCAGCAACAACTGACTGGATGGAACAAGAGCAGGAACGTGGTATTACCATTACTTCAGCAGCTGTAACATGCTTCTGGAAAGGTATGGCTAACCAGTTCGACCAACACCGTATTAACGTAATTGACACCCCGGGACACGTTGACTTCACAATCGAAGTTGAGCGTTCTATGCGTGTTCTTGACGGTGCGTGTATGGTTTACTGTGCTGTAGGTGGTGTACAGCCTCAGTCTGAAACTGTATGGCGTCAGGCGAACAAATATAAAGTGCCTCGTATTGCGTTCGTAAACAAAATGGACCGTACTGGTGCGAACTTCTTCCGCGTTGTTGAGCAAATGAAAACACGTCTTGGTGCGAACCCAGTGCCAATCGTTGTTCCAGTGGGCGCAGAAGACACATTCACAGGTGTTGTTGACTTAATCGAAATGAAGTCAATCATCTGGGACGAAGCTTCTCAAGGTATGAAGTTTGAATACGGCGACATTCCTGCTGATCTGCAAGATACAGCTGAAGAATGGCGTACAAACATGGTTGAAGCTGCTGCTGAAGCATCAGAAGAACTCATGGACAAATACCTGGAAGAAGGCGACCTTTCTAAAGAAGAAATCGTAGCTGGTCTTCGTCAACGTACTTTGGCTGGTGAAATCCAACCAATGATGTGTGGTTCGGCGTTCAAAAACAAAGGTGTTCAACGTATGTTGGACGCAGTGATTGAATTCCTTCCAGCGCCTACAGACGTAGAAGCGATCAAAGGTATCCTAGACGACAAAGACGAAACTGAAGGTTCTCGTGAAGCGTCTGACGATGCTCCGTTCTCTGCGCTTGCGTTCAAAATCATGAACGACAAATTCGTAGGTAACTTAACGTTCGTACGTGTTTACTCAGGTGTTCTGAAAGCAGGTAGCCCTGTTTACAACCCAGTGAAAATGAAACGTGAACGTATCGGCCGTATCGTACAGATGCACGCAAACGACCGTCAAGACATCGAAGAAATTCGTGCGGGCGACATCGCAGCGTGTGTAGGTCTTAAAGACACAACTACGGGTGATACACTGTGTGACGAAAACAACGTAATCACACTTGAGCGTATGGAATTCCCAGAGCCAGTAATTCAATTGGCTGTTGAACCTAAGACCAAAGCTGACCAAGAAAAAATGTCAGTTGCGCTTGGCCGTTTAGCGAAAGAAGATCCATCGTTCCGCGTATTCACAGACGAAGAATCTGGTCAGACTATCATTGCTGGTATGGGTGAGCTTCACCTTGACATCATCGTTGACCGTATGAAGCGTGAATTCAACGTTGAAGCGAACATTGGTAAACCAATGGTTGCTTACCGTGAAACGATCAAGAAATCAATCGAACAAGAAGGTAAATTCGTTCGTCAAACTGGTGGTAAAGGTAAATTCGGTCACGTATACGTACGTTTAGAACCGCTTGATCCTGAAACTGGTAAAGACTACGAGTTCGCTGAAGAAGTTGTTGGTGGTGTAGTACCTAAAGAATTCTTCGGTGCGGTTGACAAAGGTATCCAAGAACGTATGAAGAATGGTGTCCTTGCTGGTTATCCAGTCGTTGGCATCAAAGCGACATTGTTCGACGGTTCTTACCACGATGTCGACTCTGACGAATTATCGTTCAAAATGGCGGGTTCTTACGCATTCCGTGACGGTTTCATGAAAGCAGATCCTGTTCTTCTTGAACCAATCATGAAAGTTGAAGTAGAAACTCCAGAAGACTACATGGGCGATATCATGGGTGACTTAAACCGTCGTCGTGGTATGGTTCAAGGTATGGACGATTTACCTGGCGGTACTAAAGCAATCCGTGCTGAAGTTCCACTGGCTGAGATGTTCGGTTACGCGACTCAAATGCGTTCTATGTCTCAAGGTCGTGCGACTTACTCTATGGAATTTGCTAAATACGCTGAAACTCCACGTAACGTGGCGGAAGGCATCATCGCTAAGTTCCAAGCTGGCGGTAAAAAAGGTGACGACGAGTAATCTTTCGATTACTATATTGCCTAACTAATTTTATAGTTAAAATCTAATGCTCATGCAGTGATCCTGCATGAGTAATCTACAAAGGAAGATGAACATGGCTAAGGCTAAGTTTGAACGTAATAAGCCACACGTTAACGTGGGCACAATCGGTCACGTTGACCATGGTAAAACAACTTTAACAGCTGCGATTGCTACAGTATGTGCACGTAAGTTTGGTGGTGAAGCGAAAGATTACGCTGCTATCGACTCTGCACCAGAAGAAAAAGCACGTGGTATTACAATTAACACTTCTCACGTAGAATACGATTCTCCAACTCGTCACTACGCTCACGTTGACTGCCCAGGCCACGCCGACTATGTTAAAAACATGATCACTGGTGCTGCTCAGATGGATGGTGCGATTCTTGTTTGTTCAGCGACTGATGGTCCAATGCCACAAACTCGTGAACACATCCTTCTTTCTCGTCAGGTAGGTGTACCTTATATCGTTGTATTCTTAAACAAATGCGATATCGTAGATGACGAAGAGTTAATCGAATTAGTTGAAATGGAAGTTCGTGAACTTCTTTCTACTTACGACTTCCCAGGCGACGACACTCCAGTAATCCGTGGTTCTGCTCTTGCAGCACTTAACGGTGAATCAGGTCAATATGGCGAAGACGCTGTTGTAGCTCTTGTTGAAGCGCTTGACACTTACATTCCAGAGCCAGTACGTGCAATCGACCAAGCATTCTTAATGCCAATCGAAGACGTATTCTCTATTTCTGGTCGTGGTACAGTTGTAACTGGCCGTGTTGAAACTGGTATCGTTAAAGTTGGTGAAGAAGTTGAAATCGTTGGTATCAAAGATACAGCGAAAACAACTGTTACTGGCGTTGAAATGTTCCGTAAGCTTCTTGACGAAGGTCGAGCTGGCGAGAACTGTGGTGTTCTTCTACGTGGTACTAAGCGTGAAGAAGTTCAACGTGGTCAAGTACTTGCTAAACCAGGTTCAATCAAGCCGCACACTAAATTCGACGCAGAAGTATACGTACTTTCTAAAGACGAAGGTGGCCGTCACACTCCATTCTTAAATGGTTACCGTCCACAGTTCTACTTCCGTACTACGGACGTAACTGGTGCGATCCAGCTGAAAGAAGGCGTTGAAATGGTTATGCCAGGCGACAACGTTGAAATGTCAGTAGAATTAATCCACCCAATCGCAATGGACGCTGGTTTACGCTTCGCGATCCGTGAAGGTGGTCGTACTGTAGGTGCTGGTGTAGTTTCTAAAGTAACTGCATAATCACTTCTATAGTGTGAAAAAAGCGTCCCAAAGGGACGCTTTTTTTATCTCTGCAGATTAAATTGTCAGACAATTTAACTGCAAGCTGTCCTAAACTGATATTCGCCTGACCTTAACTGCACTTATCCCAATATCAGAACCACGTAAGATAAGGCTGAAGAAAATAAATAAAAGTTTCAGGTGAGACGCTTCACTTGAAAGGAGTTGAGGTCATGAATGCTAAAGTAAATATTACCAACCGCGCAGGTGCCAGTTTCCCTGTGCGTCGTATGGCGTTTGAGTTTGATCAGGTTCCAGAATACTGGATGCAAGGTTCGGCTGGCCTGACGCATTTTATGACCGCTTTATCTGCCTTGTTTCCAGCCGGTGAAAAATTCTTTATTGATAGTGTACGTGCAGTGCGTTACCACCCGGCAATTAAAGATAATCAGGAGCTGCAAAAAGAAATTTCAGCCTTTATTGGCCAGGAAGCCATGCATACCCAGGAGCATGTTGGCTTTAATGCCTCGGCACAAAAATATGGCCATGATGTAGAGCGTTTAGATCGTTATACCGATAAAGTGATTCAAGGTGCGCGTAAGGTATTTGCCGGTGTCGGTAAACCCTTTGGCATTACCCAAGAAATGGTTGATTTGACTGCAACCACCGCACTGGAACATTTTACCGCGACCATTGCCACCCAGTTGCTGCGTAATTCGCATATTCAGGAACTGATGAGCGATGACACCATGAAAACCATGTGGCTGTGGCATGCGATTGAAGAAAACGAGCATAAAGCGGTAGCTTATGATGTGTTTGAGGGTGTATTCGGCCAAGGCACCAAAGCCTATTTACTGCGCACCAGCTCACTGGTTGCCGCCATGCTGACCTTATTTGTGGTGCAAAACTATTTCCTGTTCCGTCTGTTAAAAGAAGACAAACAGCTAAATCTGGAGGCGTTCAAGGCCATTTATACCTATGCTTATAGTCCCTCTAAGGGCATTATTACCGGTATGGGCCGTGAGATGCTGGCATATTTCCGCCCGGGCTTTCATCCGAACGATTTAGATACCGTCAGTCTGCTGGACACATGGAAAGCCAAATTGGGCTTCTAACGGTGTTGACTCTTGGGGCAATGAAAATTGCCCTTTTTTTTGCTCGATTTTTTATCCAGAGCTCTTATAATGCGAACTTTGTTTTGACCGATGATGAACGAAGATGATTCGTTTAATGCAACACGCTGATATCCATAGTGTATTTAACATTGAGCAACAGGTACAAAGCCATCCCTGGAGTTTGAAACAGTTTGCTGAAGCGGTAGACAGCTATCAATGTACCGTAATCGAGCAGCAAGGACAGCTGGTCGGGTTCTGTATTTTGCAACCGGTGCTGGATGAAGCTAACCTGTTGCTGATGGCGGTTGCGCCTGACCAGCAAGGGAAGGGGTTGGGTTATCAGCTGCTGGAGCATTCGATTGAGCAGTTGCCGAATCAGCCGGTACAGATTTTTCTGGAAGTGCGTGAAAGCAATACCGCGGCCATCCGTCTATATGAAAAAGCTGGCTTTCATCAGATTGATGTACGCAAAAATTATTATCCAAATCCGGATGGCACACGTGAACATGCCATTATTATGGTTAAAGCCTGTAGTGATGATTTTGCCGCGCTCTTTTCATCACCTTAATTTTTAAAATTATTGGGTTTTATTTGATAATCGAATTATTCCAACCACTGGGCAGGGTGGTCATGAGAGAGTTTCCCAATTGCCGGATTTCTTCGCTGCTTAAGCTGCGGTTAAGCCGGCGCCATTGGCCATCAATCAGCAATTCCAGCGGTACATACTGCGATTTATAATTCATTTTATTGGAATGCGGCACCCAATAGCCTAAGTAAACATAAGGCAGTCCGAGTTTCTGGGTGTGTTCAATCTGCTTTAAGATTGCAAATACGCCCAAGGAGCGGCGGTTTTCATCTGGATCAAAGAAGGTATACACCGCAGACAGGCCATCATCGAGCAGGTCGCAGGTCGAGACCGCAATTAGCCGGTCTTCGTGCCAGAGCTCTAAAAAGAAACTGTCGGTGCAGCTGTGTACCAGAAATTTTTCAAACTGATCCTGACTTGGCGGATACATATCGCCATCGGCATGGCGTTCATTAATATAACGCTCATACAGCGCATAATGTTGTTCATTGGCTTCTTGGGTAGAGCGGATGGTGACGTGCAGGTCCTGATTGCGTTTCCAGGCTTTTTTCTGGGTGCTGTTCATTTGAAATTCGTGTACCGGCACGCGCGAAGACAGACATTGACGGCATAAATGGCATTCCGGTCGATAGACAAAGTCACCGCTACGACGAAAGCCCATGCGTGACAGTTCAGACAGGGTCACCACATCAATCCGGTGCGCCGGATCTAAAAATACCATGCGAGCAGATTTATCATCCAGATAACTGCAGTTATGCGGCGGCGTAATATAATATTGTAATTCGTTGAGCAGGGATTTCGGTTGATATGAATTCATGGCAATCCCTCTTTATTTATTCATCCAGTGAGTCGTTTTGCGCTATTGTTTTACTTGAAAATACACCCTCCTGGTATTTTTTCCAATCTATCGCCGGCTGTTTTACAACATCTTGTAACGATTTTAAGTATGCTTGGCGAGTTATTGTACAGGCGCCCAGACTTAATAGATGGTCATTGACCAGCTGGCAGTCAATCCAGGGCAGGGCGTTGTCGCGGCCAATCAGCATTAAGGTATAAAACGCCATTTTAGAGACATCTGTGCGCTGGCTAAACATTGACTCGCCAAAGCAGCCGCGGCCAATGGTGACGCCATACAAACCACCGACCAGCGCATCCTGCTCCCAGACTTCGACACTATAGCCATAACCGGCCTCAAACAGGTCAATATAGCCCTGAATGAT
Organism: Acinetobacter sp. AND/436; assembly: GCF_049546925.1. Classification (NCBI taxonomy): domain Bacteria; kingdom Pseudomonadati; phylum Pseudomonadota; class Gammaproteobacteria; order Moraxellales; family Moraxellaceae; genus Acinetobacter; species Acinetobacter sp. AND/436. The sequence continues at coordinate 53,300 of NZ_JBMXBO010000006.1, forward strand.
GTCTTCGGAAATCCAGGTGTCATTGGCATAGGCCCGTGGCAGCGAACAACAGCGAATCACCCGTTCAAAGGCCTGATTGATGCTAATCCGGTAATCACCTTTTTTCATGTTACGCAGCAGTGACTTGCTTGGATGGTAATCCTGAGGGCGGATAATGCAGCGCGGCTCGGGACTCCACCAGCAAATCGGATCACCGTCGGAAAACCACGGAAACAGGCCGTGGGTATAAGCTTCAAACAGGGTCGAGGGGGACAGGTCTGCACCAATACAAATCAGTCCTTCACCCTGTGGATCAGCTTCATCAGGATGGGGGAAAATAAATTGTGAGGGTGCAAGTGCGGTCATACAGCTACTCTGAATCGAAACAGATCTCTATCATACATAAAAAAGCCGCCCGGATTGGGCGGCTCGTGCTTTAGGCAAAATTATTCACCTAGGGCATCCAGATATTTTTCAGCATCTAGGGCTGCCATACAGCCTGAACCAGCTGATGTAATCGCTTGACGATAGACGCTGTCTGCCACGTCACCGGCTGCGAATACGCCCGGTACAGAGGTTTGGGTTGCGTTACCGGCAGTACCACTTTGAACCTGAATATAACCATCACGCAGGTTTAACTGGCCTTCGAACATGCCCGTATTTGGCTTGTGACCAATCGCCACGAACATACCAGATACATCTACATTCTGGGTTGAACCATCGACAGTAGATTTCAAACGTACGGCAGTCACACCAGATTGTGCATCACCCAGGACTTCATCGACCTGGTTGTTCCAGAGAATGCTGATTTTGCCTTCTTTTTCTTTGGCAAAAATATGATCTTGCAGAATTTTCTCTGAACGCAGGCTGTCACGGCGGTGTACCAGGGTCACGTGAGAGGCGATATTGGAAAGATACAGCGCTTCTTCAACTGCGGTATTACCACCACCGACTACCATCACGTTCTGGTTTTTGTAGAAGAAACCATCACAGGTGGCACAGGCACTAACACCTTGGCCCATGAATTTGGCTTCAGACTCCAGACCGAGGTATTGAGCCGTAGCACCGGTGGCAATAATTAAGGCATCACAGGTGAACTCTTCCATATCGCCTTTGAGCACGAATGGACGCACACTTAAATCGACTTCATTGATATGATCATAGACAATTTCGGTCCCGAAACGTTCTGCATGGGCCTGCATACGTTCCATGAGCGCTGGTCCTGTCAGACCTTCCGGATCGCCCGGCCAGTTATCTACTTCTGTTGTCGTCGTAAGTTGACCACCGAGTTGTAAACCTGCAATTAAGGTTGGTTTTAAATTGGCACGTGCAGCATAAACGGCAGCACTATAACCTGCAGGTCCTGAACCTAAAATAATCAAACGTGAATGACGAGCACCCATCTGTAGCATCCTTTTATTATTGAGCAATTTATGGAATTATACGTGAAACTGTATAACAGTTGTGTGAGATTCAGTGGATATTATTGATCATAGAAATCGATTTAAGCTATATAGAAAAAGTTAACAACTGACTTCAATAATCTTGCATCTTTTTTGCTGCAACAGGTGCATAATATCTATTTTATGGCCATGCCAAACTGGCGGGTTGCACAAGAACATTTATGAAAAATTGGTTACAGGACAGTATATGACTGCGGTGTCGGGTGCTTATGCACAGCGCTTAATAATGACATTATTTTTGGTTTCATTCGGGATTTATCTGTTCCTTGCGACAGTCACCTATACCCCTTTTGATCCGGGCTGGATGCATTTGTCTAGTGATACCCAGCAGGTGTCCAATGCCAGCGGGGTCGCCGGCGCATGGATTGCCGACCTGTTGTTCGGCTTTTTGGGCTGGGCCTGTCTGCTGATTCCGCTGTACCTGTTTATTGAAGCCATTCAGGTGTGGTGGCCGCGTAGTTTCCTGAACCGTCCTTTCCGTTATGCGGCGCAGTTCTTTATTTTGCTGGCCACTGCCAGTCTATTGTATTTGTTCTGGCAAGTGCCGGCCGATACACTGGAAAATGCTTCTGGCGGGATTATTGGGTATGAACTGGGGCAGAGCCTGTCGCAGCTGCTCACTATTTATGGTGCAGCTTTTTTCCTGCTGGTGTTCTGGGGTGTCCTGTTTACACTGGCCTTTGGGATTAAATGGAACCGGACCTGGGTGACTTTAAAAGCCACGCCAGCTTATTTACAAGACCTGTTTTACCGTGATGTGCCTAAAGCTGATCAACCGGCACCGGTCGTTAAAAAAACAGTGGTGGCCGCTGCACCGGCTGCAGCCGAAGTGGTTACGCCGGCACCAGAACATCGTGAAGTCGAAGAAGCTCCGGTGGTACCAGCGGTGTCCCGTCATGAACAAGTGGCCGAGCGTCTGTTTGATGATATGGTCGAGCGTGAACAGCAGCGTTCTGCAGAGCAGGATCTGCTAGATGAAGAAGAGCAGGTCTTTGAGCAGACGGTCGAAAAAGCCCATCGCCTGACCCAGGACAGTCAGCGTGTGGTGGCAACCGGTGAAGTCTGGCGTGCGCTGAATGATGATGCTGACCAGAAGCACAGTCAGGATATTCATGAGCTGTTACGTGCTTCTCAGGACCAGATTCCGCACGCACCGAAAGATCATTTTAATGCAGTGGTCCAACCCGTGCATGATGCACCGCCTGCATCGAATACGCCGCAGTCTAATATTGACTGGGATGATGATGAAATCTTTGATGAATTGCTGGCTGCTGTACCGAATGGGAAAGCTGCTCAGGATCTGCACAGTCCATTTAATAGTCAGTCGCAGCCTGAACCTGCACCGCACATCCAGCCGGTGCCAGACGTACAAGCGGTTGAAATGCCATCGGCTGCCACAGCGCAGTATGCAAGCCCGAAAAACCGTCTGAGTGATGAAGAATTTGAAGGGCTGGATGATCTGCTGGTTGATGATCTGAAGCCAGAAGCACCTGCCCCAAGAACTACCAGCAGTTATGCGCAGTCTTCGGCTTTTGTACAGGCGCCTATTCAGCATCAGGCTGCGGTAAGTGCCACAGCGGCTGCACCAGTGGTCAATGACGCGGTGAAAGAAGCCCTATCGAAAGAAGAATTCATTGAGGCGTGGCATGAAACTGCCGGCAAACCGCAAGAAGAAGATGAATTTGACTTTGATGCGCCATTAACCGATGCCATGGGCCGTCCAATGTCGCGTGCCATGCAGGTCGCAGAGAAACGTCGTGATTTATCACCATTGCCGGGTCTGGAGCTACTGGATAAGGTCGATCCAAATAAAAAGGTCAACTTCACCGCAGAGCAGCTGGAGCGTTTATCTGAACTGCTGGAAATCAAGCTGCAGGAATTTAATGTCAAAGCCAAAGTGGTGGAAGCGCAGCCGGGACCGGTAGTTACACGTTTTGAGCTGGATCTGGCGCCGGGGGTAAAAGCCTCGAAAGTCACCAATATTTCCCGTGACCTGGCCCGTTCCATGTCGATGGCTTCGGTGCGTGTGGTCGAGGTGATTCCGGGCAAACCGTATATCGGTATTGAGGTGCCAAACAGTACCCGCGAAATGGTGCGTCTGATTGAGCTGGTGCAAACCCCGAAATTTGAAGATCAGGATGGCATCCTGTCGATGGCGATGGGTAAAGATATTTCTGGTAATCCGGTGATTACCGAACTGGGCAAAGCGCCGCATATGCTGGTTGCGGGGACCACCGGTTCGGGTAAATCGGTGGCGGTGAACTCGATGATTCTGTCGATGTTGCTTAAATACAAGCCGGATCAACTGCGTTTAATTCTGATTGACCCGAAACAGCTGGAACTGGCCAACTATAACGATATTCCACATTTGTTAACGCCGGTGGTAACTGACATGAAAGATGCGGTCAGCGCCCTGAACTGGTGTGTCAATGAAATGGAACGCCGTTATAAGCTGATGTCATTCCTGAAAATCCGTAAACTCAGCGACTATAATCGCAAGGTTGAAGAAGCACTGGCTAATGGCGAGGACCTGATTGATCCGACCTGGAAACCGGGCGATTCAGCAACCCAGGAACGTGCACCGCGCTTGACGCCGTTACCATCAATTGTGATTGTGGCGGATGAGTTTGCCGACATGATTATGCAGGTCGGTAAAAAAGCCGAAGAAATGATTACCCGTCTGGCGCAGAAATCACGTGCAGCTGGGATTCACTTATTGCTGGCTACCCAGCGTCCATCGGTGGATGTCATTACCGGTCTGATCAAGGCCAACATCCCGACTCGCGTGGCCTTGCGCGTGAACTCAAAAATTGACTCACGGACTATTCTGGATGCTGGCGGGGCAGAAGACCTGCTCGGTCATGGTGACATGCTGTTCCTTGGACCAGGTAAAATTGAACCGGAACGTGTGCATGGTGCCTTTATTTCCGATGATGAAGTCAACCGGATTTGTGATGCCTGGCGTGAACGGGGTTCACCGGATTATGTCGATGAAATTCTGACTCCATTTGATGAAGAACCAGCGTCACGTGGTTTTGAAGATGGTGGTGATGGCGGCTCCGACCGTGATGCGCTGTATGACCAGTGTGTGGCCTTTGTGCTGGAAACCCGTAAAGTGTCGGTATCGTCTTTACAGCGTAAGTTTAGCCTCGGTTATAACCGAGCGGCGCGTATTGTCGATCAGATGCAGGAGCAGGGCATTGTTAGTGAACAGGGTCCGAACGGCAAGCGTGAAATTCTGGTTTAAGCTGTTCTCGATCTTTATAAACAAAGCCCACCAATAGGTGGGCTCTTTTATGGACAGTGCGGCTTAAGCAAATTTTGCCAGTACTGCCAGGAATTCTGCACTTTGACGCGGGAATTCAGCAATCACGTCATGAATGCGCTGCCCTTCCGGATTGGTGGCATTTACATCACGGCCATCGGCAACAAACTGGGTCAGTAAGCGCTCATAGTCTGCTGGGCGCATATGTTTAAATGCATGGTAAAGCACATGGAAATCAGCATTCACGCCATTCGGAGGAAGCTGATTCAGGTAGGCAAATACACGCTCATCTGACCATTCTTCATTGAATGTTGCTGGTTGAGACAATGCCATCGCAATCTCCTGGAATAGTTTTTCGAAATGAAAAAAAGGCAAAATATGAGTTCGCAAGAGGCAAAGTGTCTTTGTGCACTTTATCTTGAAGCACAGCTTCTCGTCTTGCGGCTGGGCAAATCCTTAAAGCAATGCTTTAAGTTTGCTACTCCAGCCTCATATTCTGCCTTGATTCAATTTGCTTGACTAATCAAAAATCAGATTATCGCTCTTCAGGCAAATTGATATTCATTTCAAGCATTTCAATGTTGGCTTCAGAACGTACCGACATTTGAATGTGCTGTTCATCGACACCGCGGACATAGCGGTTCACGACCTGCATGATTTCTTTTTTCATCTGGTCAATTTTGTCCTGGCTCAGGCGGCGGCCTAAACCATTTTCAGAAGCAACAATGACTTTTAAACGATCCTTGGCGGTTTGAGCACTTGATGCTTTTTCTTCGCTGCTAAATAATTTACTCCAGAATCCTGCCATAATTACGCTCCAAATAATCGTGCTAACCAGCCTTTAGGTTTAGCAGTAATGTGACGGTATGGACGCTCTTCACCCAAGAAACGTGCCACCAGGTCATCATACGCCTGACCCGCTTCAGTTTCGCTATACAGAATGACTGGCTTACCTTCGTTAGATGCTTGCAGAACGCTTTTACATTCTGGAATTACACCTAAAGTTGGTACACGTAAAATATCTTTTGAAATATCGTCAATGGTGAGCATTTCCTGTTTATCGGCACGTTCCGGATTGAAACGTGTGATACATAAATGCTTACGGATACGTCCTTCGTTTTGTTCTACTTTTTTGGTTTTGCTGTCGAGCATGCCAATAATACGATCCGAGTCACGTACTGAAGAAATTTCAGGGTTGGTCACAATAATCGCTTCATCGGCATGGTACATGGCTAAAATGGCGCCACGCTCAATCCCTGCTGGTGAGTCACAGATAATGTAATCAAACTCTTGAGCAAGCTCATCCATGACACGTGCCACACCTTCATCGGTCAGGGCATCTTTATCACGAGTTTGAGAAGCAGGTAAAATATAAAGGTTTTCAATATCTTTATCGCGAATTAATGCTTGTTGTAAACGCGCTTCATTATTTAAAACATTCACAAAATCATAAACAACGCGACGTTCACAACCCATGATCAAGTCCAGGTTACGCAAACCCACGTCAAAATCGATAACAACAGTTTTGTGGCCACGTAGGGCTAAACCTGTTGCAAAAGATGCACTCGTTGTAGTTTTACCTACGCCACCTTTGCCTGATGTTACGACAACAATTTTCGCCACCGAATCCACTCCTGTTATGGTTTAAATCCCCTTTTTGTGTATGGGGTTTTTTGGTGTTTATTTATACATTAAAATTCTAGAGCTTCAAATACAAGCTCTTGGTTGTCATTTAGGTAAATATGTACCGGTTTTTTCGTTACGTGCGGGGGAATATCGTCCGCCACACAGTAAGTGCCTGCAATAGATACCAATTCTGCTTCTAGGGAATGACAGAAAATTCGTGCTGAACTGTTCCCACCTGCGCCGGCAATGACTCTACCACGAACGCTACCATAAATATGTATATTTCCTGAAGCAATCACTTCCGAACCGCTGTTAATACCAGCTTTCAAGATAATATCGCCCTGGTTCTGGACCAGACATTGACCGGTACGCAGAATTTCATCGTGATAAGAGGTCACATGCGAAATTCGTGCCGCTGCAGCTTCTACCACCGCGGCTTCTGCGGCAGGCGCTTCAGGTTCTGCCGGAGTTTCAATGACCTGTTCCTGGGTGGCTTTGATCTGTTGTAACTGACGATCTTGCGGAATTACCGGGAACTGGATGGCACGCGCCTGTTCCGACAGAATGCCTTCTACCACGGCCAGTGGCTGTACATTCAGATCAATCAGCAGTTGAATCAGGGCAATTAATTCCTGATCTACCGAACTTTCAATCACCGCCGGAATTTGGGGTGGAAACCCTTTTTGTAACATTGGGCTCAATTGCTGGCGGATCGCATCATGATCATCTGTATCTAAGCTAATGCGAATCGCATTGACCATTCTGCCTTTTATCCGTATGTCAGCCATAATGATTCCTTAAGACTTCTGACCTGTTCATTGTTGTCGAAGTAAATGTTGTAAATAGAGCAAATCCTAGAACAATTCGGCCGAATACTCTAGCCGAAGGTTTAAATATTTTTATTGCTGGCTATTCTTTGTCAGTTTCCTGCTCATTCAGGATCTGTTGCCACTTTTTCACTTTCACCTGTTTGCGAATGGCTTCCAGGGTTTCAAACACTGCAGATTCTACCAACGCATCAATATGCGGATTATGTTCAATCTCGATCTGGCTGACTTTATCCGCAATATGCGCATAGGCCACATTATCTGGCAAGCTGTCATGATGGGCAAAAGGCTGAATCAGCCCTTGGGTAATATTTTCGCCCAAACGTTGGCCAATGCTTTGAATCTGCCGTTCCATACGTCCGCCGACAATTGGCAGCAGGCGCAGTAACTGGGTCAGCTCCGGGGTATCTTCAATGGCCTGACTCACCACCTGACCGACATTTTCGGCAATGCTCTGACGCTGGCTCTGCAATTCTTTACCCAAAGATTGCTGCAAGATGTCGGCCAGTGCTGCGGCCAGCAGTTTGCGGTGCTGCTCGACCAGATCATCAATAAACTGGCGATGACCAGTGCTGCTGCTCAGTTCACGTTGCAGGTTATTGACAATGGTCAGCACAATCCGGCTCGACAGTTCTTCCATCACCAGGTTGTAATAAAAGTTGGCACGTCGGAAGATGCTGTCCGGGATGACCTTGTAGCCATGACTATATAGGTTGTAGCCAATTGCCACGGCACGTAATAAACGCAGAAAACGCAGCTGTGGCAGAATCGACAGCACTTCATACCAGTGTACGAAGGGGAAGAACCACCAGCGGGCATGATGCCGGAAAATAATCGCCAGGCCCCAACGTACCAGCAATTCGATAATCAGGAAGGTGGTAAACCAGCCTTCGGTAATAATGACCCAGGGACGCAGTTCTGTGCGATAAAATTGCAGTACCTCCGGCAACTGAATAAAGTTGAAAAGCCAGTCACCAAAATCACTCATCAAAATGGCATTGGCACTCAGGCAGAACAGGTTGATGAGAATTAACGCCATCATAAAGATGTCGTATACCAGCACTACTTTCCAGCTCCATGAGTCCTTTCTGACAAAGTGAAAGGAAGATTTGATCACCGGCTCTTCGCGTTTCTTCATAATGCTTTTGGTACTCGCTTACTGCTCAGCAAATTTCTGTTTCATTTCATGAATGAGCTGATCTTTCTCTGTCCAGAGTTGATGCACCCAGTCCTGAAAACGTTCCCGATATGCGGCATCTTCTTCATAGTCACCACCCAAGACCCAGTCTGGAATGTCAATTTTCCGCAGATTGACCGCAATACGCGGCACTTCACCCAGCCAGAATTCACCATAACCCGGTGCGCCGTCCGGATACACAATGGTCATATCTACCAGCGCATCAATTTCATTGCCGAGAATATTCAGCGCCAGCGCCAGACCGCCAGCTTTGGGTTTCAGCAGATGCTGATACGGTGATTGTTGCTGATCATGCTTTTCCTGGGTAAAGCGCGTGCCTTCCAGATAGTTGAGCAGGGTAAATGGCTGGCTGAGCAGTTGCTCGCAAGATTTACGCGCTTCCAGCATATCGCGGTCTTTTAGCGCCGGATTTTTGGCAATCTGTTCTTTGGTGTGCCGTTTCATCATTGGAAAACCCAGAATTTTAAAGGCCTGTCCGACAAAAGGAATGAAGATCAGTTCCCATTTGGTAAAGAAACGGGTCAGCGGCATGCGGGTTAAACCGAAATACTGGTTGACGGTGGTATCGACCCAGCTCTGGTGGTTACAGGTCATTAAATAACGGCCCTGCATGCTCAGTTCCAGACCATCTTCAATACTGATGTCCCAGTGGGTATTGGGTAATACATGGTCAATCAGCCAGTTGTTGACACTCAGCCAGCTGTTGGTAATCTGGATATTGGTCTGGTCGACCTTGGCCGATTTCTTGAACAATTTGGTCAGGCCCAAAGCCAGTACCGGCGGTCCATGTAAAAAAGTGCTGCCGGTGATCACTGAGCTGACCGTAAGCCCTTTTGTGATTTTTTTTAAGAGCGGTTGCTTATTGGTTTTAGATGACATAAACAGTCCTGAATATAAAAACAACTTATACGAAGTTCTGCCCAATATAATTGTTGTTTTTAAAATAAAAAAGTGTTGAAGTGAAACTGTGTAGGAATTATGGTGAACTTATGCGTAGAACAACATGAGATTATTGCAAATTGTAAATAAAAGTTTATTTATTAACAAAAAATCAATGGTCTAAGCACTTTATTTCATCCAAACTTTCCCATATACGAAAAACACAAGTAAGGAGGCATGCGATGCGTGCACTAGCAATTTCAGCAGTAGTCGGGGCAATGGTATTAACAGGTTGTCAAACCACTGGTAATAACCTGGGCGGCGTAGAATATGACAAAACCGCATTAGGAACCATTATTGGTGCGGCAGCAGGTTATGGTGTTTCTAAAGGGAATGCCAATACCAGCGCACAAAACAACCGTGCAGCAGCAATTGGTGCGGTACTCGGTGGGGCTGCAGGTATCTACTTGGACAATAAAGAGAAAAAATTACGTCAACAAATGGCTGGTACCGGTGTAGATGTTAACCGTAACCCAGATGGTTCTGTTGGCCTGATCATGCCAGGTAACATTACTTTTGATACCAACAAGTCAAACATCAAGCCAAACTTCTATGCAACTCTAGATAAAGTGGCGCAAGTCCTGACAGAAGATAACAAGAGCGGTATCTTGGTGACAGGTTATACTGACAGCACCGGTAATGACTCTATCAACATCCCGTTATCTGAGGAGCGTGCGAAATCTGTAGCGAGCTACCTGGCATCTCGTGGTGTATCAACTGCACGTATTAATGACCAAGGTCACGGTTCATCGAACCCGATCGCGTCTAACGCAACTGCAGAAGGCCGTGAACAAAACCGTCGTGTTGAGATCAGCATTTACGCGATCCAGTAATTCGGTCCAGAATTCAAAAAACCACCTTCGGGTGGTTTTTTTTATGACCAGAAAAGCAGCATTTTAGATTAGGCAACTGTGGTGGAGATGACTATAATCGAGCTCGAACCGAAATAGAGGAAACACTATGTCACTGGCAAGTCAACTCAATGACAAGCAACTTGAAGCCATGAAATATACTCAAGGACCCTTGTTAGTGCTTGCAGGTGCAGGTTCAGGTAAAACCTCGGTGATTACCCGGAAAATTGCCTATCTGGTGCAGCAATGCCGTATTCCGGCGCACCGGATTACCGCCATGACCTTTACCAACAAGGCTGCGCGTGAAATGAAAGAGCGGGTTGGTAAGTTGCTGTCGCGTGAAGAAGCCAAAGGTCTTTCGGTCTCGACCTTCCATACGTTCGGTTTAAATTTACTGCGTTTAGAGCTGAAACATACCCCGCTTAAAGCCAACTTTTCGATTCTGGATGCCGACGACTGCAAACGCATTCTGATGGATCTGATGCATCGCGACAATTTATCGGGTGCAGAAAGCAAAGAGCTGATTGCGCGGGCCATGAAAATGATTTCGGACTGGAAAAATGACCTGATTCCACCGGAGCAGGCACATACCACCTGTGAAACGCCAGAAGATATTCAGATGGCGCATTTATATCAGCTGTATGAGCGTAATTTACGTGCCTATAACGCAGTCGATTTTGATGACCTGATTGTGATGCCAACCCGGTTATTGCAGGAAAATGCTGAAGTCCGCGATAAATGGCAAAACCGGGTGCGTTATTTGCTCGTCGATGAGTATCAGGACACCAACACCGCGCAGTATATTCTGGTCAAACTTCTGGTCGGGGTAATGGGACAGTTCACCGCCGTAGGGGATGATGACCAGTCCATTTACGCCTGGCGCGGCGCCAAACCGGAAAATATGGCGCTCTTAAAAGAAGATTTCCCAAATTTAAAAGTGATCAAGCTGGAGCAGAACTACCGCTCCACCAGCCGGATTCTAAAAGCGGCCAATACTGTAATTGGCAATAACCCGCATATTTTTGACAAAAAACTCTGGTCGGACAAAGGCCATGGTGAAGTCATCCGGGTGATTACCTGCCGCAATGATGATGATGAAGCAGAGCGCGTGGTCAAAGACCTGATCACGCATAAACTGATGAACGGTAAAAACTGGAAAGATTATGCGATTTTGTATCGCGGTAACTTCCAGGCGCGTATTCTGGAAACCCAGCTGCGCCAGATGCAGATTCCGTACAAGCTGTCAGGAGGTCAGTCTTTCTTCGCCCGGGCAGAAATTAAAGATGTGATGAGCTATTTACGGCTGATTATTAACCCGGAAGATGACAGTGCTTTCCTGCGCATTATCAACACGCCAAAACGTGCCATCGGCCCGGTGACCTTGGAAAAACTGGGCTTATTTGCACAGGAAAACCATCTGTCCTTGCTGGCGGCAGCAGGTGATCAGCGTTTGACCATGGCCATTCCGAAAAAAGCCACGACTCAGCTGGCCGAGTTTGCCGACTTTATCCAGAACTTTACCCGTGAATTGCTGGAAGATGATGAACCGGTGCCAATCATCCGCCAGATGATGAACGAAGCTGGTTATATCGACTACGTCAAAGAAAGCGCCGCCACGCCTGCGCAGGAAAAAACCAAGCTGGACAATATTGAAGTGCTGTACAGCAGTATTCAAAGCCTGATTAACCGCGCTGAAAATGTGGACGAAAAAAATATTGAAAGCGTGATCCGTAAAATGGTGCTGCTGGATATGCTGGAGCAGCAACAGGAGGAAGAAGACACTGACAAGGTCAACTTATTAACCTTGCATGCCTCCAAAGGTCTGGAATTTCCGTATGTCTATTTAATTGGACTGGAAGAGGAAATTCTGCCGCATAAAAACTCGATTGTGGCTGAGACGGTCGAAGAAGAACGCCGTTTGATGTACGTGGGCATTACCCGTGCGCGTCAAGGCCTCACCATTACCCTGGCCGAGCAGCGTAAGGCTGGCGGGCAGATGAAACAGATGACCCCAAGCCGCTTCCTAGATGAAATGCCACAAGATGAGCTGGAATGGCTGGGTCGCAAGAAAAAGCTGGCTGGCGATATCGATCCGAAACTGCAGGCCCAGCATTATCTGGAAAATTTACGTGCGTTAATTAAACGTTAAACCATTCATTGATATAAACAGGAATTACTGATGAAAGTTCAGGTAAAAGTGCTTGATGCACGTTTGGGCCAAGAATGGCCAATGCCAACCTATGCTACCTCTGGTTCGGCCGGTCTGGATTTACGTGCCTGCGTAAATGAGACCACCGTCATTGAGCCGGGTCAAACCGTATTGGTCAAAACTGGTCTGGCGATTTATATTGAAGATCCGCATTTTGCCGGTTTAATCCTGCCACGTTCGGGTCTGGGCCATAAACATGGTATTGTGCTCGGCAACCTGGTTGGCCTGATTGATTCTGACTATCAGGGCGAACTGATGGTGTCGGTCTGGAACCGTGGTCAAACTGCATTTAGCCTGGAACCAGGTGAGCGTCTGGCGCAATATGTGCTGGTGCCGGTGGTACAAGCCCAGTTTGATCTGGTCGATGAATTTGAAGCCACCGAACGTGGTGCTGGCGGTTTTGGCCATACCGGTAAAGCTTAAAATCTGCTTGAATGATAAAGCCTAAACATTAGGCTTTATCACAACACGCTAGAAAGTAACGCAACAAACACTTAAAATTACATTTTGTAGCGTGAATTCTGTTTTCGGCCGCATAGAATCAGTTCTTATATTAAAAAGCCTAAAACAATCATTCTCCCTATTCATATATAAAGTAGTTCTGCCATGGATATTCAACAGTCCAGTTTCCCTTTTCAGGTTTTCCGTGCTTACGACATTCGTGGCAAGGTGACTTTGCTGACGCCTGAACTGGTGCAAGCGGTGGCGTTGGGTTTGGCCGTACAAATTAAAAACACGGGCAGCACACGTGTGGTGATTGGTTATGATGCCCGACTCAGCAGTCCGGCCTATGCCGATCTGATCATGCAGGTGCTCCAGCAGCAGGGTTTAAGCCCGACCTTAATGGGCTGTTGTTCCAGTCCGATGCTGTATTACATTGCCCGCCAGTTTGATGGCAATGGTATTATGGTCACGGCCAGTCACAATGCCAAATCTGACAATGGCATTAAATGGATTCTGGGCGGTGAACCCCCGACGCCAGACAAGATCCAGCAGGTGGCGGCCCATGCCAGCAACTATTTTCTGGCGCATCGGCAGCAGCCTGTGGCTGAACAGCTGCATCAGATTTATCCGGAATTTTGCCTGCAGTATCAGCAGGCGCTACTCGATGATATTCAATTACAGCGCCGTTTTAAGGTGGTACTTGATGGTCTGCATGGTTCAGCCGGCCGCTGTGCCGCGCTGGTCTTGCAAAAACTGGGCTGTGAGCTGATCACGATTCGTTGTGAAGCCAATGGTCATTTCCCCGATCATGCCCCAGACCCATCTCAGGAAAAGCATTTAAGCAAGCTGAAACAGGCGGTACAGCAGCATCAGGCAGATTTAGGCATTGCACTGGATGGCGATGGCGACCGTCTGGTTCTGGTCGATGAACAGGCCAAGGTGATTGGTGCAGACCGTTTGCTGGCGCTGTTTGCCGAAATGTGTTTACAGCAGCATCCACAGCATGAAGTGGTGTTTGATGTGAAGTGTTCGACCATGGTGCGTAACACGGTACGCGCGCTGGGTGGCCATCCGGTAATGATTCGTACCGGCAGCACCTTCCTGCGTCAGTATCTGGCGCAATCAAAGGGACACGCAGTGTTTGGTGGTGAATATGCAGGGCATTATGTCTTTAATGACGGGCGCGGCTTTGGCTATGATGATGGCCTGTATGCCGCGCTGCGGGTGATGGAATATTTAAGCCAGAGCCCGGAGCGAAGCCTGTCTGAACTGCTGGCCAAATATCCTGAACGCTGTTGTACTGAAGATACTTATATCAGCACTCACAACATTGCTTCAGCGCATGTTTTACATGAGCTTGAAACCTTAAGTCAGCCATTGGCCGCACAATTAAGTAAAATTGATGGCATTCGACTTGATTTTGAAGATGGTTTTGGCATTATTCGAGCATCGAATACGGGCGAATATTTTACAGTACGTTTTGATGCCGATAATCCGGCACGATTAGCGGATATTCGTCATACCTTTGTTTCCATGCTGAGCAACCGTTATCCGCAGATTGCTCAAGACATTTTAGATGCTCAATAAGGAGAGGCGCATGCCACAGCAACAGACTGGCATCGACAAAGCACAGATTCTGACAGAAGCTTTGCCGTATATTCAACGTTTTATGGGTAAAACGCTGGTCGTGAAATATGGTGGCAATGCCATGACCGATCCTGAGCTGGAAAGTTCATTTGCACGTGACATTGTGCTGCTTAAAACGGTCGGTTTAAACCCGATTGTGGTGCATGGCGGTGGTCCACAGGTCGATTCCTTCCTGAAACAGCTGGGCCGCGAATCTGACCGTATTGATGGCATGCGCGTGACTGATCCGGCGACCATGGAAGTGGTAGAAATGGTGCTTGGCGGTAGCGTGAATAAATCTATCGTCAATTTAATTAACCAGCATGGCGGCCGTGCCATTGGTTTGACCGGTAAAGATGGCAACCTGATTCGGGCCAAAAAACTGCTGATGGAAAAAACCGCAGAAGATGGTTCAGTACAGAAAATTGACTTAGGCTTGGTCGGCGAAGTGGTCGGCGTGAAAACCGACGTACTGGAAATGTTTACCCAAAGCGATTTTATTCCGGTGATTGCGCCGTTAGGCGTCGACGAAGACGGTAATACCTATAATATTAATGCCGATCTGGTCGCTGGTAAGGTGGCTGAAGCTTTGGGCGCAGAAAAACTGATTCTGTTGACCAACATTACGGGTGTACTGGATGCCAACAAGAATCTGCTGACCGGTTTAACCACTCAGGAAGTCGATCAGTTAATTGAAACCGGCGTAATTTATGGCGGTATGATTCCGAAAGTAGGCTGTGCGCTGGATGCCGTCAAAAATGGCGTGGTCAGTGCGCATATTGTCGATGGCCGTGTGCCACATGCCTCTTTGCTGGAAGTCTTTACTGACCATGGAGTGGGCACTTTAATTACCAACCGTGCCGCCAAACACTAAGAGTTAAAACAACTCAAGGTCTCTAAGGAGGCCTTTTTTTATGGCTGATTTTTGGTCATTGAATTGTCATCTGCATCGCCTAGTGTATAGGCAGAACATTAGGAGTGCTGATCGATGTTAGCCAAACTCAATCAATATCGACAAAATTTGAGTTTTCCTTTAAGCAAAAAAAATCATGCCAAATATGATTTTAAAACCACAACAAAAACAGAATACAGCTTTGAATGGGTTGAAAATTTAAAACAGTTAAAAGAAGTACAGCAATTTCGTGCCGAGCAGTTTGCCAACCAGTTCGGTTTGCAGTTTGAGCATGGACTGGATCAGGATGTTTACGATTTTGGCTGCGAACATGCCGTATTAAGGGATAAGGCCAGTGGGGAAATTGTGGCCTATACCCGATTAAAACTGTTTCAAGGGCATGAGCTGGCGCAAAGTTATAGTGCCAGCGAATTTGCCATTGAAGAGCAATTAAAGCATCTCAACAATATTGTGGAAATTGGCCGTACCTGCGTGCATCCACGGCATCGGGCCGGTAAAGCCTTATCCATTTTATGGCTGAATCTGGTGCCCAAAGTACTGTGGAGCATGAAAGCCCGCTATTTGATTGGCTGTGTTAGTGTGCGTTTAGAAGGCAATGAAGCGCGTGCCTATCATACCCATCAGTATATCCAGCAGTTAAGCGAACAGCAGCGCTGTAGCATTGCCTCGAAACAGGCGTATATTCCGCAGGCCTCTGAAATGACTTCGCTGAAACAGGGCCGGATTCCCAAGCTGTTTGATATTTACCTGAAAATGCAGGGCAAGCTGTCCACCGAAGCCTATTATGATCAGGAGTTTAACTGTCTGGATTATTTTGTCTTTGTCGAAATGAACCAGGTGCTAAAAAAGATGGTACTCAAGAAAAATACCCGCCACATTGTGGAATAAATAAAACTTTGCAGCGATTGTGATTTGCATGGCCTGACAGAGTCATGCACAATAAATGCAGTTTTAATCAGATGTTGAAGTCTTGTATGTGCCAGTTACTCGGAATGAATTGTGCAACACCTACTGATATTACCTTTTCATTTCGTGGTTTTTCACAACGTGCTGGCATAACTTCCGACCATAGTGATGGCTTTGGCATCGCCTTTTTTGAAGACAAGGCCTGCCGCTTATTTGTCGATAACCAGTCGGCAGTGGAATCACCGATTGCCGAGCTGGTACGCAACTATCCAATTAAATCACGCAATGTGATTGCGCATATTCGCAAAGCCACGCAAGGCAAAATTACCCTGGAAAATTCCCATCCCTTTATTCGGGAGCTGTGGGGACGCCACTGGATTTTTGCCCATAATGGCGATTTACACCATTTTGATCCAGCCTTAAGCGGTCATTTTACCCCGGTGGGCAATACCGATAGCGAGCGGGCATTCTGTTATTTGCTCGATCAGATGGTACTGAAATTCGGTTTTGTGGAACCGTCTTTAGAGCAGCTCTTTGAACTGCTGACCGAAATTTCCCCGAAAATTGCCGAGCATGGCACCTTTAACTTCTGTCTGTCTAATGGTCAGGCGCTGTTTAGCTATGCCACCACCAAACTGCACTGGCTGGTGCGTGAATACCCGTTTAAACCGGCACAATTAATTGATATTGATGTCGAGGTCGATTTTAGCCAGGTTACCACACCGGAAGATCGGGTGGCGGTGATTACCACTGAACCGTTGACTCAAAATGAAACCTGGCAGGCTTTTAGCCCCGGCGAAATGATTTTATTCCAGCAGGGACAGCCGATCAGAAAACAGCTGACTTATATTGAACGTTTGGAAAAAGAACGTCTGAATCCGGAATTAAAACGGATTACCCGCGCCGATCAATATTAATCTACTGTTGTATATTTTATTTTAAATAGTGCCGTATTTTATTTAAGTCTAAAAATACGGCAGAAAATAATAAAACGGTTAAATAATAACTGACTCTTTTGCTCAGGTTAAAATAATATAAACATTATAAAACAAGGGTTTGTGTGAATTTGTTGGCAGAAACAGGAATCCCAAGTAAATCACTTCATTTTTATTTTAAATTAAATATGGCTACTATGCTCAAAGCTTATAAATCATTTGATTCAGGGGTGGTCGTATGAAAATGAAGTGGATTCCAGAATATAATACTGGCATCGATGTGATTGATGACCAACATAAACGTATTCTTGATTATATTAACGAAATTGTCGAGATTGGTGAAAATACCGATCGTGCCCGTATTAAACAGATTCTCGATAATATTATTGACTATACCCAGTCTCATTTTACCTTTGAAGAATCTTTACAAGAAGAAGCCGGTTATAAATACCGCGTACCACATAAACGCGTACATGACTTATTTATTAAAAAAATCGAGTCGTATCGTGAACGCTTTGAAATGGGGCATTCCATTGAAGGAGAACTGCACGAAGTGTTGTCAAAATGGTTAATTAACCATATTCAGCATGATGATGCAGATTATGTTGGCGCTGTAAAAGAAAATATGATGGGTATTATTCAGGAAAAAGAAAAGAAAAAAGGTAAAAACTGGTTTGCCCGTTTCTTCTCATAAACAGAATAAATTACTGCACAATTAATAAAACCAGAGAACAACAATATTGGACTAAAAACTAGCGCAGCAAACCATTGATGGCAATGGTTTGCTTTTTCTTTTTTAGTTTTTGATTTTCCCGGGTGACAAGGGCAAAATAGCGATAGATTTTTATTAGGAAAGCATCATGCAGGACAATGCTATGTCACGATGGTTATCGCCGCTGATGGCATTTTGTTTATCATTTATTCTGATTGCCACACTGGCACCGGTCACTGGCATTCAGCTGGAACGTCAACTGGACTTCTGGCTGCTGTGGTTGGGTACCATGCTGGTGCTGGCCTTGCCATTGACCTATATGGAAATTGCGCTGGCCAAGCGCTCAAAAACTACAGCCTTGCAGGCTCTATCCAGTTTGACCCGTGATGCCGATGCCTCTGCACAGTGGCGTCTGGTGGGCTGGCTGGCCGCGGTGTTTATTCCATTTTTAGCAGGCGCGATGCTGTTTAATGTCAGCCAAATGCTGACCCAGCTAGCACTGCCAACGATTCTACCGTTGTGGATTTTTATTGGCTTGGCACTGGTTGCCCTGGCATTGTCTTTTATTTCGCGTCTGCTGCTGCTTGGCCTGACTGCGGTCGGTGTGATTGCTGCCTTTATTCTGGCGCAAGTGATGGGTGCTCCGGTTGCTGAATGGCAAATGACCGCGCTTGAGTTTGGCGAGTGGGGCAATGCCACAGTACTGGCGTTGGTGGCCAGTGGCCTAGGTCTGGGTCTGTACTGGCAAACCAGTTTGCCGGCGGTACAACAGCAACAGGTGGCGACCAAAACCGTGTTCCCGATCTGGCTGGCGCAATTACTGGCCGTGATTGCCTTTGCTTTCTTTGCCGCGACTGCTCAGCTACCCGCTTTTGCGCTGGCTTTTGCTGTGGTGATGGCTGCTGCGCTCATCCTGCAACTGGCACGTGAACAGTTGGCACAGCGTCAGATTGCAGTGGCAATTCAATGGATCATTCTGCTGGCAGTCACGTTGATCTGGGCCATTCCAGGTCTGGCCAGTGTGTTAAATCCGCTGCTGATGATCTGGGGCCTGGTGATTTGTCTGATTTATGCGATTTTCGCCGGTTGGATCATGAAAATCAGTCATTTGCGTAAATCCATGAACTTCAGCAGTGAAGCCTTTTATAACCTGTGGCGTATTGCCATCCGTATTGTCTTGCCACTGGCAATTATTGCTGCGCTGCTGGCCGTGATTGGACAAATGTTCTGATGACTGCGCAGTATGTCTGGGTGGCTTTTGCCTCAGCCGAACAGCAGTTTCATCTGGCAGTGCCGTATCAAAATGGCATGACTGCGCTGGATGCGATTCAGCAGAGCGGGATTAGCGAACAGGTCAGTTTGCCTGAACCGCTGCAACTGGGAATTTTTGGTAGCCGTTTAACCGATGCGCAGCAGCCACTGCAACCGGGTGACCGGGTCGAGATTTACCGGCCGCTGACCATTAATCCGAAAGATATCCGCCGCAAACGAGCAGCGAAAAACCCGGTGGGCCGCTATGCCAAAGGCAATCGCTTTAAGCAATTGAGTTCATAAGAAAAACCCCTCACTGAGGGGTTTCTTTTTATCTGAAAGGGGCTATAGTGGGGGCGCGGTTAAAATTGCTTCTTTTGAACCCGGTAAGCCTGGTTGCTGTTCAGGAATGGTTTCTAAACCTTCAATTTTCTGCACAATACCGGTTTGATCGAAGTAGATTTTTAAGTGTTGACCTTGTGCAGCGGGAATCTTGGCTTTTTTAGCATAGGTTCCTGGGATATAATGGTAAATATAGTCCCAACGTAAAGGATTCATTGGATCTGAAATGGTTGGGCTACCCAGCAAAAAGCGGACCTGTTGGTGGCTCATGCCGACCTGAATTTTTGCAGCTTGTGCTTGGGTTAAGGGGGTGCCTTGAGGAATATCTACTTTATAAACGCCCAAGGTCGAACAACCCATGAGCAATGAAGTGACGAATAACGTCAACATGACTTTTTGCATTTTGCTACACTATCCCAATTAATTATTGATGCATTCGATCCAAGCATAGATCATACTGCATCTTAACTTTGTTGCATATTCCAACTTTAATTTTGTTGAGAGACCTTTTTTCATGCCTATTTCAAATCAAGATCTACGCAAAGCTGGCCTTAAAGTTACACTTCCACGAATTAAAATATTGGAATTATTAGAAAATTCAAGACAACATCACTTAAGCGCGGAAGATATTTACAAGACTTTACTCGAACAGGGTGAAGATGTGGGTTTAGCAACTGTGTATCGCGTGTTAACACAGTTTGAAGCCGCGGGGATTATCGAGCGTCATAATTTTGAAAATAATCATTCGGTTTTTGAAATTATGCAGGAAGATCACCACGACCACCTGGTATGCCAGAACTGTAATAAAGTGGTGGAATTTACCAACGACGTGATTGAACACGAACAGCATGAAGTGGCGAAAAAGTTTGGTTTTGAACTGACCGGTCACTCACTGAATTTATATGGCTACTGCGATGCGCCGGAATGCCGCGAAGCGTTCCGTAAAAAATAAGCGCAAAACTGCCCATCAATAAATCAACCCATAAAAACAGGCTGAAGATCAGCCTGTTTTTTTTGCCTAAAATTATTGCCCGTCGAAGGTAATATTCGAAGTGGCATGCATTAAACGCTCGCCGCCTTCTTCCGACAGCTTGATTTGCAGACGCAAATCGTTTGGTGAGTCAGCATGTTTCAGGGCATCTTTGTAGCTGATCTGCTTGGCTTTATACAGGTCATACAGGGCCTGGTCAAAGGTTTGCATACCCAACTCACGTGAACGCTTCATCAGGTCTTTAATTTCGTGCACATCGCCTTTACGGATTAAATCGGACACCAGTGGCGAGTTAATCAGCAGTTCAATCGCGGCACGACGTGAGTTGCCATCAATGGTGGGAATCAGCTGCTGTGCCACAATGGCTTTCAGGTTCAGTGATAAATCCATAAACAGCTGGCCATGACGGTCAGCCTCAAAGAAGTGGATAATCCGGTCAATGGCTTGGTTGGCGTTGTTGGCGTGCAGGGTGGCAAATACCAGGTGACCGGTTTCGGCAAAGGCAATTGCATAATCCATGGTTTCACGTGAACGGATCTCACCAATCAGGATCACATCTGGGGCCTGACGCAAGGTGTTTTTCAGTGCCACTTCAAACGAATCGGTATCAATGCCTACTTCACGCTGGGTAATAATACAGCCGGCGTGTTCGTGCACAAATTCAATCGGGTCTTCAATGGTGATGATATGACCTTTGGAATTCTGGTTACGATAACCAATAATTGACGCCAAAGAGGTCGATTTACCGGTACCGGTTGCCCCGACAAAGATGATGATGCCACGTTTGGTCATGGCCAGATCTTTTAAAATAGGTGGCAGTTTCAGTTCTTCCATGGTCGGAATTTTGGTTTCAATCCGACGCAGCACCATGCCCGGTTCATCACGCTGCTGAAAAGCGCTGACACGGAAACGTGCGCTTTTATCACGGTTGGTGATGGCAAAGTTACATTCACGGGTATCGGCAAATTCCTTGCGCTGCTTGTCGGTCATAATCGAGTTGAGCAGCTGGCCGACAATTTCCCCGGTCAGTTTGGATTTGGCCACTGGCACAATCTGGCCGTTAATTTTCATGGAAGGCTCAACATCGGCCGTAATAAACAGGTCCGATGCTTTTTGCTGAATCATTAAATTCAATAAATCATTAAAGTCCATAGCGCTGTCCTGGCTTCCTGCACACGATTAGAGGAACGATTCTGGCTGTTTCGCCACAGTACGCGCGGTCTGTGGACTGATCACGCCACGGCTGACCAGGGCTTTCAGGCTCTGGTCCAGCGTACTCATGCCGTAGTTGGCACCGGTTTGAATGGCCGAGTACATCTGTGCAACCTTGTTTTCACGAATCAGGTTACGGATGGCCGGAATCCCGATCATGATTTCATGCGCCGCCACACGGCCACCGCCATTTTTCTTGAGCAGGGTTTGTGAAATGACCGCCTGTAAAGATTCAGACAGCATGGCACGCACCATATCTTTTTCTTCGGCCGGAAAGACGTCAATCACACGGTCAATGGTTTTTGCCGCCGAGGTGGTATGCAGGGTACCAAAGACCAGGTGACCGGTTTCTGCCGCGGTAAGTGCCAAACGGATGGTTTCCAGGTCACGCATCTCACCGACCAGAATAATATCCGGGTCTTCACGCAGCGCCGAACGTAGTGCTTCATTAAAGCCGTGGGTATCACGATGCACTTCACGCTGGTTGACCAGACATTTTTTAGACTGATGCACAAATTCAATCGGGTCTTCCACGGTCAGGATGTGGTCATAGCGATTGTCATTGATATAGTCAATCATCGCCGCCAGGGTGGTGGATTTACCCGAACCCGTCGGCCCCGTGACCAGCACTAGACCACGTGGATAGTCACAGATATCTCTAAAGATTTGACCCATTCCCAAATCTTCAATGGTCAGCACTTTAGAGGGAATGGTACGAAACACCGCGCCTGCACCGCGGTTCTGGTTAAATGCGTTAACACGGAAACGCGCCACGCCCGGGACTTCAAACGAGAAGTCAGTTTCCAGGTTATCTTCATAATCACGGCGCTGTTTGTCGTTCATGATGTCATAGACCAGCTTGTGGACTTCTTTATGTTCCAAGGCGGGCAAATTGATGCGGCGTACTTCACCATCCACACGAATCAGTGGCGGCATGCCTGCCGACAGGTGTAAATCCGATGCCCCATTTTTTGCCGAAAAGGCCAATAGTTCTGTAATATCCATAAGTTCCCCGAGATCATATAAATCTTAATTATTTTGTTAGAATAATACGGCTTTCCCTCAGCTTAACCAACACCTAGCACGAGGGCAAAGTAAAAAAGATGAATGAAAATGAGAACCGCATCAATGAATAGCCTGCAAAAATCGCGTCAACATGTGTTAGAACAAATTCAGCATGCCTGTCAGCAGGCGCAGCGTGACCCGGCAGAGGTCCAGCTGCTGGCGGTTTCCAAAACCCATCCGAGTGCTGTGTTGCAGGAAATGTACCAGACCGGACAGCGAGCCTTTGGCGAAAACTATTTACAGGAAGCGCTGGAAAAAATTGAGGCACTGCAGGATTTAGACATTGAGTGGCATTTTATTGGCCATGTGCAGCGCAACAAAACCAAGCATCTGGCTGAAAAATTTGCCTGGGTGCATGGGGTAGACCGGCTGATTATTGCTGAGCGCTTGTCCAATCAGCGCAGCGATCAGCAGGCGCCACTGAATATCTGCCTGCAGGTCAATATTGATGGACAGGATAGCAAAGATGGCTGTAGCCCTGCCGAAGTACCGGCGCTGGTCGAGCAGATCAGTCGGTTGCCGAATTTACGTTTACGTGGCCTGATGGTGATTCCGGCACCAGATAACACCGCAGCATTTCAGGATGCCAAACAACTGTTTGATACGGTCAAGGCGCAACATGCACAGCCTGCAGATTGGGATACGTTAAGTATGGGCATGTCCGGTGATTTAAATGCAGCAATTGCCGCAGGTTCGACCATGCTGCGGATTGGCACAGCTTTATTTGGTGCGCGCGATTATTCGAAATAACGCTGCATCACAATATTCAGCTTGTTCTTTGGTACCACAGCCCGCTTAGGACAAGTGCCGTTCAATCCGGCGCGGTGGTTCCAGTTTTTGCGCCACCAGCCAGGCAAAACCAATCAGCACCGCCATTGTGATAATCAGGCTGAGCAGAGCTACTCCTAAACCGTGCTGCAGCGTAAACGGAAAACAGCCCAGGATAAAAATCAGCAACGGGAAATGGGTGATATACAGGGTATAGGAAAACTGCGCGGAAGCCGGCCAGATCACCTGAATCTGCCGTTCACCACGCGCCAGTTGTAGCAGCCAGCAGGCCGCTGCAATCCCGATACACAGGTTAAACAGCCTGAAATTTTCGCCAGTATAGTACTGCGCCAGATAAATGGAGTGAAACTGGTTGGCATCAAACAGGGCAATCAGCAGCGCCAAGAGCAGAAAACCGGATTTAAAATAGTGCAGTTGGGCGGCTGGAATCTGTTTGCTCCATGCCGGACTGGCAAAAGCAAAAGCCAACAACCAGACCAGAAAATAAATCAGGAACTGGATATTGAGCAGGCTTAAGCCAAGCAGCAGGGTTAAAAACAGCAGGATGCTCCCAGGTCTGAATGTCACCAGACAACCGGCCAGAACATAAAACCAGACCTCATAGCTCAGGCTCCAGAGGGCAGCATTGGCCGATACCGTCGGCGTTACAAAACCATTAACGAAAAACAGCGAACCGAGAAAATCGGCTGCGCTAATGTCATAGCTGTGCCGGATCATAAAGCTGTGACCCGCCTCAATGCCACGGGAGCCGGACGCAAAAAAGTAGGGCGCCAGTGCATACAATAACAAGGTCAGCAACATGGCAAATAAAAATGGTCCCAGAATACGCTGGCAGCGTTGCCGGCTATAGGCCAAGCCTGAAAACTGTCGATGGCGATGGATATTGTGACGGATGGAATGTCCAATCAGATAGCCGCTTAGAACAAAGAACATCATCACTGCGGCTTGTCCGAGCAGACGCACACCCGAATACAAGGTCTGATCCAGCGGACCAATAAAGGCCTGAAAACAGTGGCTGAACAGCACCAGAATGGCACTCCATCCGCGCAGGCTTTCCAGCTGCAGGCTGAGCTGCGGCGAGAGCGGACGATAGTGCCAGAACATGGTCTAGCCTACGATCTGCAGGGTACTGGCCCCAGCACCAATTGGTTTGACCTGAATTTGGACCGGAATCCGTTCGTGAATTTCCTGAATATGGGAAATCAGCACCACTTTACGGCCCTGGCTTTGCAGCCGGTCGAGTGCGTTCATCACCATATGTAGCGAGGCCGGATCGAGCGTCCCAAAGCCTTCATCAATAAACAGCGATTCCAGTTTCATGGAGCCGGAGGCCATATTGGCAATGGCCAGTGCCAGCGCCAGTGATACCAGGAAGGTTTCACCCCCCGATAAAGACAGTACCGGCCGGATTTCGCCATTCATGTCATGATCCAGAATCGCGAGGCCCAGACTGTTGGGAATACGTTGTAGCTGATAACGCGGTGCCAGTGGCTGCAGTTGCTGGTTGGCATGTTCCACCAGAATATCCAGATGATGTTCCTGGGCAATTTTCTGGAATTTGGTGCCTTCCTTGCTGCCAATTAAATCGGCAATCCGGCCCCAGCGATATTCTTCAGCCTGAATTTTTTCAATCTGGCTCTGGAATTTGGACAGTTGTGCCTGCGCCTGTTGCTGCATGCGTAACTGGGTTTCCAGCTGGTTAAACTGCTCCTGCAAGCTGTTTTTTTCTTGTTCCAGCTGTTCCAGTTGGGTGGTCACCTCATCATAGCTGGCAGTTGGTTGCTGGGCCTGATGCTGCTGGAATTGCTCCTGCAATACATCCAGCGCACTTTGTGCACTGAGCATGACTTGCTGCTGTTGCTGGATGGCCTGACGCATGGCCTGCCAGCTGGCCAGATCAATACCCAGACACTGCTCAATCTTCTCGGCAGTGAACTGTGGATGCTGGCTTTGCCACTGCTGAATGTTGTGCTGTAGCTGCTGTACACTTTCCAGAAGCTGCTGCTGGCGTGTATGCAGGTCTTGCTGTTTCAGCTGCGCCTGCTGGAATTGCTGTTCCAGCTGACGGCAGTGCAGGTGTTGCTGTTCTACCTGCTGCTGGAGTTGTTGCTGCTGCTCTCGTAACAGCTGCTGCCAGGCTTTGCCGGTATCCAGCACCTGTCCAGCATGTTGCTGGCTGAGATCACGTACCTGCTGGCGCAACTGGCTGCCTTGAGTTTGTGCATGGGTAAGGTCATTGCTCAGCTGTTGCTGTTGCTGCTGATAGAACTGTAGTTGCTGTTCGCCGTCTTTGATCTGGCGCTGTAATTCCTGCTGCTGTTGCAGGCATTGCTCGCGCTGTTGCAGGTATTGAGTCCGGCTGCTCAGCAGGGCAATAAGAGTCTGACACATCTCGGCCTGGTTTGCCCATTGCGCTTGCTGGGCCGGTTCCAGTGCCTGGGTAACCGGTTCAATCAGTTGTTCCAGCTGCTGGAATTGCTGACAGAGTAACTGCAGGGACTGAATCTGTTGCTGCAAATGTTGCAGCTGCTGGGTCTGGCTTTTCAGCTGTTGCTGGCGAGTTTTTAGCTGCTGTAACTGCTGTTGCTGCTGATTTAGCTTGTGTTGCAGTGTGGTCTGCAAGGCGGTCAGATCGTGTGCTGTATCATCCAGCTGTGTGCTTGGGCTGAGCTTTTGAACCTGCTGCAGTTTCTGTTGCACACTGTCTTGAAGCTGGCTAGAGCGTAGCTGTTTCTGTTCCAGCAGGGTTTGCTGTTTGGAATGTTGCAATTGTAATTGCTGGAGCTGCTGCTGGCACTGCTGTTCCTGCTGCTGGGCCTGTTGTAACTGGGTGTCCTGCACCGACTGCAGTGCAGATTCCAGCAAATCCTGATGACTGACAAATGGATGCTCAGTGCTACCGCAGACCATACACGGCTGTTCTGCTTGCAGCTGCTGACGCAACTCCTGCACACTTTGTGCCTGCAATAAACGCTGCTGGGCAAAAATCTGTTCCAGCTGTTCACGTGCCGTCTGGGCATTCTGGTAGTGCTGCTGTGCTTCAGTTTGCGCCTGTTGCAAGCTGCTTAGCTCGGCCTGAAGCTGGGTCATGTGCTGCTGTAATTGCTGCTGTTCCTGCTGCTCGTTCAGCATGTGTTGTAACAGGAACAGGGCTTGTTCCAGCTGCTGGCTGTGTTGCTGGTGCTGTACCTGCTGCTGTTCCAGTTCTGTGGCTTGCTGTTCCAGTTCAGCCATTGAGCCGGCCTGCTGGAGCGCATCGGCCTGTTGCTGTTTTACATCATCTAGCTGCTGTTGCAACTGGGCCAGTGAACTGTGCGCATGTGCCGGTGCCTGCTGCTGTAGCTGTTGCTGCAGTTTCTGAAATTGCTGCAAGCGTTGCAAAATACTGTGCGGCTCACGGTCAAATACTGCCAGAAAGGCATGCTGGACCGATTGCTGTTCCAGATGTTCTAAATGCGTATGCAACTGCTGTAAGTGCTGTTGCTGGCCGTGCTGCTGGGTGGTTAGTGGCGTAATTTTTTCATGTTGAATCTGTTTCAGCTGGGCATCGGCTTCTTTATAGCGCTGAATCAGATGCTCAATCTGGCCATCCAGCTGTAGTGCCTGTTCTAACACGGGTTGTAACTGTAGCTGTTCTTTCTGCTGTTGTTGCGCGCTGTGCTGCAATTGTTCCAGCTGCTGCTGTGCCTGCTGATGCTGCTGTTCACAGTGTTGAAATTCCGGCTGGAATTGCTCAAGTTGCTGCGCCAGCTGTTGCTGTTGCAACTGTTGCTGGCGCTGCTGCAGATACTGTTCACGGATTTCCTGAAACTGGTCCAGCTGCGCCAGCAGGTCACGCTGCGGCTGCATTTTCTGGTTGGCATCGACCTGCACCAGATAAAATTCTTTTTTGGCCTGAATTTCACTGTGCAGACGATGTTGCTGCTTGTACCAGCTTAAATCATTCAACAGCAGTTTTTCGCTTTGCAGTTTTTCATGCAGACTCAGTTTGCTCTGGGCATGCTGCTGTTGCAGGGCTTGTAGCTGCTCATCACTAAGCAACTCAATATGCCCCATCAGTTGTTGTAACTGTTCTTTTTCGCTGCGAATCTGGCGGATTTTTTCAAAGGCTTTCTGACTGACCAGACTGAAAATATGGGAATTGGTCAGATATTCCAGCAAGTCGGCGCGGTCCTGATCTTTGGCCTTTAAAAACGCACCCACTTCAGACTGGGCCAGCAAGACGGCGCGGGTAAACTGCTCAAAACTCAGCCCAATCAGCTTTTCAACAGTCGGGGTGCATTCCGAAATTTTCTGGGTCAGCACGCGCTGATCTTCCACAGCGGTAATCGCGCGTTCGACTTTTAAATTGCCATCGACCTTGTTACGGGCGCGGCGCACTTCCCAGCGTGCCAGATAACGCTTTTGATCCAGCGCAATAAATTCCAGTTCGGCAAAGCCTTGGGTACAGCCGCGGCGCAGAATATTTTTAGAATCTTTAATCGAGATGCCCTGACCGCTGGCATCTTTAAGCGCCCCGGCAGCGCCGTTTAAGCGCGGAATCTGGTCATACAGCGCCAGACACATGGCATCGAGCAGGGTCGATTTACCGGCCCCAGTTTTTCCGGTAATCGCAATCAGGCCGGCATGAGCCAGCGGTGCGCTTTCAAAGTTGATGTCCTGGGTGCCGGCAATAGAAGCCAGATTATTCAGACTTAAACGTAAAATTTTCATGTCTGATCCTTATGGCTGTTCTTGTTCAAGGCTATGCTGCGCTTCAATCAGCAGCTGCATAAAATCTCGCTCGACCGAGGCATCCGGCTGATAGCCCATTTTGCTCCACAACTGTTTGAATAAGCTGTCCGGTGTGGGCGGGGCCAGATCAATTTTGGACTGATCTGCGGCCTGATCTTCCTGTGGGGTGTAGACCCGGCAAATGCGTAACAGGCGATAGCGCTGTTCCGGTAAGGTCTGTTCAATCTGCTGGCGTAAATCGACCGGTGGTGGTACATCGGTGCTGTATTCAATTTCCAGATAATCACGCTGGCAGATGCGTTCCACCGTACCTTGCGGGAGGGCTTTCAGTTGCTGAAACACTTCATCCAGACTGCCGCGAATACGGTGCAGCTGTACACTGCGCGGAATCAGCAGTGAGCCCAGTTGCAGGCGCTGTTCGGGCGCAGCCTGCGGGTCAATCTTGACCTCGAGCACCTGATGCTTGTACTGGATTTCACTAAAAGACAGCGGAATTGGAGAGCCGCTATAGCGGATATGTGGATGCTGGACTTTTTGCGGTTTATGCAGATGCCCCAGCGCGACATAGTCAATCACATCATCAAATAGGGCAGTGGAAAGTGCTTCTTCATGACCAATAATGATCGGCCGTTCTGAATCTGAGGTTTCGCCACCTTGCATATGCGCATGTGACATCAGGATTAGTGCCTGATCTTCCGTTTTACGGCGTTTGGCTTCGGCAATCAACTGCTGATGTAAATAGGCAATCGCATTCTGGGCGTTCTGGGTCTGCTCATTCAGTCCGGTAATTTCCGCAGTGCGCAAAAACGGCAGGGTCAGACACCAGGCAATAATCGTATTTTCGGCATCATAAATTGGTACCAGTAAACGGTCGAGATCCAGCTGGTTGTCGGCATTGCGCTGAATCACCCCAACCGCCTTGGCCTTAAACTTGGCCAGCAACGGTTCCACCTGTTCAATGCGGTAGCCGGAGTCATGGTTGCCGGCAATCATCAGGGTTTGCATGTGCGGTGCAATGGCATGAGCATCGGCCAGAAACTGGTACAGCTGGCGCTGCGCGCTGGAGGCCGGGTTAATCACATCAAAAATATCCCCGGCAATAAACAGGGCATTCGGCTGTTTTTCCTGGATTTGTTCTAATAACCAGTCTAAAAACTGTGCATGTTCATATTCACGATCGTGGTTATGGAAAAATTGCCCCAAATGCCAATCTGACGTATGAAAAAAATGCACTGCCATGTCATCAACCTGTTTTGCTTTAGGCAAGCATACTATAGCTGAGGGCGAAATTTAAAATTCTGTACCGATAGAAAACGCTGACGTTTAATCTTTATTGTCCTGAAGATGAGTGCTGCTCACCAGCAAAGGCCAGACAAATAAAAGCCGACGATTCGAGTGATGATAAATCGTCGGCCAAATAAAAAGTGCGATGAACAAAGCATTTGGCTGCTATACAAAAACTTGATTCACATTCGCTTATTGCTTTAGCAAAGCTTCCCGAAAAATTTGTGGATGCCGTTACAAATTCGCCGGAGATGAAGCTTGTGCCCTATATAACGCCTGTTCGGGCACAACGGTTGACAGGATCATGCAAAAAAAATCAATTTTTTTTATACTAGTTGCTTATGGCTCAGGTAGACAGTTTAATGATTTCTCTAACACGTTATTTTCTCTGGTTTTTATTTTTCTGTCTGATCTTTACCTGTATCTGCGGGGTACTGGCTGCATTGTTACCGGCAGGTGTGGGCGGCATTTTAACCGCAGTGCCTTACTTGGTTGCCATGATCTGGGTGCTGTTTAAATTTTTAAAACAGCAGCAGCGCGCACCGTCTCAGGCCGAGCGTAAAAAGCTGACCTTGGGTTTTAGCCTGATTTTCTGGGGCTATAATCTGGCCTTTTTATTACTCGGCATCTGGATTTTTTCCCGTCAGAGCCCAACCATCTGGCAGGATTTTCTGCTGTATTTACAGCAGCCGCAATTTTTAAGCGTGGTGGTGATTATGTGGTTATTAATTGCCATTCCGCTGTATCTGCTGACGTACTGGTTTTATGGCAAACAGGCGCAGCGGATGGCGGCGAAAATGTTTGGTTCATAGCATCAGGGCTAAATCATCTGACGTATTTTCCCTTCGTCTCGGGTAGGGGAATTGTTCCAATCTTAACTGGCCAGTGCAGCATGCTGTAAACGGGCGGGACTATAAGCCTCCGGAGATACATCTGGGGGCTGGCCCAATAGCAGTTGACGCAGCAAACGCGCAGAGGCTGGTGCCATACATAAGCCATTGCGGAAATGGCCAAAATTGGCCCACAGATTGTCAAACTCCGGCATCAAGCCAATATAGGGAATACCGCCGTCTGGTGAGCCAGGGCGTAAACCGGCCCATTGCTTGATGATGGGCAGGTCTTTTAAGGCTGGCACCATGGCATAGCTGGCCTCCAGAATATTGGCCGTGGTATCGGCATTCAAACGGGTATCAAAGCCCTGTTCTGCCATACTGGAACCACAGACAATATGGCCGTCCTGACGCGGAATCAGATACATGACTTGATTCATGCACATGGTGGGCAGCCAGTTTTCAGGAGTTTTAAACAGTACCATCTGTCCATGTACCGGACGTACCGGAATCTGTACATCAAGCTGCTCGGCCCAGCGCGCTGACCAGGCGCCGGTGGTCAAGACATAGTCATCGGCCTGATAACGCTGTCCGGTCTGATCAACAATGGCACGTACTTGCTGACCGTGCAGTTCTAGGCGTTCAATCGGGCAGTGTTCAAACAGCTGCACCCGTGGATGCTGCTTTAAATAGCACAGAATTGACTGTAATAAACGCGGATTACGCACATTGGCCAGCTGCGGGAAATAGATGGCCTGCTGGAACTGGGCGGAAATATGTGGATTCAGTTGATGCAGTTTGGTGCTGTGCAGATGCTCTGCCTGCTGCATCGGTTGCTGAAACTGCTCGGCGAAATTCAGACCGATGTCAAAATCGCTTTCATCAAAAATCAGCATACCGGTTTCATGGATCTGAAAATCAATGCCGGTGTCAGGCTGAAGTTTAGCATTCCAGCGCAGATATTCAGTCTTGGCCGATTGCGCCAGCACATTTACCGCTGCCGGATAACGCCACGGATACATTGGAGAGAGAATACCACCACCGGCCCAGGAAGCGGCCTGACCGGATTGCTGCTGATCAAAAATACTGACCGAGCAGCCCTGTTCCAATAGCTCCAGCGCCGACATCAGTCCACTAATGCCGGCGCCAATCATGGCAATGTGCTTCATTGCAGTGGCAATATCCTTATTTCATGTCTTTGAGTTTGAGTGCGGCTTCTTCTGCAAAGTAGGTCCAGATCCCATCGGCACCGGCACGGCGGCAGCTCATCAGCGATTCAATGATCACGCTGTCGGATAACCAGCCATTTTGAATGGCAGCAGCCAGCATCGCGTATTCGCCACTGACCTGATAAACAAAGGTTGGCACAGCAAAGGTATCTTTGACTTCACGGACAATATCTAGATATGGCATACCTGGTTTGACAATGACCATGTCGGCGCCTTCCTGAATATCCAGCGCGATTTCATGCAGCGCTTCTGCACGGTTGCCAATATCCATCTGGTAATTGTATTTATTGCCGCCTTTTAAATTGCTGGCCGAGCCGACGGCGTCACGGAACGGGCCATAAAAGCTGGAAGCATATTTGGCCGAGTAAGCCATGATGTTGGTATAGATATGACCTTGTGCTTCCAGTGCCTGACGGATAGCACCAATACGGCCATCCATCATGTCACTTGGTGCCACCACATCGGCACCGGCTTCGGCATGGCTTAAGCATTGCTTGATTAAGGCTGCTACGGTTTCATCATTCAGCACATAACCGCTGTCATCAATAATGCCGTCCTGACCATGAGTGGTGTACGGATCGAGGGCGCCGTCGGTAATCAGCACCATCTCCGGGAGTTCTTTTTTCAGTAAACGGACCGTGCTTTGTACCAGGCCATCTTCGCGCCAGGCGGCTTCGGCGGTCAGGCTTTTATCTTCTTGTGGGGTGACCGGAAACAGCGCCAGTTTAGACACGCCCAGTTCCAGCAGGCGTTCGGCTTTTTTCAGCAGCAGATCGGCCGACAGGCGCTGAATGTTGGGCATGCTTGGAATATCTTGGGTCTGGTTCTGACCGGGTAAAACAAATACTGGATAAATGAGATGATCAACCGTGAGCTGGGTTTCTCGCACCATGGCACGTAGCTGGTCATTTTTACGGATACGACGCATACGAGTGGCAGGAAATGCGGGACGATTGAACGTATAAGTCATAACAATCTCACTGATCAGTATTAAACTAGGCAATATTGTAGACCCATAAACAGGATTGTGGGGCAAAATACATGCGTTTTTTCTCAATTTAAGGTAATTGGCCAATTTATGAGCGATATGGCAAAAAAGTGGACCGGAGGCATTCATTTGGGTTCGAAAGTAGATATTGATGTCGTCTTACAGCAATTGTGTCAGGCCTTTAACAGTTCACCATTTTTCAAGCATAACGGCATGCAGATGCGCGTGGTGGATCAGCAGATTGAAGCCTATATCGAGATGCAGCCGCAGCTGATTGGCAATGTGGCTTTCCAGATTTTACATGGCGGGGTTGCTGCGACAATTCTGGACAGTGTGGGCGGGATTGTGGCGATGGGCGAGCTGTATAAGCGCACCGAGCCGGAGCAGTTACCTGATACCATCAAGAAAGTGACCCGATTGGCCACGGTGGATATGCGGGTGGATTATCTGGCGCCGGGGCGAGGCAAATATTTTACGGCCCGTGCTGAAACCCTGCGTTTGGGCCGTAAAGGCTGTACCATGCGCATGACTTTGGTCAATGATGAACATAAAGCCATTGCCACTGCAATTGCGTCTTATGCTTATTAATCCAAATGGATTGATTGGCAGATAAAAAAACAGGCTCAATCGGGCCTGTTTTTTATTTGGATCAGTCGCGGTGAATAGCGTAAAAATCAAGCTTGAGCGATTTCGCGGGGCGTGTGCCGTTTAAAGATCGGAACGGGCACGTTTTAGCGCCTGTTGCCATTTTTGCAAATGTGCCTGACGCTGATCTTCTCCCATGCCGGGTTCAAACGCGCGTTCCAGCTGCCAGTTATCAGCAATATCATTCAGGCTGTTAAACACCCCGGATTTAAGCCCGGCCATTGCCGCTGCGCCCCAGGCGGTGGATTCTCGCATTTGCGGCCTTAACACTGGCACATTGAGCAGATCGGCCTGAAACTGCATTAGCATATCATTACAGCTGGCGCCGCCATCGACCCGTAATTCTTTGAGCGGTTGCTGAATATCTGACTGCATCGCGCTGAGAACATCGGCCACCTGAAAGGCAATTGCTTCAAGCGCTGCCCGGGCGATATGGGCTTTGTGAGTGCCACGCGACATACCGCAGAGCAGGGCACGTGCATCACTGTCCCAATGCGGCGCACCTAGACCGGTAAAAGCCGGCACCAGCACCACGCCATCGGTATCGCGGACCTGACTGGCCAGCTGTTCGACCTCGGCACTCTGTTGAATGATGCCCAAACCATCGCGTAGCCATTGCACAATCGCACCGGCCATAAACACACTGCCTTCAAGCGCATAATGGGTCTGGTTCTGGCATTGCCAGGCCAAGGTGCTGAGCAGTTTATTCTGGCTGTATTGCAGTGTCGAACCGGTATTAAACAGCATAAAGCAGCCGGTGCCATAGGTGTTTTTGGCCATGCCCGGCTCAAAGCAGGACTGGCCGAACAGGGCCGATTGCTGATCACCCAGAATGCCGCTGATTGGAAGTCGGGCGCCGAGTAAGCCGGCAGCGGTATCGGCCACATAATGGTCGGAACTGATGATTTTTGGTAAGACCGAAGCGGGAATCTGAAAAAGTTGCAGCAGCTCTTCATCCCAGCTTTGGGTCTGTAAATTCATGAGCATGGTGCGTGAGGCATTGCTGACTTCAATTACATGCTCGGCGCCTTGGGTCAGGTTCCAGATTAGCCAGCTATCGACGGTACCAAAGGCAACATGACCTTGCGCTGCCAGTTCGGCCAGACCGGGAATATGCTTAAGCAACCAGACCAGCTTGCCGGCACTAAAATAAGGGTCAATTAATAATCCGGTGGTCTGCTGTATTTTTTGTTGCAGTCCCTGTTGCAGCAGCTGATTACACCAGTCGGCTGCGCGCCGGTCTTGCCAGATGATGGCCGGCGCCAAGGGCTGGCCATTGCGTTTGTCCCAGACGATGGTGGTTTCCCGCTGGTTGGTGAGGCCAATGGCCTGAATATCTTTGGCCAGAATCCGTGCAGATGCTAGCGCCTGTTGCACCACAGCCATCTGGCTGCTCCAGATTTCCTGGGCATCCTGTTCCACCCAGCCGGATTGCGGGGTGTTGATTTGGGTTTCGCGTTGCGCGCTGGCCTGAACCTGCCCATGTTCATTAAAAATAATCGCGCGACTTGAGGTCGTGCCCTGATCCAGGGCGAGTAAATAAGTCATAATTTATACTGTTATCTGACTTGAAATTTAAAATATTAGCGCAATTATGTTATTAAGCGCAGATCTTGCGGTGAATAGTTGTGAAATGATCTCGTAATTTTCAACTTTTATGCTATGATGGCGCTGTAGTCTGGGGGTGTTATTGGCTTCGACGCTGATGATGAAACTCATAGATGCATGCCGAGAGCGCATTTTCTCTCGTAAATCAAATTTGCATTTAAATAGTCGCAAACGACGAAACTTACGCTCTAGCTGCCTAAGGGCCGCTTGTCCGCTTCACTGAATACTTGTGGTCAGTGAACCCGACCGAAGCGAACGCACACAAGTCCGTATAGAGCCAAGCCTCGGGGCTTTATACCAAACTTAGAGGATCGCACTTTGAACCCTGTTCGTCGGGTCTTAAAGTGTTAAAACAATAGACGATATCTAAGCATGTAGTATTCTCGAGCGTAGTGTTGGCGGACGCGGGTTCAACTCCCGCCACCTCCACCAGAATTTATTTTATAAATCAGCCACTTATGTAAGTAGCTTTTTTATTTGCCACATTTTTATTTCAACAAGTAGAAATATCAGTGGCCTTATGCTGTGTGTGCCACGCTTAATTTTGCAATTTCTTGCTTGTTCTTATCCCCATGCAGCGGCTACTGGTATACATTTGCCAAAGAAAATTCACGTCAATATTTTAAACAGGGAGATATCTTTCCTGATTTTAAAAGTGATTGGGGGATTGTATTCTGGCAGTTTGATGGTGAAGAATAATAGAATGTACGACCGCTCTTTTAAGAGGAGATTTTTATTTCTTATTAATTTGATTTAAAAAAAACAATAAATTAGACCGTCATGAAAAATGTAAAGGACTAGATAAACCAAAGTGTACACGGACAGTGACTGCATACGATATTAAGTTAGAGTTTGTTTTACCTAATGAGGTGTTGGAGCGATAAGATAATGTTCATATCGGTGAATGATCAATAAATAGATTGGCAAAAATGATTGAGCTTGGACATAAAAGATACAAGTTTGTTTAGAGATAAAAAGCATAATAGAAGATTACAATCGACATATAAGCCCTATAAATTGAATCCGCGTACCATGCTTTTATAAAGCAGAATAAAAATTGCAACTCTATTTTAGAGTGATGGAGCCTGTAAATAATTTTGTGTAATTGCTTTTCATCAATTTAAAGGTGATTGCTTAAGCGGTCACCGAATTCAATAATAAAGCGGCTCATGGCTAAACGCCAGTCGCGAATCGCGCATATTCTACTTTTTAGATGCTGCATCAATTGCCAGGTAAATCACTTTACGTACAGAATCATCCGTTGGAAAGACTTTACGTTTTTTGATCGCTTGGCGTTTTACGCTGTTTAATGACTCGATTGCGTTGGTAGTGTAGATGGCTTTGCGTATCTCGGCTGGATAAGCAAAGAAGGTATTCAGATTCTCCCAGTGCGTACGCCAGCTTTTGCTGATCTGTGGGTACTTGTCATCCCATGTTTGGGCAAATTGATCCAGGGCCATCAAGGCTGCCTCTTCAGTGGGTGATTGATAAACGGCTTTTAAATCCTGAGTGACCGCCTTGTAATCTTTCCATGACACGTATTTCAAGCTGTTGCGCAGCATGTGGATAATGCACAGCTGGATATGGGTTTGCGGGTATACGCTGTTAATGGCATCAGGAAAGCCTTTTAGTCCTGAGAAGCACTGCTTCGCAAGGCAGGCGATCAGAATATCCTGCAACCCTCGGTTTTTAAGCTCAGTCAGGACATTCAGCCAGAACTTGGCACCTTCATTCTCAGCCATCCACATGCCGAGCAGTTCTTTGTGTCCATCAAGATTAATGCCTAAGGCAAGGAATACAGCCTTGTTGATGACACTGCCATTATGACGGACTTTAACCACAATACAGTCCATATAAACGATGGGATAGATCACATCCAGCGGACGGTTTTGCCATTCAGCAACCTGCTCATTGACGGCATCCTCACAGCAGTGCTGTTCGCCTTGGAAATGAGCGTTGGAGATACATCGGCATCGTACATTTCCTTGAAGGTAACAACGATTTCACGGGTGGTCATGCCTTTGGCATAAAGGGATAGAATCTGGCTATCCATTTGCGTGATACGGGTCTGATTTGTCTTAATCAACTGAGGTTCGAAAGTGCCATCACGATCACGTGGTGTGGTGATCTCAATCTCCCCATCATCGCTAAGTACAGTCTTACTAGAATAACCATTGCGTGAATTTGAGCCAGATTTACGGGCATTTTTTTCATGTCCCAGATGTTCGGTAAGTTCGGCATTAAGAGCCGTTTCAACAGTGAGTTTGGTCAACAATCGGGTGAATTGGTTGAGATCGTCTTCTGTTTTGATTCCTTTAGCAAATTCTGCTGCAAGGTCTTTTAGTTTTTGTTCGTTCATCATATTGCCTGACTCCGTTGTGAATATGAACATAGCAAATTCAGGCAATTACACAATTTAATTTACAGTCTCGAGTGATGAGTAATTGCACTTCTGGATTTTTTAGTCAGCACGATAAGGTCCAGTTTCTCTTTAAAAATCCTCAAATTGGGGTAAGATGTGACAACAGATTCTACCGTTGAGATCACAATGAGCTTTTTAAAAAAGAAAAATAGCGCGAGTTTTGTCTTCTTTATTATTACGCTGTACTCATTGATTGGTTTTGGTCTAGGCTATGTGATCTGGGAATATCTGCTGTAACGTTTTCTTAGTCGCTTTATCCAATAATTATTGAATCATCAGCAAGTTATTAAACTTGCTGACTATCACTGTTTTGTATTCTTCCTCTAAAGCCGACCCTCATCCAGACGATCAGCTTTTATATGTAAGGATAAATTTTTTACGCTGTTTTCTGTGCCAATAATGTCGCAAAGCGCTGCTGAATACGCTTACCCTGTTCATCGACACGGTGCAGTTCACCGATATTTTCATTGTATTTCAGCAAATTCCAGCCCTCATAATAAGCCTTTAACTCTTCGGCTTTAAAGCTAAAAGGGAAGTCCGGTTGAACCGGATAATCTTCACTATCCATTGCACAAACAATCAGGTTGAGGCCGCCAGCTTTGGTGGCCTGCTGCATCTGCCGAATTAGAGTCGGGATGGTGTCGGGTTGTAAAAACATCATCACCACCGTGCAATACACAAAATCGTATTGACCCTGAATCTGTGGATTAATATTTAAATCCCGTAGCGTGGTATGAATGTTCTGAATCTGTTCCTGCTGAATAATCTCGTTCAGGCGCTCCAGACTTTGAGTATTAACATCCCAGGCATCGACCTGAAAACCGTGCTGACTTAAAAACAGCGCATTACGACCACTGCCACAGCCAACATCCAGCGCCGTGTTGCCCTGTAAAGATGGCTGTGCGGCCAGAATTTCTGAATGGGTCGGGGTCAGTTTATATTTTTTGGCAAAGTAGTCATCGGCTGTGCAGTAGAAGCTGAGCTGACATTCAATATCGGCACTGGCTGAAACAATCTTGTGCCACACCTGCGGTTCAAGCATGGGCGGTTGCTGCTTCGGGCTAAACAGATGTTCAGACAACAGCGTGCCTGCTTCATCGAGCAAGGCAAAACGCAATTCACCTTTTAAAACCTTCAGTTGGGCCCAAGTGCCGGCTTTGGTATTGTGCTGGCGTAAAAAGCCGGGCGGGATAGTGTCTTGTGTCCAGATCGGCAGCTGTTTATAGCATACGAGCGTTTGCATCTTTTCTCCATGTGCACTTGGGGCAAATGTCATTAAACCCTAAGCCTGCACAATATGCCAGAGAGGGGAGGGTAAAGGGCATGATTTCATCGGCCCACTTCCAATCATCTAGATGGCTCAATCCATACTATTTCAGCCATGAAGATTCAGCTCAAAATGATCTCCACATTTCCATTTTTGCAGATGTATTAGCTTTTTGAAAAATGCTTCAGTATCAAATAGTGAGAATTTAAAAGTGAAAACCAGGTCACATTTTGGGCTTGGAAAAGCCTATACACTTTAGAAAATTATCAACTGACCCGTTGGCGGGTGGCTAAAAAATAAGTAAAACTAAGTGAATGATATAAAATCATAAATATTTTATTGCTTTATTTTGAAAGCAAGGGCAAAAAGCAAAAAAACGGGATTAATTAACAAATGTATACACAAATAATAATAAAATAATGGTTGAATCTGCGCAATTGCTCGAATGTAGCATCGTATCTTCTTGTCTGTACCATGAATTCCGCGCGCCTTATGTCTCCTCTATTTCAGTTTATTAAAGTGGTCCAGATTTTTGTTTTCTTTCTTTGTAGTATGCTCATGGGTTGGGCACAGGCGGGAAATGAAATGAAAAACTTGACGATCCTTGCCTACCACGAAGTCACTTCTGAACCACAGCCGTTAATGCCTGAATATGCAATTGATCCTGAACAATTGCAGCAGCATCTGGACTGGCTGGTGCAAAATGGCTTTCAGTTTATTGGCAGTCAGCAACTGTTAGAGGCGCAGCAACAGAATAAAGCGCTACCGGGAAAATCAGTCTTGCTGAGTTTTGATGATGGCTATCAAAGTTTTTATCAGCATGTCTATCCTGTTTTAAAACAGCGGAATATTCCGGCCGTGTTGTCGGTGGTTGGGCGCTGGTTAGAACCAGCAAAACAGCAACAGGTTAATTTTGGCGGGCAACTGGTGTCACGCCAGCATTTTTTAAGCTGGGCACAGTTAAAAGAATTACAGGCCAGCGGTCTGGTGGAAATTGCCAGCCACAGTTATGACCTGCATAAAGGCATTGTGGCCAATCCGCAGGGCAATGAATTGCCGGCCACCGTAGCACGTGCCTATTTTCCGCAGCAGCAGCGTTATGAAGATGACAACGCTTATCAGAAACGCATTCAGCAGGACTTAAAAGCCAATCAGCGCCTGTTGCAAAAACATGGCCTGAAAGCACCAAAAATTATGGTCTGGCCCTATGGTCGCTATAACTTGCATACGGTAAAAATTGCCGAAAAACTGAAGATGCCAATCAGCCTGACGCTAGATGATGCCGAGAATCAACCTGTAAACAGTTTTTCCAGATTGCCGCGAATTCTGATTCAAAAACACATGGATGCAGCGCTACTGGCCAAAGAAATCCAGAAACATCAGCAGCATCGCACGGACAATGATCGTCCGCAAAAGATCATGCATGTCGATATTGACTATATTTATGATCCGGACCCGCAGCAGCAGGAACGTAATTTAGGCTTATTGCTGGACCGGATTCAGCAGATTGGCGTCAATACCGTATATTTGCAGGCATTTTCTGATCCGGATGGCAATGGCTCGGCCGATCTGGTCTATTTCCCGAACCGTTATATTCCAATGCGTGCCGACCTGTTTAACCGTGTGGCCTGGCAAATCCAGACCCGGACTCAGGTACGTCGTGTCTATGCCTGGATGCCGGTATTTGCCTGGGAATTACCCGCCTCGAATCCGGTGGCCCAAGATCTGGTGCAAACCGAGCAGCCGCATAGCGGTAAGCATCTGAACATGGGCTATCACCGTTTAAGCCCATTTTCGCCGCGCGCCCGCAACACCATTAAAGGCATTTATGAAGATCTAGCCAAATCGGCACAGTTCAACGGCATTATTTTCCATGATGATGCCACCTTGTCCGATTATGAAGATGCCAGCAGCTGGGCCAAAAAGGCCTATCAGCAGCAGGGCTTAGCGACTGATCTGGCACAACTGCGTGCTGATGATACTGCCTTGCAGAAATGGACAGCTTATAAAGTCAAAGTGATTGATGATTTTGCCATGGAGCTGGCCGATACCGTGCGGCAGTATCAGCCTTATTTGCAGACCTCGCGTAACCTGTATGCGCAGGTGGCACTATCGGCCTATTCAGAAAACTGGTATGCCCAGTCGCTGGAACAGTCGCTAAACCGTTATGACTTCACCGCGATTATGGCCATGCCATATATGGAACAGGTCGATGATCCGGCGCAGTTTTATCAGCAGTTATTGAGTCGGGTGCAGCAGTATCCGCAAGGGCTGCGTAAAACGGTGTTTGAATTGCAGGCCGTCGACTGGCGTAATGGCAATAAAATTCCATCTGCGGAAATTGCGGAAACAATTCAGAAACTCTATCAGGCCGGTGTGAAGCACATTGCCTACTATCCGGATGATCCGATCCAGAATCATCCTGATCCGGCTGTGCTGCGTCAGGCCTTCCAGTCTCAGCCCGCATCCGCACCGTAACAGGCTAGAGGAACAACCATGTTGCAAGAACTCTGGCAATCGGTGCTGAACTTTGTGTTTTATTATCCGCTATTCATGTCCTATTTATGGATGATGGGCGCGCTGATTTTCTATGTCAAAGAACGCAAAGATCCGGCCTTTACCCAGCCACCGGTTTTACAGGAATATCCTTTGGTGGCGGTGCTCATTCCGTGTTTTAACGAAGGTGATAATGCCGAGGAAACCATCACCCAGGCACTGGCATTAAAGTACCCCAACTTTGAAGTCATCGCGATTAATGATGGCAGCTCGGACAATACTGGCGAGGTACTGAACCGTCTGGCGGCCCAGCATCCACGGTTAAGGGTGGTGCATCTGGCGGAAAATCAGGGCAAGGCCATGGGCCTGCAAGCCGGCAGTCTGGTCACCGATGCTGAATATCTGCTTGGAATTGATGGCGATGCCTTGCTCGATCCGCATGCCGCCAGCTGGATGTTACGCCATTTTCAGCGTGATCCGGCGGTGGCCGCCGTTACGGGCAATCCGCGAATTCGCAATCGCTCGACCTTATTGGGCCGGGTCCAGGTCGGAGAATTCTCCTCGATTATTGGCATGATTAAACGTGCCCAGCGCACCTATGGCCGTATTTTTACTGTTTCCGGCGCGATTACCGCCTTTCGTAAAAGTGCGGTACATCAGGTCGGTTACTGGTCGCACGATATGCTGACCGAAGATATTGATATTTCCTGGAAACTGCAGCGTGCCGGCTGGAAAATTGAATTTGAACCGAATGCGCTGGTCTGGGTACTGATGCCGGAAACCCTGCAAGGCTTATGGAAACAGCGTTTGCGCTGGGCCATGGGTGGGGCGCAGGTGTTAAATAAAAATATTGATGTAATTTTTAAGCCCAAGCTGAATTATTTGTGGCCGCTGATTCTGGAAATGATGCTGACTCTGGTCTGGTCATATCTGCTGCTGTTGCTGTGTCTGCTCTGGATGTTAAGTTTCTGCCTGCCTATTTTACCGTTGCCGGAACTGCAATCGCCGTTTTTACCGCAAGGGGTGGGTATTGTGCTGGGCGCGACCTGTTTGTTCCAGTTTATGGTCAGCAAATGGATGGACAGCCGCTATGAAAAAAATCTGGCCAAAAACTATTTCTGGATGATCTGGTATCCGTTCATGTTCTGGCTGATTACTGTATCGGCCAGTATTGTGGCGTTTCCGAAAATGCTGCTGCGTGGGGAAGGGAAACGTGCACGCTGGATCAGTCCCGATCGTGGAATTAAACGTGACAGCTAACTGTCGCGATGTGATGTGTTGAGAGTAAAGTTGTGAAAGCCAATACTTTAATTATTGATTATCGTTATGAATTGCCGTGGCAAAAGCGTTATGCCTCGAACGTGTGTACCACCGGCTTATGGCTGACCTGGGGCCTGTTGTGGCAGCCAGTTTTAAGCAGTCTGGGTTT
Organism: Acinetobacter sp. AND/436; assembly: GCF_049546925.1. Classification (NCBI taxonomy): domain Bacteria; kingdom Pseudomonadati; phylum Pseudomonadota; class Gammaproteobacteria; order Moraxellales; family Moraxellaceae; genus Acinetobacter; species Acinetobacter sp. AND/436. Next base: position 95,775 of record NZ_JBMXBO010000006.1, read on the forward strand.
ACTGGATTTGGAACGGGATGCACTGATTCAGCAAGTGGCCCAGTTGATGCTGAGTATTCTGCAAAATGGCTTTAGCGCGCTGGTGGCTTGTGGCTTGAGTTTATGGCTGTGGACCAACTATATTCCGGCATATTCCATCCAGACCATGCAACCGGCACCGCTAAACCAGTTTGCCGAGCATTTTCAGCTGGAACCGGTGATGTTAACGCAATCCCGTCAGGCCAAAATTGTCACGGTCTATCATGATCAGGAGGGTAAGATTGTCGATTTACAGGCACATTCCCAGCACCCTGTATCTTAAAGGTTGGCTGGAATTCGGCTGCTCTGGTTTTATATCTGCAAAAAAACAGGCAGCCTGAAAAGCTGCCTGAATGGAGATAAGAATCGCGCTTGGAATGAGGATTAAAGCTTGCGCCAGACCTTGTGTTCATCTTGAAATGAAATGGTGAAATTAAATTCAGTGTCGGCGGTGACCAGATACGCTGTTGGCGTGGTCATCAGAATTTTTAAAATAGTGCCTGTCTCAAAATGGATAGGTGGGCAGTTCTCTTTCTCAAGTACCAGAGGCTGAATAAGTTCAACAGCTTTCACTTCCATCATGATTTCCCTCAAAAATGTATTATGTATCACATATTTATCTTAGCATTGTCTGGTCGGGAATATGGGTTTTATTTGTCAGATTATAAATAAGTAATTGATATTTTAAAAAATAAAGTTAAATTTTTAGTCTAAAAATTGGTATTTTAAGCTCTTGATTTTTTATTGTTTTACTAAAAATAGTCAGGGGGAGTATTGGGGTTTTATATTGCTTTAAATACTGGTCAGCGGAAAAATCGGTACTGAAAAGTACATGCGCTGTCGGGGAAATCTTGTATATTGCTCATGTTGAAGTCATCGCGTGGCGCATTGCACGCTGCAATGTTGTAAACGCTGCTTTTCAACATCTTGAAAAGAATAAAGGAAATAGAACACTGCATGTTTAAGTCATTTTTTCCACATCCGAAATGGTTTTTTAGTTCGCTGTTACTCTGGTTCATTCTTAATCTGGTGCTGTGGTATTCCGGTGGACAAGGCTGGGGCACCCTCATCGGTTTGCCTGAAGGCTATCATGAAGCAGAACTCCCGATTGGGGTTAGCCGTTTCTGGTCACCGGCATTTCTCTGGTTCTATCTCTGGTATTTTCTGGCCACAGCCATTTTTGCAGTTTTCTGGCGGATTCAATCGGATAATCCCTGGCAGCGCTGGTCGGTATGGGGCTCATCTTTCATTCTGTTTAATATCTGGTTCTGGGTGCAGGTGAGCGTAGTCATTAACGCCTGGTACAGCCCGTTTTATGACCTGATCCAGCAAATGCTGAGCAATGGCGGCGGTGATGTGAATAATCTCTATGCCGAGATCATGACCTTTTTGTATGTGGCAATTGTGGCGGTGACGGTTTCGGTATTTAACCTGTTCTTTGTCAGCCACTATGTGTTCCGCTGGCGGACGGCAATGAACAATTATTACACCGCCTACTGGGACCGGTTACGTCATATTGAAGGGGCATCGCAGCGTATTCAGGAAGATACCATGCGCTTTGCCCGTACCACCGAAGGTCTGGGCGTCAGTCTGATTGAAGCGCTCATTACCCTGATTGCCTTTTTACCGGTTTTGGTAACGCTATCGAGCCATGTGAAAACCCTGCCAATTCTGGGGGAAATTCCTTATGCGCTGGTGTGGGCGGCAATTGGTTGGGCGGTGTTTGGTACCGTACTGCTGATGGTGGTCGGTTATAAACTGCCAGGACTGGAGTTTAACAACCAGAAGGTGGAAGCGGCTTATCGTAAAGAACTGGTCTATGGGGAAGATCATGCCGAGCGTGCCGATCCGCTGACTTTGAAAGAGCTGTTTAGCAAGGTTCGTCTGAATTATTTCCGCCTGTATTTCCATTATGCCTATTTCAACCTGGTACGAATCTGGTACATGCAGCTGGACAATATTTACGGTCTGTTTGTGCTGTTCCCGAGTATTGCTGCGGGAGCGATTACCCTTGGCCTGATGATGCAGATTGGTAACGTGTTCGGTAAGGTACGTGAATCGTTCCAGTATTTAATTGCCTCCTGGCCCACCATTATTGAACTGCTGTCGATTTATAAACGTTTAAAAGCCTTTGAATCGACCCTGGATGATTAAGTCATTCCCAACTGACCCGCTGTTAAGGCGGGTTTTTTAATGATCGGATGAAAGTGTTAAGGCGTTCAGGTTTCGTTGTTAAAACTCTGGATATTTTGCATTTACCAGATGATAGTGCGGGGCAGTAGTAATAAATAAACGAGAAATATCAAGTAAAATCAATTGGCTAGATTTGTTATTTGCGCCTATTTGAGCTATGTTTTGAGTGGGGAAAAATAGAGAATAAAGACGTGAATGTCAAAACCTTCATGATGTTGGCTGGGGTCGGTGTCGTCTTTTCGGGCTGTGTCAGTGTAGAAAGTTTTAGTCCAGATGCCTTGAAGCACTTTGCTTCGCCACAAGAGCTGATTGCGAAAAAAAATCTGAATCAGACCAATGGTTCAGCCAAAGCCTATGTGTATGACTGGGGACCGCAGCGTAAAGAGCTGGCGGCAGAATCGCTGATTCCGCGCAAATATATGGGCAGCTATTGTCAGTCGCAGCAAGGGCATTTAAAACTGGTCTATAAAAGCACGATGTCGATGCTGAAAAATAGCTGGTCCAAAAAACTGTTGGCGACTTATCGTGATGTTAATCAGGGCATTGGTGCCTATCGCTGTGTCAGAAAAAATGGCCCGGACTGGATTGTTTCAATCGAGCCGGTCAGCGAGCGTAAACGCGATGGCCAGGGTGAAGTCCGCATTGTGCATTTACTTACTCAAGTCATGACGGAAGATGAAGCACGGCGTTTTTATCGTTCGGCATCTTCCAGCAGCAAGAAGGCTAATACGAATACCAATCGGAATAATAAAAACACTAAAGCTGTTGCCAAAGAGCCGGAACCCAAAGAAACACCGGAACTTCCAGCCGAGAAAACCCCAGCACCCGTAAAAGCAGCACCTGTGGTGGCTGCAACCCCACAACAGCAGCAGATGAAATATTATGTCGCTGCCCGCCGTGATTTAAACAGCGGCCGCAATGAGTTAAATGCCTGTAACAGCGCACAGCGGGCCTATAATTATGGTCGGTTGCAGGGCACCAATGCGCGGAATGTCTATGCTGAATCGGGGATTTTACTGGCGCGTTGCTTAAGCGCTGTGCCGAGTTTTAGTAACCGTTTTTCCCAGCCCAAAGCCCGAGCCAAACGGATTTTGCAGGAGCTGGCCAACCAGCATAATCATGCCGGTGCCAAGCGTATGCTCAGGCAAATGAAATAGTCAGTATAAGTAACAAGGAGAAGCACATTACTTCTCCTTTTTTTATGCGCGTTACACAGTCATAACAGGTGAGATTGCTGCTTGCATGCTACAAATAGGCTATTTCTGGTATGAGCCGATATTAGTGAGGTATAGCATGATGCAGTTGAGTCTAAAGCAGCTACGAGGATGGGGCCTAGCGATTGCGCTCTTGGGTTGCTCACAAGTGAGTACGGCTGGTCCGGCCGTTGATCAGTTGAGTGACTGTCTGGTGAAGTCGACCACGGCAACCGATAAAACCGCGGTCTTGCAGTGGACCTTTGTGGCGCTATCTGCACATCCGGATTTGAAACACTTGAGTCAGGTAACGCCAGAACAAAAACAGGCTTTAGATCAAAAGCTGGCAACCGTTTTGCAACGGATACTGGTAGAGCAATGTTCCGCGCAGGCCAAAGCAGTGATTCAGTCTGAAGGCATCCAAGCGGTCGGTAGTAGTTTTCAGGAACTGGGACAAATTACCGGGGAAGAACTTTTAAAGACGCCTGAAATTAAAAGTCAGTTGAATGGTGTACTGCGTTATCTGGATTTAAACAAGTTGATGATGACCTTTTTGACGCCAGATGTGTGGAATAAGTTGGGGGTGATTCGAGGGGAATAATTTTACCTCTCCCTAGCCATCATCCTTTCTTGCGCTTCGTTTTAAAAGCAGTGCTTTAAAATTTGCTCAGGAGAGGGAACTACGCGGTTCTAATGGATTACGTGACAAAGTCTCCCTTTTTAAAAGGTGAGAAGCGAAGCTTCGCAAGGAGGACTATTAAATAAGATCGGGATAAAACTTATCAAACTCATTATTCACTGCTTCACCACGTAATAAATAGCCTTTGGGTTGAATATAACTATAAATGTCGCGTGCAGGCTGTTCATGCCAACCAATGTTAAATGCACATAGTTTTGGAAAAAATTGTAGATGGCTATAGTTCAGATGGTTATGAATCCAATACGCCAGTTGTTGCCAATTGCTTTGGTCTTTTTCATACAGTTCTAAAAATGATGGAATCACAATACATGCCGTTGCACCATAGCCTTTTGCATCGGGATAGTCCCAAATATGGCTCGCAAAATTTTTCTCATTGCTTGCACAGTTATGTCCTTTTTCGTTACCAAGTTGGTTGACACTTGGTGAGCGATAAGCAGAACGAATCACGATACGACCAAATTTTTCTTGTAATGGTTCGAGCAGTTGTTGACAAAGTTCTGTACCTGTACGTATCGCAATTTCAGGATAGTCAGGGAAGTTTGGTACACCGTACCAATTGGCAATTTCACTATAGAGAAAATCACGCATAAAGAATGACTTTGAAAGTTGAATGCGTCCTAAGTCTTCGAGTTTAGTGATTGAGGATACTTTTTTGATGGTCATGTTGTTTTTGGTTTGAGGCATTTGATAGAGTTTATGATTAAATTTATGAAAATTAAAGAATAATCCTCTCCTGAGAGGAGAGGGCACTATGCGTATCAAATTAAGTACGTGACAAAGTCTCCCTTTCTTGAAGAGAGATTTAGAGGGATTAGCGAACATTGGTAAATCCTAAGGCTTCAGGCAATATGGGCTATATAGCCTGATTCGCTTACGAGAATTAATAATATCTGTTTCTGAAATTTAGATTCTTCTTATATTGTATGTTTATAAATTATTTAATAACACAGAGGGGAATGATGAGCAGAAAACTTTTAATTTTTGGTAATGGTTTAGGTATGGCAATTGATGCAAATCATTACTCGTTAACAAATGCCTTAAATACTGTTTGGAGTGATGACGCATTATGGAATAACACAGTACATCGTGATCTTATCCAAAATTGTATTCCTTCTGGTCAGTGCCCGATATCTGAGGAGGAGTTAGATAAACTGTACCTAGTTTCAACATCGTGTGATTATCTGAATGATTATCCTAACACTGTAAATGGTGAACATTGGTTATCGAGTTATGGGCAGGATTTTACAGAGGCAACTCAGGAATATATTCATACTGTAGCATCTCATCTATTTGATTCTAAAAATACACTACCAATTGCTTTCAAAACAGCATTAATTGACTTTGTACGTACAACAAAGTCACATGTTGCGACACTAAATTACGATAAGTTGCTTTATCAAGAATTTATTAACTCAGGTATTTGTAATGGATTTTCTGGACAATTAGTTGATGGCTTTCCTAATTCCGGTTTTAGTAGTTCAAATTTAGTGCGTCGCTTTGGCAAGGATTTTGGATACTACATGCATCTTCATGGTTGTCCATTATTTAAAGATATAAATGGTACAACTTATAAATTACCCACGTCACAGATATCGACTACAAATACTTTCCCAAGTAAACATGTTGTTTTAACCCATATTCCTCATAAGCCAAGTGTAATCACGGCTTCAGAGGTTTTATCAACATATTGGAGCTATTTGATTTTAGCTTTAAGTGAAGTAAATGAGATAATTCTATTTGGTTATTCAGGTTGTGATACTCATTTGAATAAAATTTTGAAAGTTCATGCAAGTTCAAAAAATAAAATAATTGTTGAATGGAATGGTGATGGTCAAACAGATCAGCAGCGGCAACAATTTTGGGATGGTGACCTAGGTGCTAATGTAATTTTACAGAGAATGCCTGATATTACTCAATTTACAGCATGGTAATAAAAAACCCGCTCTAAAGCGGGTTTTTTATTCCAAAATTAATCAGTCTTAACCAATCAATTTCTTCATCAATTCATTGACTTGAGCAGGGTTTGCTTTACCTTTAGACGCTTTCATGACTTGACCAACTAGACCGTTGAAAGCTTTCTCTTTACCAGATTTATACTCTTCAACCATCTTCTCATTGGCAGCAAGCACTTCCTTAATAATCGCTTCAATCGCGCCTGTATCAGTTTCCTGTTTCAAGCCTTTTTCAGCAATAATTTCATCCGCAGATTTGCCTTCGTCCCACATAAAGCCGAATACTTGCTTCGCGATCTTACCGCTGATGGTATTGTCCACAATACGCGCGATCATACCGCCAAGTTTCTCAGCAGATACAGGAGAATTCGCTAATTCTAAGCCTGCTTTGTTTAAAGCACCAGAGAATTCGCCCATCACCCAGTTCGCCGCAATTTTACCTTGTGCAGCGCCACCAGCAGCCTTAACGACTTCTTCATAAAATTCAGACATTTCACGCGTCAGTGTAAGCACGTGAGCATCGTACTCAGTCATACCAAAGTCCGCCACGAAACGCGCACGACGTGCAGCAGGCAGCTCAGGCATGGTCGCCTTAATCGCTTCGATCTGTTCGTCAGCAATGATCACAGGCAACAGGTCTGGGTCAGGGAAGTAGCGGTAATCGTTCGCTTCTTCTTTCGAACGCATCGAACGTGTTTCCATTTTCACCGGGTCGAACAAACGTGTTTCTTGGTCGATGGTGCCATCCCATTCCAGGATTTCCATTTGACGTTCAATTTCAACATTAATCGCCTGTTCAATGAAACGGAATGAGTTCAGGTTTTTCAATTCACAACGTGTACCGAACGGTTGACCCGGACGACGTAAAGACACGTTACAGTCAGCACGGAAAGAACCTTCTGCCATGTTACCGTCAGAGATCCCTAACCAACGCACCAGCGTGTGAATCGCTTTAATGTAGGCAACCGCTTCTTCTACAGAGCGCATATCCGGTTCAGATACGATTTCAAGTAGTGGTGTACCAGCACGGTTTAAGTCGATGCCTGACATACCCTCAAATTGGTCATGGATGGATTTACCTGCATCTTCCTCAAGGTGCGCACGGGTTACGCCAATGCGTTTGGTGGTGCCATCTTCAAGTTGAATGTCGATATGACCGAGGCCCACAATCGGGTTGTCCATCTGGCTAATCTGGTAGCCTTTAGGCGAATCCGGGTAAAAATAGTTTTTACGCGCAAATACTGACGCTTGGTCGATGTAGGCATCAATCCCCAAACCAAAGCGAATTGCCAGATCAACCACTTCTTTGTTCAGTACAGGCAGTACACCTGGCATGGCTAAATCTACAAGGCTGGCCTGAGTATTTGGATCATTACCAAACTCGGTTGATGAACCGGAGAAGATTTTAGAGTTGGTCGCAAGCTGGGTGTGAATCTCGATCCCAATGACAACTTCCCAGCCATCAATCAGGTTAGATTTTGGTTTCGCGTTATTCTTTGCCATTATGCGTTCTCCTCAGCAATTGCCGCACGTTGTGTATGCCAATTGGTGGCTTGTTGGTACTGGTGCACCACAGACAACAATTGAGATTCTGACCAGTAATTACCAATCAGCTGTAAGCCAACTGGCAGGTTGTTCTGGTCAAAACCAACAGGGGCATTAATGGCAGGCAGACCGGCCAGGTTCACCGCAAGGGTGTAAATATCACCCAGATACATTTCTACCGGAGTCAGGTCAGCACCCACTTTATAGGCGGTAGTCGGTGCAGATGGCGCAGCAATCACATCCACCTGTTCAAAGGCTTTCAGGAAGTCTTGCTGAATTAAACGACGGACTTTCTGCGCTTTTACATAGTAGGCATCGTAATAACCGGCAGACAGGGCATAGGTACCAATCAGGATACGGCGCTGAACTTCAGCACCGAAACCTTCTGAACGAGAACGTTTGTACAGGTCCAGAATATCTTTTGGATCTTCACAGCGATAGCCATAACGTACGCCGTCATAACGTGACAGGTTTGAAGATGCTTCTGCTGGTGCAATCAGGTAATAGGTTGGTACATAGGCTTCAGTCATGTTGAGATCAACCTCAACCAGAATGGCACCCATCTCTGCTAATTTTTTCAGCGATTCTTCAACGCGTGCTTTTACATCTGCGGCCAGACCGGCAACGTTAAAGTACTGTTTTGGAATACCAATACGTAAACCTTTTAACGATGTACCATTCAGGTTCGCCACGTAATCATCGACATCTTTCTCGACCGACGTTGAATCTTTGGCATCATGACCCGCCATCACGTTCATCAGATACGCACAGTCTTCCGCAGAACGCGCCATAGGACCGCCTTGGTCTAAAGATGATGCGTATGCGATCATACCGAAACGTGAAACACGGCCATAGGTTGGTTTCAGACCGGTCAAGCCACAGAAAGAAGCTGGCTGACGAATCGAACCACCGGTATCGGTACCGGTTGCAAATGGCGCCAGATCAGCCGCGACCACCGCAGCCGAACCACCTGAAGAACCACCCGGTACACGATCCAGTGCCCACGGGTTTTTGGTTGCGCCAAAGTATGAGCTTTCCGAGGTCGAACCCATTGCGAATTCGTCCATGTTCACTTTACCTAAAGTGACTAAGCCAGCAGTTTTACCTTTGGCAACCACCGTAGCATCGTAAGGTGAAATAAAATTATCCAGCATTTTAGAACCAGCGGTGGTTTTAATGCCTTGGGTACAGAAAATATCTTTATGCGCAATAGGCACACCGGTCAGCACACCAGCGCCGCCAGCTTGACGCAACGCATCGGCAGCATCGGCTTGGGCCAGCGCCTGTTCCGCAGTTACGGTGACATAGGCATTGACCTGGGCATCAATTTTTTCGATGCGTTTTAAATAATGTTCGGTCAATTCGCGAGCAGAGAATTTTGCATTGGCTAAACCCTCAGTCAGTTCACGAATGGATAAGCGATGTAAATCTGTCATGAGAAATATTCTTTACCTGAATTCAACAAAAAGATGAGCGCTGAAAAAATTATTCAATTACGCGTGGTACCAGATACAAACCGTCCTGCACGGCAGGTGCAACGGCCTGATATTCCTCACGATGGTTATCTTCAGACACCACATCTTCACGTAGCGGTTGAGGGTGGTCAAATGGGCTTTTGAGTGGCTCAACGCCATCGGTATCGATGCCTTTTAAGGTTTCCATCATGCCTAAAATTTTATTTAGACTTTGAGCATATTCAGCAGATTGCGTATCATTGAGCGACAACCGAGCAAGATTGGCGATTGCTGAAACTGTTTGTGCATTTAAATCTGCAGAATGCTGTGCATCCGATGTAGACATAACATCACCTAATCAGTATTAAAAATTTTCAAAATATCGTGCGTTATAATAAGCGATTGACTTGTCCAAAGCATCACATTTAGTTAAAGTTGCCAACTTGCGTCCACATAAAGTTTAATCGAGAACGACTCCGTGATTCTAAAACGACTAATTGGCTTGTTTTCACCAGATCTAGCCATTGATTTAGGTACAGCAAATACACTTATTTATGCGCCAGGACGAGGCATTATATTAAATGAACCGACGGTTGTGGCAATTCGTCACAGCGGTTCACAGAAAATCGTTGCCGCAGTCGGTCTGGATGCTAAACAGATGCTGGGTCGTACACCTGCCAATATTTCTGCCATTCGTCCAATGAAAGACGGCGTCATTGCCGACTTTGAAGTGACTGAAACCATGCTGAACCAGTTCATCAGTAAAGTGCATGAAAAGCGCCTGTTTCCGCCTGCACCGCGCGTGGTGGTGTGTGTGCCATGCAAATCGACGCTGGTTGAACGTCGCGCCATTCGTGAGGCAGTGTTTAATGCCGGTGCGCGTGATGTCCGTTTAATTGAAGAGCCGATGGCTGCAGCAATTGGTGCCGGTATGCCGGTTGAGCAGGCGTGTGGTTCGATGGTGGTCGATGTGGGCGGTGGTACAACTGAAATTGCGATTATTTCGCTACAAGGTTGTGTCTATGCAGATTCACTGCGTATTGGTGGTGATGTGTTTGATGAGCAGATCATCAACTATGTCCGTAAAGCGCATGGCTGTGTGATTGGTGAAACCACAGCAGAAACTATCAAGAAAGAAGTGGGCATGGCAGTTCCTGAAGAGGGTGCGAAACCACTGGAAATTGAAGTGCGTGGCCGTAACCTGGCCGAAGGGGTGCCACGTGCCATTACCGTGACTTCTGATGAAATTACCCAGGCGATTTCTGATCCGCTACAAAATATTGTGTCGGCAGTAAAATCGGCGCTGGAACAAACACCACCAGAATTATCTTCAGATATCGCCGAGCGCGGTATTGTCCTGACCGGTGGTGGTGCCTTGCTGCGTAATCTGGACAAGCTGTTGGCCAAAGAAACCGGCTTGCCAGTGGTCGTGGCTGAAGAGCCTTTAACCTGTGTCACCCGTGGTGGTGGCAAGGTGCTGGAATTCTTTGATAATCCAAACCATGACATGTTATTTGTAGGCTAATCAAAAGGACCCGGCGGTGCAATCACATCTGTTTTCCAGACAACCGCCATCTTTTCGCTCCTTTATTATTGCGGTCATTACATGCCTGGTGGTGCTGTTTTTTAACTGGCGCATGCCGCATGTAATTCAACCGGCAAGGGATCTCTTGTACGCGGCATATAATCCGATTTATGCGCTGGCAAGTTATCCGGTGTTGTCGCGAGAATGGCTAAGTCAACAAAGTAAATCTGAAGCCCAGCTGCGTCGTGAAAATACCGCGATGCAGGCCGAGCTGCTTCAGGCACAGGTACGCCTGCAAAAACTCTCCGAACTGTCTGCCGAAAATACCCGTTTACGTGGCCTGCTCGATACGCCACTGATCATTGACGGACGCATGGAAATTGCCGAAGTGATTGGGACCGATGCCGATCCGCTACGACATATTATTGTGATTAACCGCGGCGCCAACCGTCAGCTCAAAGTCGGGCAAACCGTGCTGGATGATCGTGGTATTATGGGCCAGATTGTTGATGTCTATCCGCACAGTAGCCGGGTGATGCTGCTGTCCGATAAAGAACATTCGCTGTCGGTACGTCTGGAACATACCGGTATGCGCGCGATTGTTTCGGGTACGGGTGACTTAGGTCGTTTAAAAATGGAATATGTGCCGACCAGCGCCAATATCAAAGTCGGTGAAAAAGTCTATAGCTCCGGACTCGGTGAACATTTCCCGGCAGGTTATCTGGTCGGAACTATTTCCAAGGTCAGCCGGCATAACTCAGGCGAGTTTGCGCAAATTGATGTGATTCCTGCTGCACAGCTGGCCGGTGGACATCATGTGGTGGTGTTATTCTCTGAATCCTTATCGCGGGAGCAGCCACATGCCAATCGCTAAAATGGGCCAGCGCAAACCCAAAGATCCTTTATTCCCGATTATTTTTTCGGTCATTATTGCCTCGGTGCTGCTGGTTTATCCTTTGTCTTATGGCTTATCGGGCTGGCGTCCGGTATTTATGATGATGGTGATGCTGTTCTGGGTCATGAGCCAGCCGACCTGGTGCGGCGTCTGGTTTGCCTTTGGCACCGGCCTGTTTGCAGATTTGCTGCTGGATGCACCGCTGGGCATGAATGCCTTAAGTTTTGTATTAATTACTTTTGTGGCGCGATTCTTGACCCGTGAACGCCGGGTGATGACTTTTGCCAATTTATGGGTGATTGCCAGTATTGCCATTGTGGTCCATCTGGCGCTGATCTGGCTGTTACAGGTTATGGCTGGTATTGAATTTCCATTTGCCCGTCACTGGCAACCGGTGCTGTCCAGCATTCTGGTCTGGCCGGTGCTGTATTATCTGCTACGAAAATGGCGCAGCGTATAATTCTGGCCTCCAGCTCACCTCGACGCCGTGAGCTGCTTGAACAGTTGGGGCTGCAATTTGAGATTTACAGCCCGGACATCGACGAGTCTATTTTGCCAGATGAGCCAGTTGAGCAGTATGTTGAGCGGCTGGCCTGTGCCAAAGCTGATGCTGTGTTGGCACGTTTTCCAGAGGCGATTGTGATTGCCGCTGATACCAGTTTGGGCGTTGATGGGCAGATTTTAGGAAAACCAGAATCCAAGGCGCATGCCTTTGCCATGTGGCAGCAGATTTCTGGTCGAAAACATGATGTATTTTCAGGTGTTTGCGTACGCACAAAAGCAGAAAAATACAGTATAGTGGTACGTACCCAGGTTGAATTTCAAGCGCTGAGCCTGAGTGACATGGAGTGTTATTGGGCCAGTGGAGAGCCGGTGGGCAAGGCGGGAGCCTATGCCATACAGGGCATTGCAGCACGTTATATCCCGCGTATTGAAGGCAGTTATAGCAACGTGGTGGGATTACCGCTGCATGAAACCGTACAGTTATTACAGACAGTTAAGGCACTAAATTAACTGCTGCTACAAGAATTTTTATAAGGCTTTGAGTTGTATTATGTCTGACGAGTTGTTGATTAACGTCACGCCTATGGAATGTCGTGTCGCGTTAATTCAAAACGGCACGGTCAATGAATTATTTGTTGAACGTACCGCCAAACGTGGTTTAGTAGGAAATATTTATAAAGGCAAAGTGGTACGGGTGCTGCCAGGCATGCAGGCCGCTTTCGTCGATATTGGGCTGTCACGTACCGCTTTTTTACATATCAATGACATGGTCTGGCCGCGTAGCCAGCCAACGCCAAATGTCTTCGAGCTGTTACAGCCGGGGCAAATCCTTACCGTGCAGGTCATGAAAGACATGCTCGGTACCAAAGGTGCGCGCCTGTCGACCGATCTGTCAATTCCTTCGCGTTATCTGGTATTGATGCCATTTGGCAGTCATATTGGCGTATCACAGCGGATTGAGTCGGATGAAGAGCGTGACCGTTTACGCTCGATGATTGAACGGATTCAGAAACAGCATAAACTGCCGGGCTCGGTGATTGTTCGTACCGCCGCAGAAGGGGTGGAAGAAGCCGCCATTGCCCAGGATATGGCCTATTTGGCCAAGCTGTGGGAGCATATTCAGCGTAAACAGAAAATTATTGCGGTGCCGTCTTTAATTTTTGAAGAGCTACCTTTACCGCAGCGTGTGATTCGCGATCTGGCCAATGAAGAAACCGCCAAAATTTATGTCGATTCACGTGAAATCTATGCCAAGCTAAAAGACTTTGTCGATGAGTTTGTGCCGAATATGCAAAACCGCTTGTTGCATTATCCGGGTGAGCGACCGCTGTTTGATTTATACAATGTCGAAGAAGATATTCAGAAGGCGCTTCAAACCCGCGTCGCGCTGAAATCGGGTGGCTATCTGATGATTGATCAGACCGAAGCCATGACCACCATTGATATCAATACCGGTTCTTATGTCGGCGGGCGTAGTCTGGAAGACACGGTCTTTAAAACTAATATGGAAGCCACACAGGTGATTGCACGTCAGTTGCGACTGCGTAATCTGGGCGGGATTATCATCATTGATTTTATTGACATGCAGGAAGCACAGCATCGTGAAGAAGTGATGGGCCAGTTCGAGAAAATGCTGGAACGCGATCATGCTAAAACCAAAATTACCCAGGTGTCTGAACTGGGTCTGGTGGAAATGACCCGTAAGCGTACCCGTGAATCTCTGGAACATTTGCTGTGTGAGTCTTGTCCAACCTGTCAGGGCCGCGGTTATGTGAAAACAGCCGAGTCAGTGTGTTACGAGATTTTTCGAGAAATTATGCGCTATGCACGTGCCTTTGAATCTCAGCGTGGCTTTACTGTCGTTGCCCATCCATCGGTGATTGACCGGCTGTTAACCGCAGAAGCACCAGCCGTCGCGGATCTGGAGCATTTCGTGAATCGTGTCATAAAATTCCAGGTTGAAAATTTATACACGCAAGAGCAATACGATATCATTTTAAGCTGAAATTGTAACAGGATATCGTTAAACAGTTGTTACATCTGAAATTTTACTTTTTTAGGTAGATTCACAATACTAAGCATACACCAGAGCCAAAGCCGTAATCTCCCTTACGGTTTCAGCAAAATGAGGTCTATCATGGGTATGAGCGAAGTCGTGATTAATAAAAGTCTTAAAGTTTTAGAACCAAAAACTGTACACAGTGCGGCGTATATCGTAGATGAGCAAGGTAAAGAAGTACAAATTACTACCGCCATGATTCGCACCGTCTGTCAGCAATTATTAAAACAATGTCGAACCATTAAAAGTTAAGGGGCCTTTTGAAAGCCCCTTAATTTTTTCTCTTATCATTACAATTTTAAAAAAGAGATTCATACTTTTCGTCTGAATCTCGATATTCTTCCGGCCTGGGCCGAGTCTTTCAACTGACTTTTTGTTCCACCTCGTCCAAGGTCACATCTACCGTTTCAATAATCCGTTCAAAACGCTGAATTTCATCTTCCAGATGCTGTAACAGGTTCTGCATTTTTGGCAGGGCATTGCGACAGGCCGTTAAACCGACTTCCAGCTTGTCCTGATAACTAGTCATGGTGATATTCAGCGCTTGACCATCCAGCACAATTGAAGCCGGATACAGTGCTTCGAGTTTGGCACCATTCCAGTACAGCGCTTCACGCGGTCCCGGTACATTGGAAATGACCAGGTTAAAGGCCTGACGTTTTGGCATTAAACCAGACACAATGTTTAGGCCGGCGGCGCTATAAACAAAGGCGCTATAGTTGAGAATCTGGTTGGCATTCATGCGTTTAAAGCGTTCTTTGGCATTTAGTACGCTGCGGCGAATAATGCTGAGACGTTCCAGTGGATTGTCCTTGTGCGTCGCCAGATTGGCCAGAATCATGGTAATCCGGTTGGATACATCAGAATCATCGCTCCGGACTGACGCGGGTACCATGGCAATTAGTGGTTTTCTTGGCAGGGCATTCTGGCTGAGTAAATATTCACGTAAGGCACCTGAACAGATGGCCAGCACAATGTCATTAATCGTCACGCCCAGGGCCTTGGCAATTTTATGCAGACGGGCAAACTCATAGGACTGTGCAGCAAAGCGGCGTGAAGAACTGACGCGCTGATTCAGAATTGAACTTGGCGCCTGGAAGCTGGAGACATAATCCGGATTACGGCCCATATCTTTCATTACGGTTTGTGATAACTCGTACATGACTCGCGGTGTGGCTTCCAGCTGGCTTTTCAGGCCTGCTGCAATATTTTTAAAGCGGCTGGCTTTTGGCTCTTTCAGGCGTTTGGCGCGGCGGCCTTCTACACACCAAGGCGGTACAATACTTTTGGCATCCGGATCGTGTGAGAGCGATTTTTCCAGTAAGCGCATGCCGGCAATGCCATCGACCATGGCATGATGGATTTTGAAGTACATGGCAAAGCGGTTGCCTTCAATGCCTTCAATAATATGACAGGTCCACAGCGGTTTGGCGCGGTCAATCAGCGCGCTGTGTTCTTGAGAAATATAGGTCAGTAATTCACGGATTCGTCCCGGATGAGGCAGGGCGATATGACGGAAATGGTGGTCCAGATCAAATTCAGGATCTTCATCCCAGAATAGTCCATTTAATTTATTGTTAAATGGTGGAATCGGCATCGATTGAGAATTACGGATGTCTTCGACCAGATCTTGAATAAAGGTTTCAGGTGCGTTCTCTGGAATCTGAAATAGGAATAACCCCCCAACATGCATTGGTTGCTGGCGTTTTTCTAAAGACAGAAAGATAAAATCAATCGGATGTAATGGACGCATAGCGTTAATTGCCTCACTGCAATATGACCGACCCTCATTGGAACGGCTTTTTAGAATTATAGGTGAACTGACTTAGTATATAGTGTTTATCATATAAACGCGGAACTTTGTTTATTCTGTTGCGTAAAAAAATAAACCACTGCTGGGCAGTGGTCTAGCGCATTTATTTTTTCAGATTTCCGGCGTGAAGTCCACATTCTTTATGGGTTGCATCTTCCCACCACCAGCGGCCTTCGCGTTCATGCTGGTTTGGTAACACTGCACGGGTACACGGTTCGCAGCCAATCGAAATAAAACCTTTTTCATGTAATGGATTATATGGAATTTCCATTAAACGGATGTAATTCCAGACATCGCTACTGGACCAGTTGGCCAAAGGATTGTACTTGATGAGCTGTTTGCCAGGACCAGAAAAACCTGGGTCAGCCTGAACCACCGGAATTTCATTACGGGTGCCTGGACTCTGGTCTTTACGCTGACCGGTAATCCAGCCATCTAGCGTGGCCAGCTTTTTACGCAGCGGCTGAACTTTACGGATGCCGCAGCATTCCTGATGACCATTGGCGTAGAAACTGAACAGGCCTTTTTCATTGACCAGTTGCTGAATCGCTTCAGTTTCGGGGAAACAGATTTCAATTGGAATATTATAGTGCTTGCGAACGGTTTCAATAAATTGATAGGTTTCGCCATGCAAACGGCCGGTATCCAGGCTAAAGACACGAAAAGGCAGACCCAGATTGGCCGCCATATCAATCAGCACCACATCTTCAGCGCCTGAAAAGGAAATCGCAATTTCACCTGGCTGGCTGAGTGCCAGTTTTAGAATTTCACTTGGAGATTTATCTGCATATTCGGCGGCAAGCGCGTCAACGAGATCAATAGTGGGAATGGTAGTCATAATATTCCTGGCTATAGGCTTGGAGATGACAAAACCTATATTAATTTATTTCGGCTGTATTTTAATAGAAATGCCAAAACCGACTTATCACTAAAAAATCAATGCTTATGAAAAAAATAGATTTAAAAAAGAACAAGTCAAAAGCGCGATCTTGGTCTATGATAGAGCAAATTTTTTTCAATGACAGATATGGGGAGCATTCATGGAAGTTGTATGTCTTGATCTTGAAGGTGTGTTGGTTCCAGAAATTTGGATTAACTTTGCAAAAAAAACTGGGATTAAAGAGCTAGAAGCGACAACCCGTGATATTCCTGACTATGATGTATTAATGACACAGCGTTTGAATATCTTAAAACAGCATGGTTTGGGTTTAAATGATATTCAGGAAGTGATTGCCGATATGGGCCCATTTCCGGGTGCCAAAGAATTTGTGGAATGGCTACGTACCCATTTCCAGCTAATTATTCTATCTGATACATTCTATGAATTTGCTCATCCGTTAATGAAGCAACTGGGCTGGCCAACTATTTTCTGCCATAAACTGGAAACTGATGAAAATGGCATGATCACCGCGTACAAGCTGCGTCAACCTGACCAGAAGCGTCAGGCCGTAAAAGCATTACATGGTTTGAATTTCCGTGTGATTGCCGCAGGCGATTCTTATAATGACACCACCATGCTTGGCGAAGCCGATGCCGGTTTCCTGTTTGATGCACCTGAAAATGTGATTGCAGAATTTCCACAGTTCCCGGCCATTCATGGCTATGAAGCGCTAAAAGAAGCGATCCGTAAAGCTTCTGTGCGTGATATTCCAGCTTAATGGATACCCGCTGAACTAAGGAAAGCCGCAAATTATGCGGCTTTTTTATTGAGATTTTCATTCATTAAAACAATAAAAAAGGGCGCCCGCAGGCGCCCCCAAACAAGCTTTGCATCAAGAGAGTGTTTTAGAAGCGATAACCGATTTTCATACCATATGCTAAAGCATAATTATTCTCGAATTGGCCTACAGGTTTGCCACCGGTTTGCGCAATTGCATCACCTAACCAGAGGTATTTAACACCGCCGGCAATAAAGTAGTTGGCAGCAGGGCTGTATTGAGCCCCTAGACCTAGGCTCCAATACCCTTCAGTCGGGCCAAGCGTGGTCACAGGGTTGCCCGCACCAGAGTCGTAACCCACTGCTGCTGTACCTGACCATTGCTCAGAGAGTTTATGACCGACCCCAATATTTGCAGACCATTGATCGTCAGAATAATCAATGAGGTTATTACCTGATGCAGTTTTAAGGAAGGTCGGTGTAACGGCAAATTGATCCCAATGTACCCAGCGGATATTGGCAAAAGCTAAAGTATTTTTGGCAATACCACTCTGTAAATCAATATTTACTGATTGCGGAGTTACAACTTCAGTGAGTGCATTTGGTCGTTGAATTGCACCAAACCCAAAAGTTTCAGTAGTATCAAGCTCATGTTTGATTTCTGAACGATAGGTAACCGCAGTTTTTAACGCGATTTCAGGAATTTGATAAGCAAAACCAGCAAGCCAACCGTATGCTTCATCTTCTTTTAAATTAATGTCGTAGCTGCCAAGTTTAGAAGCACCCCCGTACGCAAGTCCACGTAAAGATACTGTACCTTGTACGGTTTGATAAACAGGACCTGCGTAGAAATTCCAGTTTTCTGTAGGTTGGTAACCAAATAAAGCAGTGAGATTGTGTGTTTTCACTTCAACTTTGGTGCTTTCTCCATTAAACCCAAATGAGTCTGTGTTTGGAGCATAAATTGCATCTGCGCCAAATGGTTGATCGTATAAAAGACCGAGAGAGATTTTATCAGTGGCTTGTACTTTAATTGCTGCAGAAGGGAAGTAGTAATCTTCTGCCATATCGTTGATTTTTTCATCTGTGAGGTCAATATTTAATGCCTCATTTTTTATTGTAGATTGTCCTTTAACCGTTGGATCTAAAATAGAAATACCTGCTTCTGCATAATTACCCGGTTGTAAAAATGCAGCAATAGATTGACCAGAACGGTCTAAACCAGCAGCAAGCGCAGGTGTAAGTGGGAGAGTGCTAAGTAAAATAGCCGAATAAATTTTATTGAGCTTCATGGTCGTTCCCTGATGCTTTATGTAACAAAAAGTGCAGGAAAAGTAACATATTTGAAAAAAGAGTAAATGCTCAACTTCGCAGAATAAATGAACTGAATAAGTTATAAATAGCAGTTGATTAGAGTAAAAGTACTATTTTTAGATCTTAAGTAATTGAATTTTATTAAATAATTTTTTTAGGGTAATGTTTGGGTAAATACGAGTTTAATTGCTTTAAATTTAAACATTTGGTTAACACTTGTATAAAAACTAGAGGTTTTTAGTGCAAAAAAACCACCCCGAAGGGTGGCTCTATTGAAAAATATTGAAATTAGAAGCGGTAACCGATTTTTAAGCCGTAGCCCCAAGCATCGTTATCTTCAAACTCGCCTACATTCGGGTTAGCTACAGTGAGGGCTGTTGCATCACCTAACCAGAAGTATTTAACACCACCCGCAATGAAGTAGTTTGGAGCCGGTGAATATTGAACACCTAGACCTACGTTCCAGTAGCCTTCAGTTGGACCAAGAGTAGTTACAGGATTGTCTACACCAGAGTCCCAACCTACAGAGACATTGCCTGCCCACTTGTCGGTAAGTTTACGGCCTACACCAACCGTAGCTGACCATTGCTCTTCATTATATTCAACGAGGTTGCCACCTTTTAAACTTGCTAGTGCAGGTTGTAATGCAGGTGGAGCCATTGATGCATTATCAGCTAAACCATCTAGAGTTTTACCAAAAGCGGGTGGGCGAATACTGAAGTCAGACCAATCGACCCAACGGACATTTGCGAAAGCAACGGTATCTGCCATAATACCTGTTTGAAAATCTAAATTAACAGACTGTGGAGTTGTTACTTTGGTATTTCCTGTTGGTGTAAGTGGCATTGCAGGAGCAAGCACCGTTGTTGGATCAAGGCCAATTTGAGGTGTTGCTTCTGTAGTTGCTAACTCATGCTTAACTTCAGAGCGATAGGTCAAAGAGGCTTTAAGTGCAATTTCTGGAATTTGGAAAGCTAGACCTGCTAACCAACCAATTTCGCTGTCTTTTTTCATGGTTACATCGTAACCATGTAATAGACTATATGCTGCACCACGTAATGCAGCATTACCTTTAGCTGTTTGATAAACTGGACCCGCATAAATATTCCAGTTTTCAGTTGGTTGGAAACCAAATAAGAAGCTTAGATTTTCAGTCGTTACTTCCGCACGAGTACCGTCACTTCCTGTCGGATTAAATGCTGCTGATTGAGCGGTATATTCAGCTTCTGCACCGAATGGCTGGTCATAAATAACACCAAAAGAGAAGTTATCTGTGAGCTGAAGTTTTAATGCAGCTGATGGGAAATAATAGTCACTTGCCATATCACCAGTGGCTTGCCCACCTAATTCTGCAGAAGTGGTACCAGATACATCCGGATCTAATACAGATAGTCCTGCTTCAAAATAGTTGCCTGGTTGCAAAAAAGCTGCAATAGATTGGCCAGAACGATCCATTGCTGCGGCAAAAGCACCCGTCATTGGTACTGTCGCCAAAATCATTGCTGCGCTAAGCGTTTTTAATTTCATTCTTCATTTTCCCTTGATGCACAAAGTTTTAACAAAATTTTCTGATGCTTGTTTGTTTGTTGACTCTGGAGAGATCAGTGTTTTATCACTGAAATCCTTTGTTACTCCATGTGACAAAAATAGCACAATTAAAATAAGAGTAAATGCTCTACATGAACTATTGAGTATAAAATCCAACCTCATTAGAGCTTAAACTCTAAATTAATCTTATTTTTTTATTGTTATTTATTGATAAATAATAAAAAAATTATAAAAAGAGATGTTTTTTTAATATTTTCAACTGATTGAAATTTGATCAATTTTAATGGCTGAAAATTTGATGCTTATTTCTTTGAAACTATAATTTTTGAGATTTAATTCAAAATTTTAGAAACCGGCGTGCTCTTAAAAATCAGGTGATTAGTGGGTTAAAAACAGAAGCAGCTATGTGGCTGCTCCTGATCGGTGGAATTTAAGCTGCATCTAGTCCTGTTGTGATTAGCTTAGCCCCTGTAGCAGCCTGAATTTGTGCAACAGTCACATCTTTGGCCAGTTCTACGAGCTTTAAGCCCTGTTCAGTCACATCAATCACGCCGAGATCACTAATAATCCGGTTGACGACACCTTGACCGGTCAGAGGGAGGCTACATTCGGAAAGCAGTTTTGGACTGCCATCTTTGGCACAGTGTTCCATGAGCACCACGACTTTCTGTACCCCAACCACCAGATCCATGGCGCCGCCCATGCCTTTGACTTTTTTACCTGGAATCATCCAGTTAGCCAAATCGCCATGTTCCGACACTTCCATGGCACCTAAAATGGCAATGTTGACATGTCCGCCACGAATCATGGCGAAGGACTCTGCGCTCGAGAAAAATGATGCACCCGCTTGTGCGGTTACAGTCTGTTTCCCGGCATTAATTAGATCGGGATCAACCGTGTCCTGAGTCGGAAACTCACCAATGCCCAGCAGGCCATTTTCAGACTGTAGCCAGACGTTGATATGTTCTGGAATATAGTTAGCAACCAGGGTGGGCAGGCCAATCCCTAAATTAACATAAAAGCCATCTTGCAGCTCAAGCGCAGCACGCTGGGCCATTTCATTTCGCGTCCATGCCATGGTTTAAGCCTCCGCCTTTAAGGTCATCTGTTCAATCCGTTTTTCGGGTGTGCTGTTCAGTACCACACGGTTGATATAAATTCCAGGCAGATGGATCTCGTCCGGATCCAGCTCGCCGATTTCCACAATCTGCTCGACTTCCGCAATGGTAAATTTGCCGGCCATGGCACATTCAGGATTAAAGTTACGGGCAGTTTTGCGGAATATTAAATTTCCGGCTTTATCTGCCTTGTAAGCTTTAATTAATGCAACATCGGCAGTTAAGGCGTGTTCCAGAATATAGGATTTTCCTTCAAATTCACGAACTTCTTTGCCTTCGGCAATCAGTGTGCCGACCCCGGTTTGTGTATAAAATGCCGGAATCCCTGCGCCGCCAGCACGTAATTTTTCTGCCAGTGTGCCTTGAGGGGTTAGTTCCACTTCCAGTTCACCACTTAAATACTGGCGTTCAAATTCCTTATTTTCACCAACATAGGAGGAGACCATCTTTTTAATCTGTTTGGTCTGTAGCAGTTTGCCCAAACCAAAATCATCGACCCCAGCATTGTTGGAAATACAGGTCAGTCCAGTCACTCCGGTATTTTTTAGCGCTTCAATTAAGGCTTCAGGAATGCCACAGAGGCCAAAACCACCTACCGCGAGCGTTTGATGATCGGCCACCACATCGGCCAACGCCAGCTCAGCAGTTGCTACTACTTTATTCATCTGTTTTAACCTGCTTGTTTAGCTGTCGACTTTGGCACTGCCAGCGTTGTTGTCTAACTCGGAGGCATGCAGGAAATGGGTATGATGCGGCGCGCGTTTGGTTTTGCTCCATTGCTCCAGCATTTCATGCTTCATGTCTTCGGTAATCAGGGCGATTTTTTCTGGCGCAGCTTCATCATCGTAGGCCAGTTCCAGACGATGGCCATTCGGATCAAAAAAGTAAATTGAATGGAAAATGCCATGATTGGTCACGCCTAAAACCTCGACACCATTGGCTTCCAGATGCGCTTTGGCTTCGAGCAGTGCAGCGCGGTCTTTGACTTTCAGGGCAATATGCTGCACCCATTTCGGGGTGTTTTCATCACGGCCCATTTCTGGCTGGGTCGGCAGTTCAAAAAAGGCCAGTACATTGCCATTGCCGGCATCCAGGAATAAATGCATGTATGGGTCAAAGGCTTTGGTCGACGGTACATAGTCTTCGGCAAAAGCCAGAATAAAGTCCATATTCAGGTTTTTTTTGTACCACTCGACGGTTTCTTTGGCATCTTTACAGCGATAGGCAACGTGGTGAATTTTTTCAATTTGAATGGTCATGGTTCAATATCCTTATTGATGAATCTTAAGCGGCATCTGCCTGTGCTTCGGGTGCGGCCTGTTGAAATGAAGGCAGAGTGAAACAATGGCTATAAATCGCGGCAATTTTTGGAAAGTCGGTTAAATCGACATGAAAGCGCTGGGCGTTATAGACCTGTGGAATCAGGCAGCAGTCTGCAAAAGTGGGCTGATCGCCAAAACAGAAACGGCCATTGGAATCGGTCAATTGTGCTTCCAGACTCTGAAAGCCCAAAGTCACCCAATGCTGATACCATGCCGTTTTCTGTTCATCGCTGAGTTGTAGCGTTCCGCTTAAATATTGCAGCACGCGCAGGTTATTAATCGGATGAATATCGCAGGCAATGCTCTGGCAAAAGGCGCGGATTTTGGCGCGTTGCTGTAGATCGGCCGGTAACAGGGCTGGCTGCGGATATTTTTCTTGCAGATATTCCAGAATGCTCAGCGACTGGCTCAGCTGAAAATCATCCTCCACCCAGGCTGGAATCAGGCCGCTTGGGTTGATTTGACGATAGGCAGGCTGATGCTGTTCGCCGCCATTGTTTAGCAAATGTACCGGAATAATCTCAGCTTTTAAGCCCTTCAGGTTCAGCGCAATCCGCACCCGGTAAGCAGCTGAACTGCGAAAATAACTATACAGTTTCATGGGCAGCATCCTGCGCTTCATCTGTGGCAAAGTTAAATTGCACTGCAGGCAAGACGGTGCCGCTGACTTCACCAAAGCCAATGCGCAGGCCATCTTTTTCACAGTAGCCTTTCATGATTAGCGTGTCGCCATCTTCTAGGAAACCACGCTGTTGACCGTTGGCCAAAGTTAACGGTTTGCTGGTGTTCCAGGTCAGTTCCAGCAAGGAGCCATAAGAATCCGGCGTTGGACCAGAAATGGTGCCGGAACCCATTAAATCGCCAACCTGAACATTACAGCCTGAAACAGTGTGATGGGTCAGTTGCTGTGCCATCGACCAGTACATATATTTAAAGTTAGTCTGGCAGATCACATCGCTCTGTTCCGATTGTGCGGCTTTGAGCTCAACCGACAAATGGATGTCATAGCTGTTATCGACCTGTTCTTCACGTAAATAGGCCAGGGGACGTGGCTCTTGCACCGGGGTACGGGTTTTAAACGGTTCCAGCGCCTCCATGGTCACAATCCATGGTGAAATGGATGAAGCAAAGGTCTTGGCATTAAACGGCCCTAAAGGCACATATTCCCATTGCTGGATATCACGTGCTGACCAGTCATTGAACAGCACCATGCCAAAAATATGCTCCCAAGCATTCTCAATTGAGATTGGTTCACCCAGTTTGTTGGGTTTGCCAACAATAAAGCCGGTTTCCAGTTCAAAATCGAGTTTACGGCAAGCCGAGAAAATTGGACGTTCGGCATTTGGTAACTTGATCTGGCCAGATGGGCGTACCACCGGTGTACCACTCACCACCACAGAACTGGCGCGGCCATTATAACCGACCGGTAATTCTGACCAGTTCGGTAATAGCGCATTTTTTGGATCGCGGAACATGCAGCCGACATTGGTGGCATGTTCTTTAGATGAATAGAAATCGGTATAGCCCGGAATATGTACCGGCAGATGCATATGCACTTCTGCCTGAGCGAAGAAAGCCTGCGCACGTAAACTGTCATTGTCACGTAATGTCGGGTTGTCAGCAGACAACAGGCTTTGTAATTCCTGACGGATTTTGCGCCAGTTGTGTTGACCTGATTCAATAAATTTATTCAGGGTTGGCTGATTAAAATAACTTTCGCCGGCCTGAATGCTGAGAAAACCGTTCGCTTCCAGCACAGCCAAATCCACCACCCATTCACCTAAGGCCACCCCAATACGGCGATGGCCCGTTGGGCTTTCGCTAAATACGCCATACGGCAGGTTCTGAATCGGGAAATCTGAATGTGCTGCAACGTCTACAAATGCTTGCTGAGTCATATGGGGTTCCTGCATATCTCGATGAAAACGGTCCAGTGTTTTCGATCTGGGGGAGTGATCTGGATCACTTGATTTTTGTCATAAATCTCATCATACTCATTTTTATTAATTACGCAATAGTTAATTAAATTACGAATATCGTAAAAATGTAAATAAAAGAATTCTGCAGAGATGCATTTATAAATCAGAACAGCACGCTAAAATGCTCGGTGTTTACAGGAGAGTAAAATTCTTATGTCAGAAAAGAATCAGGTGGGCGTGCAATCTTTAGAGGTGGGTTTAACCGTGCTGGATGCGCTGATGACCTATCGTCATCCGGTCATGCTCAAAGATTTATCTGAAAAACTGGCCATGCATCCGGCCAAGGTGCACCGTTATATGGTCAGTCTGGTACGTATGAATTATGCCAAGCAGCTGGAAGATGGTCGTTATGCACTGGGCGATCAGGCTTATCGTTTTGGTCTGAGCTGTATCCAGCGCAGTGACAGTCTGCAGGCGGCACAGGCACAGATTAATGAACTGCACCGGCATTTGGATTGTGGATTGCAGATTAGCAAATGGACGACGCAAGGCCCACTGATTGTACAGTGGCTGGAGCCGAATCAGCCAGTTTCGGTAATTACCCGTGTCGGTTCGATCATGCCGATGCTGAACTCGGCCACCGGCCGGGCTTATGCTGCGTTTATGCCGGAAGCGCTGGTGCGACCTTTGCTGGAAAAAGAATGGCAACAGCATCAGGCACAGCAAAAACGGGTCTATCCACAGAACTGGGATGAATTTTTAACTTTAAAACAGCAGATTCTAAGTGAAGGTGTGGCCACGGTCGCAGGCGATTTGCTGGCCGGAATTCATGCGATTTGTGTGCCGGTATTAAATCAGCACCATGAAATTGAATATGCGATTTCGGTGTTGGGCACTGCTTCGGATTTGCCGCTGGATATGCAGCATCCAAAAATCCAGTATTTAAGAGAGATGGCAGCACGTTTAAGCGCACAGTTACAGCCGATTTAAAATGGTAGGGGAATTCGCCAAGGCAGCTACGCGAGTTGCTTCATCTCGGTGAAGTGCTGAAGATAAAAAAGGAAGGAGATGCGCCTTCCTTTTTTATAGAGACGATGGTGTGCCCTGCGGGACTCGAACCCACGCCGGTCGCTTAGGAGGCAACTGCTCTATCCAGTTAAGCTAAGGGCACAAAACGCCCTTAATTTAGCTGAAAAAAAGCTGAAAAAAAAGTTATTACCGAAGTAATAACTTTTTCTTTTGTCAGTAAAAATAACTTAGCTGTTTTTTTGTTTTAGCAATTTAAACAGACCCCACATCAGCACAATCCAGACCGGAATCATATACACCGATTCGCTAAAGCCTTGGGTCCACATAATGTACAGGATGGTGGCAATAAACAGCAGCACAATCACGTTACCCACAGGTGACCACAGTGCAGGGAAAGACGTGGTTTGACCTGAGTTTTTCATGGCCTGAATAAACTTCAGGTGAGTCAGGGTAATCATGGCCCAGTTCAGTACCAAGGCACCGACCACAATATAAATCAGGTGGCTTAAAGCATCTTCCGGTACAAAGTAGTTCAACAATACACAGCCAAAAATCAGCAGGGCAGAGAACAGCACCGCAGGAATTGGCACGCCTTGCTTGTTCACTTTCAGGAATACTTTTGGCGCATTGCCTTGTTGGGCCAGACCGAACAGCATCCGGCTATTGGCATACATACCACTGTTATAAACCGACAGCGCCGCCGTTAAAATAATAAAGTTCAGCAGATGTGCCGCCCAGCCAATGCCTAACTGGCTAAAGATCATCACGAATGGGCTTTTATCCAGACCGCCCAGTTCCAGCTGATTCCATGGCACTAACGACAGTAAAATCGTCAATGAACCAACATAGAAAATCAGGATACGGAACACCACCTGATTGATGGCTTTGGGAATAGTCTTTTTCGGATCCTGCGCTTCTGCTGCTGCCATACCAATTAGCTCGATCCCGCCAAAGGCAAACATCAGGAAGGCCAGCATGAAGAATAAGCCTTCAAAGCCGTGCGGGAAGAATCCGCCATGGCTCCAGAGGTTGCTAAATGAAGCAGTCGAGTTGGCATCTGCGGTCAACAGGAGGTACAGACCAAAAATGATCATCGATACTACTGCGGCCACTTTAATAATTGCCAGCCAGAATTCTGATTCCCCATAAAATTTTACATTGCCGAGGTTGATCAGGGTAATGACAATAAAGAAAAACAGGACCGAGGACCAGGCCGGAATATGCGGCCACCAGTAGTTAATATATTTGGCGACAGCGGTGAGTTCGGTCATGGCGACCAGAATATATAAAATCCAGTAATTCCAGCCGGCCAGGAAGCCAGGGAATTTCCCCCAATAGCGATAAGCAAAATGGCTGAAAGAACCTGCAACCGGTTCATGAACAATCATTTCGCCCAGTTGGCGCATAATTAAAAATGCAATCAAACCCCCAATCGCATAGCCTAAAATAATAGAGGGACCTGCGGATTGGATGACTTGAGCGGAACCTAAGAATAAGCCAGTACCAATCGCGCCGCCCATGGCGATGAGTTGGATATGACGGTTCTTTAAGCCACGCTGAAGTTGAGAAGACTCGTTGTTCAAAGTGTTCAGCCCGACAATGTATAATAAGTGGCTCGATTGTAATAGATAGTTGCAAATTAGCCTAGTAGATCACCAGTCGCTTCAGAACAGCTCATAAAATCGAAAAATGGTCATTTTGTTGAAACAATAATTGAATCAAGATATTAATTTTATTGGCTATATTTTTTTAGGCTTGAAAATTTCAAGTCTGCAGCCAAAGATTTGGGTAAATTTTATACTTAAGTCCAGTTCACCTGATTTTTTAAGCAAAAGACGTTATCATTTAAAGCAAGCAAAAACCTTGCTTTGGATTATGTAATACAACGAAAAATCAAAGGATTAGATAAGAATGCGCTGCGCTCCACAAATTAAAATTGCAGCCACCTATATGCGTGGCGGTACCAGTAAAGGTGTCTTTTTCAAATTGGATGACTTACCAGTCGAAGCGCAAGTGCCTGGAAAAATTCGTGATCAGCTACTGCTACGGGTCATTGGCAGCCCGGACCCTTATGGCAAGCAGATTGATGGCATGGGCGGCGCCACTTCCAGTACCAGTAAAACCGTGATTCTGGCCAAAAGCAGCCAGCCGGAGCATGATGTCGATTATCTATTTGGTCAGGTGGCAATTGATCAGCCTTTTGTGGACTGGAGCGGTAACTGTGGCAACCTGACTGCTGCGGTGGGTGCCTTTGCCATCAGTCAGGGCTTGGTGGATGCCGATAAAATTCCAGAAAACGGTCTGTGCACTGTGCGTATCTGGCAGAAAAATATTCAGAAAACCATTATCGCGCATGTGCCAATCACCAATGGTCAGGTGCAGGAAACCGGTGATTTTGAGCTGGATGGTGTGACTTTTCCGGCAGCAGAAGTACAAATTGAATTTTTAGATCCGGCCGATGATGGCGAAGAGGGCGGGGCCATGTTTCCGACCGGCAATGTGGTGGACACCTTTGTGGTGCCGGATGTTGGTACTTTTCAGGCGACCTTTATTAATGCTGGTATTCCGACCATCTTTTTAAATGCCGATGAAATTGGCTATAGCGGTACCGAATTGCAGGATGACATTAATAGTAATCCGGAGGTGCTGGCGCGTTTTGAAAAAATCCGGGCTTATGGTGCCAAGCAGATGGGGCTAATTGATGATGTAGCGGAAGCAGCAAAACGTCAGCATACTCCAAAAATTGCTTTTGTCGCGCGTCCACAGAACTATACTGCATCAAGTGGTAAAAATATTCAGGCTGAAGATGTCGATTTGCTGGTGCGTGCCTTGTCGATGGGTAAACTGCATCATGCCATGATGGGCACTGCTGCGGTGGCCATTGGGACAGCTGCTGCCGTGCCGGGGACCTTGGTGAATCTGGCTGCTGGTGGTGGCGAGCGTGAAGCGGTGCGTTTTGGCCATCCTTCCGGGACTTTACGCGTCGGCGCGCAAGCGGTACAGGAAAACGGTCAGTGGCAGGTGAAAAAAGCGGTGATGAGCCGTAGTGCGCGGGTGCTGATGGAAGGCTGGGTACGTGTACCGGCCGAGGTGCTGGAATAACGCTGACTTTATCTTGCCTGAATTAATGAATTCGCCTCTATGTTCAATAGGGGCGTTTTTTTATGGGTTGAGATTGAAAGCTGAAAAATTGAAATATCCGCTTGTCTGTAGTTAAGGCTTAAAAAAACTTAAATTAGAGGTACAATGCGGACAGGGGTTGGCCAGTGACGGCTAACAATCTTATAGAACAACCAATTCGAGGCAAATGTGTCATCTCTCACTGACGTCCCTGTAACAGTGTTGACTGAAGCGCAACAACGTATCCAACAAGATTTATTGACAGCCTTAGACGCTTTTGCCATTCCTGAGCCTTTAAAAGGGGCGGTCTATCACGCGGTGATGCTGGGTGGAAAACGCGTGCGTCCGGCCTTGTGTTATGCCACAGCAGCCTTAAAACCGAATACCAATATGGCGGCAGTGCGCCGTGCGGCGGTGGCGATTGAGCTGATTCACTGCTATTCGCTGGCGCATGATGATTTGCCTTGTATGGACAATGATTTGCTGCGCCGTGGCCAGCCGACCTGTCATGCCGCCTTTGGTGAAGATACTGCACTGTTGGCGGGTGATATTTTGCAGTCAATGGCCTTTGAGGTATTGGGCAGCCGTTTGTTTGATCAGGGTGCGGCAGTGGATGCGACAATTGTGCTAAAGCAGATGCAGATTCTGGCGACCGCGTCTTCCAAGATGGTATGCGGACAGGTGCTGGATTTACAGGCCGAAGGCAAGCAGGTCGATCAGGCTGCGTTAGAAACGATTCATCGCAATAAAACCGGTGCTTTAATTTCTGCGGCGATTATGATGGCTGCAGTAGCGATTTTTGAGGGTACCGATCGCGCGATTCCACAACTGCGTGAATATGGGCAGGTGATTGGTCTGGCCTTCCAGGTCCAGGACGATATTCTGGATATTATTTCTGATACTGAGGTGTTAGGAAAAACTGCCGGTAAGGATGAGCAGGTGGAGAAATCGACCTATCCGGCATTGATGGGGCTGGAGCAGGCACAGGCTTATGCCACAGATTTGCATGATCAGGCTTTGCAGGCGCTAGACTATTTTGCTGAAGATGCCGCCGCATTAAGAGCCATTTCACAATTTTTATGGCAACGTAAAAGTTAATTAAAAAAGCGTGTTGTCAAAACACGCTTTTTTGTTTTATTCCTGGATTTTGGCATCCGGAGCAATCAGGGCTTTGCCTTTCTTAAGGCCTTCCAGTGCAGCCTGATTAAAGTCAAACAGCAGCTTATTGTCTTTGGCATCAATACTGTAGCGGCTAATCAGTTTCTGGTCACCGTCCAGGGTATCCACCGTGTACTCATCAGCAATATTTAAAATACCATCGAGGTTAATACTGGCTGAGGCTTTGTCCTGACGGAACAGCTCGTAAATATCACGTAAATCGAAAATGGCATTGTTCGCGTCTGGATGTTTCTCAATATAATTTTCAATATGACGCATAATTAGCTGGGCAAAGAGAAAGTACTCAGGATGATGGGTAAATTTTAAGCTCATGTATGTACTCCTTATTATTGAAATTTATAGTTCTTCTTAGGAATACCATAAGCCTTCAGATTGATGAAGCCTTAAGCGCTTTAAATTGCAAAAATATACAAATCACGCCGGCATTCAGGCGCAGAATAAGATCATCATTTTAATTCGGTGTAAATGAAGCCGAATACGGCTGGCAGGATTGGCCATTGCAAATTTAGTGATCAATAGCAGCGACTCACGCAAAATTTTGGAAAAATTAATAAATAAACATATCTTGATTTAGTAAAGCGATTATGGCCTGTAGGGGCCAACAGAATGGTGCTCTGGCATTTGTTTCGCGGAAAAATCATCCGAAAGACTAAGGCTTATAAGCTAGCAAGTGAAATCATAAATCAGGTACAATTGGCGGGATTAATTTTGTGTTTGGTGTATTTGAAGGCCAATACATACATTCTTTGTTAATAAATAGGCCTGCCAGGAGTTATCCCCGCATGAGTGCCATTACTCCATACGAATGGGCAATTATTGCCTTCGTGATCGGCGTTACATTTTTATGCGTCTTTATGCTCACTGTCCCGTTACTCCTAGGGGGTAAATCATGGGGCCGTGCCAAGCAGGAGCAGTTTGAGTCAGGTGTTGTGAGTGCAGGTGGTGCACGCATTCGCTTGTCTGCCAAGTTCTATTTAGTTGCGATTTTCTTCGTTGTGTTCGACTTAGAAGCCCTCTATCTCTACGCATGGGCAGCTTCTGTTCGTGAAGTAGGCTGGGTTGGTTTTGCAACTGCTGCTGTATTTATTTTAGTTTTACTCGTTGGTTTGATTTACGAACTGTCAACCGGTGCACTGAACTGGGCTCCATCTGACAAACGTAAAGCTGCAGGGATTAAACCTAAAATCGGTTCACCAAATATGGATCTTGCAGAAATTACCCGCTTTAACTCAATTGAAGAGCTGGTAATCGACCCTACTGGTCAAATTCCTGCTCAATCTGCTGGTCATGTGAAAAAATCACAGGCTATATCATCTGATAAGGAGTAACTCGGGATGAAATATACCTTAACCCGTGCGAATCCGGATGCTGATCAATATCCACTTCAGGAGCGCCAGATCGTTACAGATCCGCTTGAAGAAGAAGTGAATAAAAATGTGTTCATGACTCGTTTAGAAGACTTGGCACATACAGCAGTAAACTGGGGGCGTAAGAACTCAGTTTGGCCGTTTAACTTTGGTACATCTTGCTGCTACGTAGAGTATGCAACGACTTTAACCGGCGTGCATGACTTGTCACGTTTTGGTGCCGAGGTTATTCGTGCTTCACCTCGTCAGGCCGACCTCATGATTGTCGCCGGTACCTGTTTCGTGAAAATGGCCCCAGTAATCCAGCGTTTGTACGAGCAAATGCTTGAGCCAAAATGGGTCATCTCAATGGGTGCATGTGCAAACTCAGGCGGTATGTACGATATTTATTCGGTTGTACAAGGTGTGGATAAAATCATTCCTGTCGATGTGTATATCCCAGGTTGCCCACCACGTCCTGAAGCCTTAATTCAGGCATTAATGTTGTTGCAAGACCAAATTCAATTAGAGCGCCGTCCGCTGTCTGCGGTGATTGGTGATGATCTTAAGCCAGTGTATAAGCCAAAGATGATGCCAGAACGTGACCGTAAGCAAGCACAGCGTATTGCGGTGAAAAACCTGCGCTCTATGGATGAAATTAAATAATTTAAGCGACAAAATCGTGGTGCACCCGTTATGGGTGTAGTTGTCGTTTAGGTTGACTGAATTTGTATTAAATAGGAAGCCAAGCCAATGGCTGAAACTGACATTGCTATGCCAGAATCAACAGCAGTTGATTCCCGCCCAGCATTTGCAATTGTAGAAGAGCTCAAAACCAAATTTGGTGAGAACTTCTATGTGCAAACGACTTTTGAAGATTTTCCAACGGTCTGGGTTGAGCGCGCACGCGTACAAGAAGTCTTGATGTTCTTGCGTACAGTGTCACGTCCATACGTGATGCTGTTTGACCTGTCTGCGGTAGATGAGCGTTTACGTACGCACCGCGACGGATTGCCTGCATCTGACTTTACCGTGTTCTATCACCTGTTGTCGTTAGAACGTAACAGCGATATCCGTGTCAAAGTTGCGCTAAATGAGAACGATCTGAATATTCCGACTGCGACCAATATCTGGCCAAATGCCAACTGGTACGAGCGTGAAGCTTACGATATGTTCGGCATTAACTTCGAAGGGCATCCAATGCTCCGTCGTATCTTGCTGCCAACCTATTGGGAAGGTCACCCGCTGCGCAAGGAATATTCTGCACGTGCCACTGAATATACCCCGTATATGCAGAACCAGGCCAAGCAGGATTTTGAACAGGAACACTTGCGTTTTGTACCGGAAGACTGGGGTCTGACCCGCGGTAACGAAGACGAAGACTTCATGTTCCTGAACTTGGGTCCTAACCACCCATCTGCGCACGGTGCGTTCCGTGTCATCTTGCAGCTGGATGGTGAAGAAGTAAAAGACTGTGTACCCGACATCGGCTATCACCACCGTGGTGTAGAGAAAATGGCTGAGCGTCAAACCTGGCATTCATTCATTCCGTATACCGACCGTGTCGACTACCTCGGTGGTTGTGCGCAAAACATGCCGTATGTGATGGGTGTGGAGCAGCTGGCCGGTATTCAGGTGCCAGAGCGTGCACAATGTATCCGTGTGATGATGTCGGAACTGTTCCGTATCAATAACCACTTGCTTTATATCGGTACAGCAATTCAGGATGCCGGCGGTATGACTCCAGTATTCTATATGTTCGCCGACCGTCAGAAGATTTATGATGCGATTGAAGCGATCACCGGTTACCGTATGCACCCAGCCTGGTTCCGTATTGGTGGTACCGCGCATGACCTTCCAAACAACTGGCAGCACCTGATCCGCGAGATTCTGGAGTGGATGCCAAAACGTCTGAAGGAATACCACACTGCAGCGCTGAAAAACTCGGTGTTTGAAGGCCGTACCCGCAATGTAGCGCAGTACGATGCAAAATCTGCATTGGCCTGGGGTGTGACAGGTACCGGTTTACGTGCAACAGGTATCGACTTTGACGTACGTAAATACCGTCCATACAGCGGCTATGAAAACTATGACTTCGAAGTGCCGGTGGAGTACGAAGGTGATGCCTATGCGCGTGTCATCGTTCACTACCGCGAAATCGAACAGTCTTTAAAAATCATCAAGCAGTGCTTGGATAACATGCCATCTGGTCCATATAAAGCGGATCATCCTCTGGCTGTTCCACCACCAAAAGACAAGACATTACAAGATATTGAAACCCTGATTACGCACTTCTTGAGCGTGTCTTGGGGTCCTGTCATGCCGGCAGGTGAAGCATCTGTAATGGCAGAAGTGGTGAAAGGGGCGTCGAACTACTACTTGACTTCAGACAAGTCAACCATGAGTTATCGTACCCGTATCCGTACACCAACCTTCACGCACTTACAGCAAATTCCTTCGGTGATTAACGGCAGTCTGGTCTCTGACTTGATCATTTATTTAGCGACAATTGATGTCGTAATGGCTGACGTGGATCGCTAAGGGGTAAACGCATTATGATGATTTTGACTGATAAAAAGCCACGTGTGAATGTTGAAGGGATTTTAACTGCAGATGAAATCCACGAAATCGAACATCACATTGGTCACTATCCGTACCCACGTGCGGCATCTCTAGATGCGCTGAAGTGTGTACAACGCCGTAATGGCTGGATTGATGACGCACAGCTCAATGCGATTGCTCAACTGCTTTCAATCAGTGTTGCTGATTTAGAAGGGGTAGCAACGTTCTATAACCGTATTTACCGTCAACCGGTAGGTCGTCACGTTATTCTTCTGTGTGACTCTATCGCGTGCTTCTTGATGGGGGCGGAAACTTTGGCAGAAGCGTTCCAGCGCGAGCTTGGCATTCAGTTTGGTCAAACGACTGCAGATGGTCGTTTCACTTTGCTGCCAATCTGCTGTCTGGGCAACTGTGACAAAGGTCCAACGTTAATGATTGATGAAGATACTCACGGTCTGGTTGAAGTGACATCAATTAAACAGTTATTGGAGAAGTATGTATGAATACCGAACCAAAACCAATTTATGGCGACGGTAACCCAGAAACTCATCCATTAACTTGGCGTTTGAGTAAACAAGAGCATGTTCGTAATGCAGATGATTACGAAGCGCTTGATGGTTATGCCGGCTTCAAAAAAGCCATTAGCATGACACCGGCTGAAGTGCTGGATGTGGTGAAAGCTGCAACCGTTAAAGGTCGTGGTGGTGCAGGCTTCCCGGCAGGCATCAAATGGTCGCTGATGGCGCCAAATGACAATTCAGGTCCACGTTACCTGATCTGTAATGCCGACGAAATGGAACCGGGTACCTTCAAAGACCGTTTGTTGATGGAAAAACTTCCACATCAATTGATTGAAGGCATGCTGATTGCAGCTTATACACTGGAAGCGACTCACGGCTATATCTTTATCCGTGGCGAGTACATCGAAGCTGCACAATACTTAAATGAAGCAATTGAGCAGATTCGTGCCAAAGGTTACTTGGGTGATAACATCCTGGGTTCTGGTTGGAACTTCGAGCTGTATGTGCACACCGGCGCGGGTCGTTATATCTGTGGTGAAGAAACCGCACTGATTAACTCGCTGGAAGGTCGCCGTGCCAATCCGCGTACCAAACCGCCATTTCCGCAAGTTGCAGGGGCGTGGGGTCGTCCTACGATTGTCAACAACGTAGAAACCTACAACAACTTGCCAGCTATTTTGTTACGTGGTCCTGAGTGGTACATCAACCTGTCTGCGGGTAAATCGAAAGATCCAGGTACGAAAATTTACGGTGCATCAGGTAAGGTGAAATTCCCGGGTCTTTGGGAACTGCCTTTTGGTACCACTGCACGTGAAGTGATTGAAGAACATGCCGGTGGTATGCGTGACGGCCTGAAGCTGAAAGCATGGTTACCAGGTGGTGCATCAACAGACTTCCTGGCTGCTGAGCACATTGACCTGCCGATGGATGCAGAAAGCATCATGAAAGCGGGTTCACGTTTAGGTACCTGTCTGCTGATGGTGGTCGATGAAACCCAATGTATGGTTTCAGCAACCCGTAACTTAGAAGAATTCTTTGCGCGTGAATCATGTGGCTGGTGTACACCTTGCCGTGATGGTTTACCGTGGGCGGTGAAGGCACTGAAAGCACTCGAAGATGGTACGGGTACGAAAGAAGACATCGATCACTTACAGGAACTGACCCGTAAGCTTTGGATTGGTAAAACTTTCTGTGCACACGCACCAGGTGCGATGGAACCGTTAATGGGCGCACTCAAATATTTCCGTGGCGAGTTTGAAGCGAAAGTGGTGAATGCCGCAGCTCAGACCAGCAACGTAGAACAAGCTTAAGGAATTCGACTATGGCTACAATTCATGTCGATGGAAAATCGTATGAAGTCAACGGCTCAGAAAACTTGCTGCAAGCTTGTTTAAGTCTTGGCATCGACATCCCATATTTTTGTTGGCATCCATCCTTAGGTTCTGTCGGTTCTTGCCGTCAATGTGCTGTGACGCAATACGCGAATCCTGAAGATACGCGTGGTCGTCTGGTCATGTCATGTATGACGCCTGCTGCTGACAATACCTACATCTCGATTGAAGACAAAGAAGCAAAAGATTTCCGAGCTTCTGTTGTTGAATTCTTGATGACCAACCACCCGCACGACTGTCCGGTCTGTGAAGAAGGTGGTCATTGTCATTTACAGGATATGACTGTAATGACGCAACACGACCGTCGTCGTTACCGTTTCACCAAGCGTACGCATTACAACCAGGAACTGGGTTCGTTTATTGCGCACGAGATGAACCGCTGTATCGCCTGTTACCGTTGTGTGCGTTACTACAAAGACTATGCTGGCGGTACCGACTTTGGCGTGTATGCCAACGCATCACGTGTGTACTTCGGTCGTCCAGAATCAGGGACTTTAGAATCTGAATTCTCGGGTAACCTGACTGAAGTCTGCCCAACAGGTGTATTCACCGACAAAACTCACTCTGCGCGCTACAACCGTAAGTGGGACATGCAGTATGCGCCTAGCGTATGCCAAGGCTGTTCTTCAGGCTGTAACATTTCTCCAGGTGAGCGTTATGGTGAACTGCGTCGTGTAGAAAACCGTTTCAACGGTGAAGTGAACCAGTACTTCCTGTGTGACAAAGGCCGTTTCGGTACCGGTTATGTGAACCGTGAAGATCGTCCGCGTCAGCCACAATTCCGTGATGGTCAAAATGTCACGACTGTGTCTGTCGATCAGGCATTAGACACCGTGATCGAGAATCTTCAAGGCAAAAAAGTGCTGGGTATTGGCTCACCACGTGCCTCGCTTGAATCGAACTTTGCACTGCGCGAACTGGTTGGTCAGGACAACTACTCAACCGGTATGTCGCAAAAAGAGCAAAGCCTAGTAGAACTGGCGGCATCAATCATGCAAACCGAAGGTGTTTACAACCCGGGCATGCGTGAAATTGAAAGCTATGACGCCGTGTTAATTCTGGGTGAAGATCTGACACAAACTGCACCACGTATGGCTTTATCTGTTCGTCAAGCAGCGAAAAACAAAGCCAAAGAAATGGCGGCAGAGCGTCGTACTCAAGAATGGCTGGCTGAACCGGTACAACGTATTGCGCAAGATGCAAAATCTCCGATTTACATTCTGGCTGCAACTCAAACCCGTCTTGCTGACGTGGCAACTGGTGAAGTGGTTGCATCTCCAAATGACATCGCGCGTTTAGGCTTTGCCATTGCCGCTGGCGTAAAAGGCGAAGTGATTACCGGTTTAGATGACGATGCCAAAGCATTTGCGCAAACCATCGCAGATACCTTAAAAGCGGCGAAGAAGCCTTTAATCATCTCTGGTACAAGCTTACAAGACGCTGCCATCATGGAAGCTGCTGCACAAGTGGCGCAGAATCTGGGTAATGCAGGCTTAACATTGACTGTTCCTGAAGTGAACTCAATGGGCTTGGCGATCTTTGGTGGTCAAAGCTTGGAGCAAGCCTTTGCACAAGACTATGACACTGTGATTGTGGTGGAAAATGACCTTTACCGTCGTTTACCAGCGGCTCAGGTCGATGCTGCACTTGCAGGTAAAGACATTATTGTGCTGGACCACTCTGAAACTGCGACTGTGGCGAAAGCAGACATCGTACTTTCAGCAGCAAGCTTCGCTGAAGGTGATGGTACTGTGGTATCGCAAGAAGGCCGTGCACAGCGTTTCTATCAAGTGTATGACCCAAGCTACTACAAGCCGGAACTGGCGATTAAAGAATCTTGGCGCTGGTTACATGCCCTTGAAACTGGCATGAAAGGTAAAGCGATTTCATGGACCTTGCTGGATGATGTGATCGAGTCTGTAGCGAAAAACGTACCGGCATTAGAAGGTATTTTAGACGTTGCACCAGATGCGGGCTTCCGTGTCCATGGTCTGAAAGTGGCACGTGAACCACGTCGTTACTCAGGCCGTACTGCCATTCGTGCACCGCTTTCGATTCACGAACCAAAACAGCCGACCGATGTCGATTCTGCATTAACTTTCTCGATGGAAGGTTATGTCGGTAATCAGACGCCATCTGCACTGGTGCCATTTGCGTGGTCTGCAGGCTGGAACTCGCCACAGGCCTGGAACAAATTCCAGGACAACGTGGGCGGTCACTTAAAAGGTGGTGATTCAGGCGTACGTTTATTCGACCGTTTACCAAAACGTCCAGCACGTAGCTTCGTAGCACCAAGCCCTGTATTGGCCAATCCGGACAGCTTCCGTTTGGTGCCAATGCATCATATTTTTGCGTCAGGTGAATTCACCATTAAAACACCAGCGATGGAATCACGTATTCCTGAAGCCATGTTTGCCGTGGGTGAACAGGATGCAAGCCGTTTGAACCTGAAAGATGGTCAGAAGATCACTGTGAAAGCAGGCGAGACTTCAATTGTTCTTCCAGTTCAAGTGATTGAATATTTACCTACAGGTTATATTGGTTACCCAATTGGTCTAGCACCGACGGTATCTCTTGCTGAGCCTGTGTCAGTCGCGGTAGGAGTATAATTCATGGAACAAGAATTAATGCGTCAAACACCGCTTTGGGCTGAGAACTGGCCAATTGCCTATTCAGTCATTCAAGCGATTGTGATCTTGCTGGTTGTGGTACTGGTTGCAGCATTAATGTCATTTATCGAGCGTCGTCTGCTCGGTTTATGGCAAGACCGTTATGGTCCGAACCGTGTAGGTCCGGGCGGTATGTTCCAGATTGTCGCCGACATGCTGAAAATCATGTTCAAAGAAGACTGGACACCAAAATTCGCTGACAAGCTGACTTTCCGTATGGCACCTGCAGTTGCAATGGCAACTGCGGTACTGTCGTTCATGGTTATTCCTGTATCACCGTATTTAGGTGTGGCGGACATGAGCATCGGCCTGCTGTTCTTTATGGCAATGGCGGGTATTGCAGTCTATGCGGTTCTGTTTGGTGGCTGGTCATCAAATAACAAATATGCATTGCTGGGTGGTCTACGTTCTGCAGCGCAAACCATTTCTTATGAAGTGTTCCTGGGTATTTCCCTGATGGGTGTGGTGGCAATTGCCGGCTCATTCAACATGCGTGAAATTGTAGAAGCACAGCAAGACGTCTGGTTTGTAATTCCGCAGTTCTTGGGCTTCCTGATTTTCGTGGTTGCAGGTGTTGCGGTAACGCACCGTCACCCGTTTGACCAACCAGAAGCAGAACAGGAATTGGCAGAAGGTTATCACGTCGAATACGGCGGTATGAAATGGGGGATGTTCTTCGTTGCGGAATACGTCAACGTGGTGCTGATCTCTGCGCTGATCGTGACGTTATTCTTCGGTGGCTGGTTAGCGCCATTCGGTCTTGATTTCTTACCTCCAGCATTCTGGTTCATTATCAAAACAGCATTCTTTGTAATGATGTTCGTTCTGGCACGTGGTTCTTTAATGCGTCCACGTTATGACCAGGTAATGAACTTTGGCTGGAAAATTTGCTTGCCATTAGCGTTGGTGAACCTGCTGGTTACTGGCGCGGTTATCTTGTGGTAAGGGCAGGGAGAACAAAATGTATAAGTTTCTAGCTGGATTTGGGTCAATCGTGCGCTCGTTGTGGATGGTGTTCAGCCACGCAACCCGCAAACGTGACACCATTTTATATCCGGAAGTGCCAGCCGAAGAAATCGTACCACCGCGTTTCCGTGGTCGTATCGTGCTTACACGTGACCCAGATGGCGAAGAGCGCTGCGTTGCCTGTAACCTGTGTGCCGTTGCATGTCCAGTGGGTTGTATTTCACTGCAAAAAGCAGAGCAGGAAGATGGTCGTTGGTATCCGGAATTTTTCCGTATCAACTTCTCTCGCTGTATCTTCTGCGGTATGTGTGAAGAAGCCTGCCCGACAACTGCAATTCAGCTGACACCAGACTTTGAATTGGGTGAATATGTTCGTCAGGACCTGGTCTATGAAAAAGAACACTTGCTGATTTCAGGTCCGGGTAAATATCCTGACTATAACTTCTACCGTGTAACCGGTATGGCAGTTACAGGTAAAGACAAAGGTCAAGCACAAAAAGAAAGTGCACCTGTTGATGTACGGAGTCTATTACCATGATGTGGCCGTTTTATTTGATGGCACTCGTGGCCATTATCTCTACTGTTCGTGTTGTCACCAACACGAACCCAGTACATGCGTTACTGAGCTTGATCGTGTCATTACTTGCTGTTGCAGGGATGTTCATGATTGTGGGTGCACCGTTTGCCGGTGCCCTGGAAATTATTGTGTATGCCGGCGCGATCATGGTGTTATTCGTGTTCGTGGTGATGATGTTGAACTTGGGTCAGCAAACTGTTGAACAAGAGAGCAAATGGCTCAACTCATCTGCATGGGCATATCCAGCATTAATGAGCTTCTTGATGGGTCTGGTTCTGGTATGGATGCTTGCATCTGATTACTCCAGCACGCCAGCTGTCATGGGAACCGAAATTGTTGGTCCTAAAGAAGTCGGTCAAGCACTCTTTACTCACTATTTATTATTGGTTGAAGTTGCCGCGATGTTATTGCTAGCAGCCCTGGTTGCAGCATTCCACTTAGGTAAACGTGAACCAGGTGCAGAAGAGGAAAAACAATAATGGGCAACATCCCTTTAGAACATGGTTTGATCGTTGCAACCATTCTTTTTGCACTGGGTTTTTACGGTGTAATGGTGCGACGCAACCTGTTATTCATTTTAATGAGCCTTGAAATCATGATGAACGCAGCAGCACTTGCGTTCGTTCTGGCGGGTAGTGCCTGGGTACAACCAGATGGCCAGATCATGTTCATCTTGATTCTGACGCTGGCTGCGGCAGAGGCGTGTATCGGTCTTGCGATCGTCCTTCAGTTCTATCATCGCTTCCATCACCTGGATGTGGATGCTGCTAGTGAGATGCGCGGATGAGTTATTTATATTTAACAATTTTGTTCCCGCTAATCGGTTTTATTTTATTAGCGGCAGGGCGTCACAATCTTCCTGAGAAAGTTGCGGCGATTATCGGGGTAGGGGCAGTTGGTCTATCGGCATTATTTGCCCTGATTGCTGGCCTTGACTTTGTCAATAACGGTAAAGAACTTTACGTTCAGCATTTGTGGACGTGGTTTAGCGTGGGTGATTTTGCCCCAGGCATCAGCTTGCAGCTTGACGGCTTATCGTTGCTGATGATGGGCATGATTACCGGTGTTGGTTTCCTGATTCACATCTTCGCATCTTGGTATATGCGTGGTGAGGAAGACTTTGCACGTTTCTTCTCTTACTTCAACCTGTTCGTAGCCAGCATGTTACTGCTGGTACTGGGCGATAACCTGGCGTTATTGTTCTTGGGTTGGGAAGGTGTAGGTCTGTGTTCTTACCTGTTAATCGGTTATTACTACCAGAACCCGGCCAACGGTTTTGCTGCCATTAAAGCATTTACCGTAACGCGTGTTGGTGATGTATTCCTGCTGATTGCACTGTTCTTACTGTACCAACAGTTCGGTACCCTGAATACACAGTACATCGTTGAGAATGCTGCTGCGGTTATGACCCAAAGCTCATCAATTACCATCTGGACAGCCTTAATGTTGTTCCTGGGTGCTGCCGGTAAATCTGCGCAAATCCCGTTACAAACCTGGTTGGCAGATGCGATGGCAGGTCCGACGCCAGTATCTGCGTTAATCCACGCGGCAACCATGGTGACTGCGGGTGTTTATCTATGCTGCCGTATGTTCAGCGTATTTGAACTTGCACCAGAAGTGATGATCTTCATTTCTATTACCGGTGCAGTAACCTTGCTGGTGGCTGGTTTTGCAGCGCTGGTTCAAACCGACATCAAACGTATTCTGGCTTACTCAACCATGAGTCAGCTCGGTTATATGTTTATGGCCGTGGGTGCTGAAGCGTACCAGGCAGGTCTGTTCCACATGCTGACTCACGCATTCTTCAAGGCATTATTATTCTTGTCTTCAGGTGCAGTGATTCTGGCTTACCATCACGAACAAAACATCTTCAAGATGGGCGGTCTGTTCTACAAGAACAAATTCCTGTTTGCATGTTTCGCGATTGGTGGCGGTGCCTTGGCAGCCATTCCATTCCTGACCATCGGCTTCTTCTCTAAAGATGCGATTCTGGCCGCGGTGTGGACACAAAGTCACTTAGCTGGCGTACCAGTCTTCAATACACTGTATTGGGTGGGTGTTGCAGGTGCGTTCTTAACGTCTATTTATACTTTCCGTTTAATCTGGGTAGTATTCTTCGGCAAAGAAAACACGCCTTATCATGAAATCAAAGGCATTACTTACTGGGCTCCACTGGCAATTCTGGCAGTGCTTTCAACGGGTCTGGCGATTGTGCTGAAAGCACCAGTGATGAGCATTCTGGATGCTGCACAAATTCCAGCCTTCATTATTCCTGAAGCGCTTGAAGCCGGTGCACATGGTGCTGAATACATCGCGATTGGGGTTGCTTTGGCAGGTCTTGCTGTTGGCGTGGTGCTGTTTGCGTTTGCTTACAATGCCGTAAAAGGCTTTGCTCAGACTTCTCTGGGTTCAGGTCTGGCCAATATCTGCCGTAATGCACTTGGTTTCGATGCGTTGTATGACATCGTATTCGTGAAGCCTTACCTGCTTATCGCTAAAATTTTAGGTCGCGATCCGATTGATGGCTTGTGGCTGGTGCTTCCTGCAATTGTTAAAGCAGGCAA
Organism: Acinetobacter sp. AND/436; assembly: GCF_049546925.1. NCBI lineage: Bacteria > Pseudomonadati > Pseudomonadota > Gammaproteobacteria > Moraxellales > Moraxellaceae > Acinetobacter > Acinetobacter sp. AND/436. The sequence goes on from NZ_JBMXBO010000006.1 coordinate 138,428, forward strand.
CAGCTTTACCAGTTCACGTCAAACCGGTTCATTGCGCGAATACGCCTCTAGTATGGCCCTCGGTGTTGTTGTTTTACTGCTGGTCGTGGTCGTGACTCAGGTCGTGGGGAAATAAGATGGAAGCTCCAAACAATATCATTTTACCCGCACTGATCCTCGTTCCGTTCATTGCAGGTTTTATTTGTTGGATCGTCGACAAGCTCGACGACAAACTGCCGCGCTATATTGCGCTGGTGGGTATGCTGGTAACGCTGGGTCTGACCCTGGCGTTATGGCAATCAGGTACGTATCAATATGAATTGGGTGCACAGGTTCCAAGCTGGGCTGCCCAATTCCAGTTGCCTTGGATTCAAACCCTGGGCATTAACATTCACCTGGCGGTAGATGGCTTATCATTACTCATGGTTGGCCTGACAGCGCTGCTGGGTATTTTGGCCGTCGGCTGTTCTTGGGGTGAAATCCAGAAGAACGTGGGCTTCTTCCACCTGAATCTGTTATGGTCTTTAGGTGGCGTAATTGGTGTATTCCTGGCGATTGACCTGTTCCTGTTCTTCTTCTTCTGGGAGATGATGCTGGTTCCAATCTACTTCCTGATTGCGCTTTGGGGACATAAAGGGGCAGATGGTAAATCGCGTGTTTACGCAGCAACCAAGTTCTTCATCTATACACAGGTTGCAGGTCTGATCATGCTGATCGGTATCCTGGGGCTGGTGATTTACGGTTACATGCTGTCAGGTACCATCTCGTTCAACTACCACTATCTGTTAGCGGTGGCGAATACGCTTGATGCACAGTTACCGGCAGTGGCTTATGCCTTCATGATCTGTATGTTCATCGGCTTTGCGGTAAAACTTCCAGTTTTCCCGTTACACGGCTGGTTACCAGATGCCCACGCACAGGCACCAACAGCAGGTTCTGTTGACCTTGCAGGTATCTTGATTAAGACTGCAGCGTACGGTTTACTCCGTTTTGTGATTCCATTCTTCCCGGCGGCTTCTGCACAGTTTGCAGACATCGCGATTATTTTCGGTTTAATTGGTATTTTCTACGGCGCTTGGTGTGCTTTCCAGCAAACCGATATGAAACGCCTGTTGGCTTATACCTCTATTTCGCACATGGGCTTTGTGTTACTGGCGATTTACGCAGGTAATATCCTGACTTACCAAGGCTTAATGATCATGATGCTGGCACATGGCTTGTCATCTGCTGCATTGTTCATTATGTGTGGTCAGGTCTATGAACGTGTGCATACCCGTGACATGCGTCTGATGGGTGGTATTCGTGGTCAATTCCCGTATCTGGCCTTCTTCCTGATGTTCTTCGTGGCAGCATTGGTCGGTATCCCGGGTCTGGGTAACTTTATTGGTGAATTCCTGATTCTGATGGGTTCATTCAACCAGTTCCCTGTATTTACAATCATTGCTGCAGTGAGTCTGGTGTTTGCAGGTCTTTATGGTCTGATCCTGATTCACAAAGCATTATTTGGTACACCAAACGAAGAGCAAAAACAGCATTACAGCAATCCGTTAAAAGATCTGGATGCGCGTGAAATTGTGATTCTGTTAATTTGTGCCGTTGGTCTGTTATGGCTTGGTCTGTATCCACAAAGCTTCCTTGATATTTCCAATTCAAGCATGGCGTGGTTAGCAAACAGCTACATTCCAGTTCAAGAGCTAGTTGAAGTGACCGAACAGGTAAGCACTCAACTCGAAAATGTGGAGATCCAATAAGTCATGAACTTCACAATGTCATTTTCCGAGCTTATGCCATTAGCTCCTGTGATGATCGTGGCTTTAACTGCGATCGTCGTGATGATTCTCACCGCAATCAAGCGTAACCATAACCTGATTGCGACAGCATCTGTAGTGGGCTTAAACCTTGCTGCAGCGTATATTCTGCTCTCATTATTCGGTGGTGCTTTTGCACCAGCGAATGTCATGGGCATGTTTATGATTGATCAGTTCACACTGGTTTATCAGTTACTGATCCTGGTTGCTGCACTGGCTTGCTGTACCTTGTCACATGCTTATATTGAAAGCTATAAAGACAATCGTGAAGAGCTGTACATCCTGATGTTGTCCTCAGTTGCAGGCGCAATGCTCATGGTGGCAAGCTCGCACTATGCTTCATTCTTCATCAGCCTGGAATTGATGTCGATTCCGGTATATGGCTTGTTGGCCTATACACATCAGCGTTCGAAGTCTTTAGAAGCAGGGGTGAAATACCTGGTACTTTCAGCAACCGCATCTGCGATGTTGCTGATGGGTATGGCGTATATTTATGCCTACACTGGTTCACTGTCATTCTATGACTCTGTACAGGCGCTTATGCAGAACCTGCACCAGCCACTGGTCATTTTAGGTATTGCCTTAATTATCTTTGCGGTTGCATTCAAACTGTCTTTGGCACCATTCCACAAATGGACACCAGACGTGTATGCGGGTGCACCAGCACCAATCGCGACCTTCCTGGCAACGGCTGCCAAAGTGGCGACCATTGGTCTGTTCGTACGTTACTTGCTGACTTCAGGTGCCATCCTGCAAGAATCAGTTATTACACTGCTGACCATTATTGCCGTACTGTCGATTGTGGTCGGTAACTTCCTGGCGGTACGCCAAGTGAACTTGAAGCGTGTCCTGGCATACTCTTCAATCGCACACTTCGGTTATCTGCTGATTGGTCTGATCAGTCTGACTTATGCCAGCTTGGGTAATGTGACTGTTTATGTGATTACCTATGTATTAACCACGATTGGTGCTTTCGGTGCCGTAGCGTTAATGTCGAGTCCATATAACAATACTTCAGAAGCAGAAAGTCTGGCTGAATACCGTGGTCTGTTCTGGCGTCGTCCAGTGCTGACTGCTGTATTAACCGTGATGATGCTGTCTCTGGCCGGTATTCCACTGACTGCAGGCTTTATTGGTAAGTTCCTGATTGTCATGGCTGCGGTAACAACCCAGCACTGGTTCCTGGCAGCGATGATTATTGTCGGTTCGGGTATTGGTCTGTATTACTATTTACGTGTGATGGTGGTGATGTATATGACTCCGCCAGAAACACCAAAAATGGATGCAGTCGATCACTGGGGTCAACGTGTTGGCGGGATCATGGTTCTGCTGGCTGCACTGGCGGTATTGGTGATTGGTGTTTATCCGGATCCAATTATCCAGATGGCGCTTGAAGCCGAGATTTTATCTCCAATTCACTTCATGCTGTCTCAGCAATAATCTTGAAAAAGAGAATTGTCTAGCAAAAAGCCCTCAATATTTGAGGGCTTTTTTGTTTTTATCAGGGTCAAAAAATGATTATAATAGACGGAATTTTATCTTAACCTTTTAGGTGTTCTCCCGTGGCTATCCATGAAATTCGTCATCCGCTCATTCGTCATAAACTCGGTTTACTGCGTCGTGCAGATATCAGCACTAAAAACTTCCGCGAGCTGGCGCAAGAAGTGACCATGCTGTTGACCTATGAGGCGACCAAAGATTTGCCAATGGTCGAGCATGAAATTGACGGCTGGAATGGTGCGGTCACGGTAGACCGTATTGCCGGTAAAAAAATTACGGTGGTACCAATTTTACGTGCCGGTATTGGCATGCTGGATGGTTTCCTGAACCTGATTCCAAGCGCCAAAGTGTCTGTACTGGGCTTAGAGCGTGATGAAGAAACGCTGGAAGCACGTACCTACTACAAAAAACTGGTACCGGATGTACAAAACCGTATTGCCATGATCATTGACCCAATGTTGGCCACCGGTTCATCTTTAGTGGCGGCGATTGATGTGTTAAAAGCCAGCGGCTGTAAAGATATTCGCGTGATGGTGCTGGTGGCTGCGCCAGAAGGCATTCAGCGTGTAGAAGCAGCGCATCCGGATGTGGTAATTTTCACTGCCTCTGTGGATCAGGGCCTGAATGAAAATGGCTATATCGTACCGGGCCTGGGTGATGCCGGTGACAAAATTTTCGGTTCCGTGCAAAAAGACTGATTTTGCTAGTGAACAGAGAAGGGGCTTTTATAGCCTCTTTTTTATATACTAAGCTTGAAGCGCAAAAGGGGGACAGGTCGATGAGCAACGAACAATATCAGGGTAAAGTTAAGCAATACAACGCAGACAAGGGTTACGGCTTTATTGCCTGTCCGGAAGGCGAAGTGTTTTTTCATATTTCCGATTTCCCGGCCGATGGGATAGAACCGAAGCGAAATGACCGGGTGAAATTTAATGTGGTCAAAAACGGCAACAAGTTTAAAGCAGTGAAAATTGAGAGGGTTGAAGACCAGTCGGCCAAAGCCAAAAAATCCAAAGTGGCCGCCCATAACCAGTCGATTACTTCTTCCCTGCTGTCCAATTTCCGACGTTAGTACTGAGGTAGTGAGGTAGAATTTATATATTCTGCTTAAGTCGAGTATAAGAATAGAAAAGAGGCTTTTTAGCTTCTTTTTTATTACAATTATTAAAAATATCAAAGATAAGAGCGCATTATGTTTCAAGAGGGGAAAATCAAAAGCTATCATGAAGATCGTGGTTTTGGTTTTATTCAGATAGAGAAAGAGTCAAAAGATTTATTTTTCCACATCAAAGATTTTCCCAATAAGAATGTTCCACCTAAAATCGGTGAAAATCTAAAATTTATAATTGTTGAAGGTGCAGGAAAATTTAAAGCCGCGAATATTGTGCGCTTAGACCTAAAAGTATCAGAGCCTGCTGAACAGAACAATCTACGATACAGAAATATCGAGGGTAAAGTTTCGTCAAGAGATAAAAAGAAGTCTTCATGGCTTAACTCAAAGATCATTACTGTATTAGGCTTAATCATTATTTTAGGATTAAGTATTTTTGTATATAAGAAATATCAAGAATATCAAGCTCAGAAACAGCAAAAACTTGAAGAACTGATGATTGCTCAGCAACAGATCGTAGCTAAGCAAAGAGCGGTACATGGCGAATTACCGGAACTTGGACTTAGTGAAAAAGGGAAAAAGAATTTAGAAAATGTCCAAGAGAATGTAGAGCAAGCGCTGCCGGTAAGTAGCAGCTCATCTGAACAATTTAAATGTGATGGCCGCGAGCATTGTAGTCAGATGAAGTCTTATGAGGAGGCTTTATTCTTTATTCGTAATTGTCCAAATACCAAAATGGATGGTGATGGCGACGGGATTCCATGTGAAAGCCAATTTCGATAAGGTATGAAAAAAGCGCCTGCAGGCGCTTTTTTATGGATTAAATACAGTCTTATTTGCTGTCACAGAACTTCATAAAGGCTTTCAGACCTGGACCCTGGTATTTCTGACGATGCACCAGCATAAATAAAGGCCGCGCCAGTTGCCAGAATGGAGTGTCTAAAATCACCAGCTGGCCTTTTTCACGTAAAGGCTCAATCGCCAGTTTTGAAATACAGGACATGCCTAAGCCGCCGGCCACAATTTTCAGAATGGCTTCATTATGACCCAGGGTTAAACGGATTTTGGCATCTGGCACATCTTTTAAAATGGCGTTATCAAATACTTCACGCGTGCCTGAACCTTCTTCACGTAAAATCCATTCCACCTGTTTAAAGTCTTCTGCGGTTAAGGCACGGTCTAGCTGCGCCAGCGGATGATTCGGTGAACAGCAGACCGCCAGTTCATCATCACGCCAGTGGATACATTGCAGCTGCGGTAAATGACAGGAACCTTCAATCAGGGCTAAATCGAGCTGGAACTGGTTGACTGCTTCAATCATTTGACGGGTATTACCGACTTGCAGCTGTAAATGCGCCTGTGGCTGAATTTGCAGGAAGTTGGCCATTAAATCCGGCATCAGATAATCGGAAATGGTCAGGGTCGCGCCCAGGCGCAAATCAATGCTTTGCAGCTCGCCTTTGGCGGCCTGTTCAAAGGCTTCACAGCGGCCTAGAATTTCAAGCGCCTGCGGGAGTAAAAAACGGCCCAGATCATTCAATTGCAGGCGTTTACCTAAACGGTCAAACAATGGTGCGCCTAAACCATCTTCCAGATCTGCTAAAGCCATACTCGCCGCACTTTGCGTCAGTTTGACGGCATCACTGGCCTTGGTTACTGTGCCTTCTTGAGCGACTGCTACAAAAACAGCCAATTGGCGTAAAGTCATGCGCATGAATATAGCCTTAACATTTAAAAAATATTAATAAATTATGCTGCCATGCTACCATGAGCGCAGTCTTTCATGCCACGTACAAATTATGTCAATTGAAAAATTTAGCCTAGAAACGGTGTTATCTGTACATCGCTGGACCGATACTTTGTTCAGCTTTACCATGACGCGTCCAGCCCACTTTAAATTTACTGCCGGGCAATTTGCGCGTATTGGCCTTAAAGTCGGCGATGAACTGGTGGTGCGGGCCTATTCAGTGGTGTCCTCACCTTTTGATGAAAACCTGGAATTCTTTTCAATTGTCGTACCCGATGGGGCCTTTACCTCCAATCTGCAACATCTACAGGTTGGCGATGAGCTGTATCTGGAAAAAGTCCCCTATGGCTTTTTAACCTTGGCGCGCTATCAGTTGCCTTTGCCACAAGACTTATGGCTTTTGGGTACCGGCACCGGACTGGCGCCATTCCTGTCGATGCTGCAAGATTTTGACACCTGGAATAAATACCAGCATATCCATCTGGTCTATAGTGTCCGGACTGCAGCGGAACTGGCCTATGTCGAGCGGATTGAAGAAATTGCAGCGACTTTTGGCGAAGGACATACAGGTTTTAAATTTGTGCCAATTATTACCCGTGATCCGAACGCACCTTTGCATGACCGTCTGCCGGTGTTAATCGCCAATGGCGAGCTGGAAAAAGCTGTGGGCCTGTCTTTTAATCCGGACAGCAGTCATGTGATGCTATGTGGTAACCCGCAAATGGTGGAAGATACCAAAGAAGCCCTAAAAGCGCGTGGCCTGAGCATGAATCGCCGTGGAGAAGGCAATATTGCAGTAGAGAATTACTGGTAAGCTTGAATTCTACAGGCTTACTTTGATGATTTGCTATTTTCAGCCCGGTTTATTGCTCTCTTGTTCTGTGAGGATGTGATGCAAGTGTTCCAATCCATGCTTATGGCCAGCGTCGCGCTGGTGGCGGCAACTACGCTACAGGCGAATACTACAGGCACGGAAACAGAAGTGATGGTACATGAAGATGTGCTGATCTATGCTGGCCCGCTCAGCCCAGATGCCAATACCCGTGCAGCTGCCTTGTTAAAGCAGTTCCCGCAAGTACAGACCCTGAAAATCACCAGTCAAGGGGGTGAAATTGGTCTGGGAATGGATTTGGGTGATCAGGTCTATGCGCATCAACTGAATGTAGAAGTCGGGCAATACTGTTTTTCCTCCTGCGCCAATTATGTGTTTCCGGCCGGAAAGGTCAAATATCTGAACTGGCGCAGTCAGCTGGGCTGGCATGGCGGCGCCATGTAACCAATGCAGTTTGATGATGCAGACATGGAGCAGGCCTATCAGCAGTATATTGGCCCGATGCGCGCCAGAGAAACCGCGTTTTTCCAGAAAATTCAGGTCCAGCAGGCATCGACTACAGCAGGGCAAGCGCCTGAATATGCGCGCTATCAAGATTGTATTGGCTGGCGCTATACACGCCAGAAAATGCAAAGTTTTGGAATAGATCAGGTGCGCTATAAACAGCTGATCTGGCTACCCAAATCCAGTTTTAAGCAGCAGTGTATTTTTACCATTCGCTAGCGGATTAAATGAAACGTATATTCTATTAAAAAACCTCATCTGTATGATTCAGATGAGGTTTTTTTGATGAAGTGTCAGCACCACTTGAATATGCTTAATGCACAAACATATCCATAAAATGACGGATTTCCTGAATCGCTGTTTCTGTATCAGTAGTCAGCCAGGTCGGTTCAAAAAAGCCGGCATAGTGTTCGACACGGTCTGCAGGGACCACCAGACGCACTGGACATTCTTCTTCCAGTAAGCGCCATGGAATAATCGGCACTTCATTATCGAGCCAGGCCGCGACATTACGCACATCAATCACCATGGCATTAATGCAGTCTGGAAACGGCATCACTGAAAACTCTTCAGTACGACGGCGGAAATATTCCAGATCACCCCATTTCAGAAGAAAGCTCGGTTTACTGAACTCAATAATCCCGATTAAATGCTGATCACGCGTGTAGTGCAAAGCACATTGATGTGTGACGTCAGTGTCAAGATCAAGCGTTACACTTTGTTGACGATACGCCATAAAATTCTGGAGCATGAAAAAAAGAGTGACATATTATAGCGCATTTGTATGCGTTAAGGCAGCGCTTGTGGTGGGCGAGCTGAAGCAAATTGTTACCTGGCATTTTGCTGTATCAAGCAAGGAGGGGCTGATCAGCACTGGAGAATGCTCAGGCTGCTGAATTTTTTCTCTCATCTAGGCGATTCTATATTCCTTTTCATGTGCTTATTCTTCTAATTTTGCATCAGTTATTCATCTGCTTATTGCGACTAAAAAGTATACAAGTCCTGTCAGCTGCTAAATCCAGTTTACGTCAAAATTTTGAATAAAATGAAAGCAGTAAAAAACTTCATTTTTTGTAATTACATTTTTCACCATCTCACAATGCTTTGTCACACAACACAACAATGCTTCTTGTTAGTATAAAAATTCGACAAGCGAATAGAAAAGAAGTGAGGGAAACATGAGCCATGATTTTAACAAGCCACCTCATGTCACAAGCGCAGAAGAAGTACAAAAGAAAAAACGTATGCCAGTTTTTATCTTGATTGCTGTGGGTGTTTTTCTGCTGGCACTGGTGGTGTATATGTTTGCGGATCGTGATCCTAAACCGAGTGAGGCACCACCTGGGCATCCGAATGCCAATGTAGAACAGGCTACACCCAATAACAGTACGCCTGCAATGGCTGAAGAAGGTGTGGCGACCACAGGTGTGGATGGCGATATTGGCACCGCTGTAGATGGTGATTCAGCCACTGCCACTGATGGCGATACCGCTACGGCCACTGCTCAATAAGTCTGAAGATTGCTAAACCCTGACCATCAGTTCAGGGTTTTTTGCGATAGCCGTGCATTTTTACACGCTTGGTACTTCATAAAAACACGGTACTTAAAAACACAAAGTACTTAAACCTTTCATTTTTACCATGATCAAGATGCGCATCTTTTGCCATGAACAACGAATGTAGAAAGTCATAACAAGAGGGCAAGACATATGAATGATTATTTTGATGGAAACCCGAGAGGTGCAGGCTTCGATGCCATGTACTACTGGGAACAGTTTCATCCCATTTTATCGGCGATTGCCATACTTATTATTGGTTGGATTATTGCATTAATTGTCGGTGCAGCCATTAAAAAAGGCTTAGAAAAGCTGGGCACCAACCAGAAGCTGTCGCATGCCACCGGGCACCGTCCCAATGTAGAAAGTATTCTGTCCAGAGTTGCCTTCTGGATCATCATGATTATCGCGATTATCGCGGCGCTGAATGTGCTGAATCTGACCAGTGTCAGTGGGCCGTTTAGCAATATGATTCAAAGCTTCCTGGTCTTTATTCCCCAGTTGTTGGCAGCCATTGCGGTCGGTTTTATTGCCTGGATTGTCGCAACGCTGGTCAAAATGGGCCTGCAGCGCGTACTGAATCGTACCCAGCTGGATGAAAAGCTCAGTGCCGATGTCGGGGTTAGCCCGATTAGCCGCAATATCAGTGATATTGTGTACTGGTTAATCCTGTTACTGTTCTTGCCAATTGTGCTGTCGATTCTGGGCTTAAACGGCCTGTTGTATCCAGTACAAAACATGGTGACTGAAGCCATTTCTTATCTGCCGAATATCTTTATTGCCGGCGTGATTATTTTTGTCGGTTATATTCTGGCTAAAATTGTCCGTGGTATTGTCGAAGGTTTAATTGGCAGTCTGAATCTGCAACAGCAGGCGCAAAAAATTGGCCTGTTCAAGAACTCTAACTTGCCGAAGCTGGTCGGTTCTTTTGTTTTTGCCCTGATCATCATTACTGCATTAATCATTGCATTTGAAGCCTTGGGTATTGAGGCGATTTCTCAGCCGGCAACCGCTATGCTGCATGAAATCATGTATGCAATTCCGCATATTATTGCCGCCGGTTTAATTCTGATCATTGCCTATGTGGTGTCACGTTTCGTGGCCAATCTGGTGGTTGAAATTATTTCAGGTACGGGTGTCGATGAAATTCCGGCCAAACTGGGCGTACAACGTTTCCTCGGTACCACCAAAGTATCGACCATGGTTGGTTGTCTGATCGTGTTCTTTACCATGCTGTTTGCTGTGTCTGAAGCGGCTAACCGTCTTGGTTTCGAGCAGGTGAGTGGTCTGATTTCCATGTTCATTTACTTCGGTGCCAATATCCTGCTGGGTGCGGTCATTCTGGTGGTCGGTTTCTGGCTGGCGAATGTGGTGGCCAAAGTGGTCGAGCGTGGTGAATACAACAGTTCACGCTGGTTAGCGACGCTGGTACGCGTACTGATTATGGGTCTGGTCGTAGCAATGGGCTTACGTGCCATGGGCATTGCCGATTCTATTGTGAACCTGGCCTTCGGTTTAACCTTGGGTGCAGTTGCGGTGGCCTTTGCTCTGGCCTTTGGTCTGGGTGGCCGTCAACCGGCAGAACGTGTTTTAACCGATCTGATTGATAAAGCCAAACGCGAAGCCAAGCAGCCGAATCCGTTGAAACAGGAGCAGGACAGTGCGGCCAATAGTGGCTTTACGACCCCAGGAGTAAATCCAATGAACAAACAGGACCCGTCACAAGGGACAAATGCCCCAATGACCACGGATTTGTCGAATACCACACCGGCAACGCTGACCACTGCACCGCAGGAAGATGAAGCATCCGGTGCAGATCAGGTTACACCTGATACGCTGAAGGTGGATCCGGCGCATCCGGCCAGCAATAATCCGTTTGGTTCAACTGGTGAAAAAGAACCGGATGTCGATACACATCAACCACAAAAAGATGACCCGAAATAACCTGTCATCTATCTACAAGGTCGATCAAACTGAGTGTTGATCGACCTCGTTTTTTGTTGAAAACTGGAGAAGCAGAATGATGAAAAAGAAAGCGCCTTCCAATCTTTTTGCACCCGTAGTGATTGCAGGGATTACCCTTGGCTTTTTGGCCAGCGCCTATAAATTTATTTTTGCCAAAACTCAAAACCAAAATCAAAACCAACCCGGCCAGAGCGCTGATGATTCGGGCGATACCGGGCAAGCTGCGACCAAAGTCGATGATGTTGTATAAATGAACAATTTTTTGTTATAGTAAAGCTTCATAAAAAAGGAATAAATATTTCATATATTTTAGATGCTTATATTTAATCTGTATGAAATATTCAGGGAATAAAATCGACGAAAGTCTATTTGGGGAAGACCTTATGTTAAAAATTAGCTTAAAACAATCAGAACAGCCGGCAGTACTACCAAAGCATGTTCAGTGCGCCGTGGTGAAAATGCAGCAGACTATTTTACGTGTACAACGCCAGAATCATCTGTGCTTATTGCGCACAGATTATCTGGAATAATTCATCCACCAGTTTTATAAACCATCAGACATATTGGGCGGCGGCATGCGCTGACGCCCAGGCCCACTGGAAGTTATAACCACCTAAATGGCCCGTCACATCCAGCACCTCACCGACAAAATACAAGCCTTTCTGCTTTTTACTTTCCATGGTTTTGGAAGAAACTTCAGTGGTATCGACGCCACCTAAAGTCACCTCTGCGGTACGGTAGCCTTCGGTCCCTGACGGTTTGACTTCAAAGCTGTGCAGGCGCGCTGCAATCTGCTCCAGTTTTTCATCACTCAGCTGTCCGATGGCGCTTTCCGCCTGTTCCGGCCAGATCAGCTGTTGCAGCTCTGCCACCACACTTTTCGGTAAATGTTCGGCCAGTAAGGTACGTAACAGCACTTTCGGCTGGCTGGATTTTTTGGCTTTAAAAAACTCGGCTAAATCCACGGCCGGCAGGAAGTCGATATGAAAACTTTGGCCGACATCCCAGTAATTGGACAGCTGCAGCGAACTTGGTCCGCTTAAACCGCGGTGAGTAAACAGCAAGGCTTCGGTAAAGCTGTTTAGCGCATTGGAAAGTGTCGCTTCTACAGCATTACCACTGAGGCGGGTGGTGACTTCTTTAAAACTGTCGGAAAAGGTAAACGGCACCAAGCCGGCACGGGTCGGATAGACATGATGGCCAAACTGCTTGGCAATTTCATAACCGATTCCGGACCCTCCCAGCGTCGGAATGGACAGGCCGCCACTGGCGACGACCACAGATTCTGCCTGAAAATAACCTAAAGTGGTTGCGACCTGAAAACCCAAATCATCTATGGCGGTCATGGCTTTGACTTCACAGCTGGTTTTAATCTCGACCAGACCGGTTTTGTCACACTCGGCCAGCAGCATATTCAGAATGTCTTTGGCGCCATTTAAGGTAAACAGCTGCCCATGTTTACGTTCTTCATAGTCAATGCCATATTCGCAGACCAGCCCGATAAAATCCCAATTGGTATAGCGGCTGAGCGCGGAAATCACAAAATGCGGATTATGTGAAATATAGTTGCTTGGCTCGACATAGAGGTTGGTGAAATTGCATTTACCACCGCCCGACATCAGGATTTTCTTGCCAACTTTATTGGCTTTTTCCAGCACCAATACTTTGCGTCCGCGCTGGGCAGCCATATAGGCGGTCATTAAACCAGACGCACCGGCACCCAAAACTAGAACATCGTATTGATTTGCTGTTGCCATGTTGCACCGAGAGAAAATGAAAGCGGACTATTATAGACTTTATCGTTTGATGATGCCGCATTTTCCAGATTGAAATGTGCGCAGAATATTTACTTTTCCTATAAAGCAGGAATGGTCTATCAATAAACCAAATCATCGTTAGCAAGGCCACATTTTACTGTTTCAAGGTGATTTTTTACGCGGCAAAGTCGTGTTTATTTGATCTGGTTTTATTTTAAAGTTGTTTTAAATCAATAGTTTGGTATTTATTAAAGGGGCATTGTTGTTCAGAATAAATAGCAATTTTTAGACATATTTTTTATGTCATGACTTTGTCTCTTGGGGAACACAATGAATAAAACATTATTAAGCCTGGCGGTAATTTTGAGTATGGCTCTCACTGGCTGCGGTGGCGGCGGTGGCAGTGACAGCAATACGGCAGCATCTTCAAATCCATCTGCACCGGCTCCTGTGACGCCAACTTCACCTGGTTCAACACCTGATACCACGCCTGTCACTGCCAGCTTGATCAATGACGTTCGCTTTGCAGATCTGGCCACCGAATTTAGTGCCCAGACTTTTGGTCTGGACAGCTGGAATCCGAAAGCGATGGTGGTGCATCAGGATATTTTGTATGTGGCCAATGACAGCGCCGAGGCAAGCATTTTGCGTTATGACCTGAAAGCCAAGCGAGTCTTGAGTTCGATCCATGCCCAGAATATTTCCGGCATTGGTCGGCCGTGGAATCGGTTGTTTGATTTAAGTGTACATAACGACCGCTTATATGCGGCTTCTTATTCGTCTAACCGGGTCGATGTCTTTGATTTAGGCTCAGGCGAACCACAATTTCTGATGTCGTTGGGAACCGGCAGTTGGTCGGGTGATCAGCACAATACCGTGGTGGTGCATCCCATGTCGGTGGCAGCGAATGATCAATATGTATTTGCCACAGATACGCATAGCCGGATTAATGTCTGGAAGCAAAGTGAGATCAGTAGCACCAATCATTTAAAAGCCAAAAAATATGCACGTTTGTCCTTGCCGAACTGTGGTTATAACTGTAGTGCGCGTTTGGAAGCTGTCTGTAATTTGCTGTATGCCAGTTTTAATAATGGCATGAGCTATGTATATGGCCTGACTCATCTTGAAGAAGGCGCAACAAACGTGGCGGCGACACGACAGGAAAATGTGGGAACACGGGTATTTCATGCCGCGGATGACCAGCGTTTTTATGCAGCCCATACTTCAGGCCGGATCGACAGTTCAGCTTTACCAAATACGCAAAATCTACAGAATATTTTTCCAGCCGCAGAAGAAAGTTCTTATAAATATCGTACGGCAGGGGCGAGTACCGATCAGCAACTGGCCGGTGCCTTAGATATTCAGGTTAGTCAGGAACATTTATTCAGCCTGTTTAACGGCAAAATTGTCATGATGCCGCTTAAGCGATTGCAGCAGTTCCACTCCAATACTGCTGCCACAGTCACGGCACTCAAGCAGCAGCAGGCCCAAAGCCGCAGTTATGTGCTGCAAGATGGGGAAAGCTGGGAAACCCTGACCAATGCAAACCTGCGCCATTTTTATATGGATAATATTTTATCGGCAAATTTACAGCATCTGGGGCAAAATTACTCCAGCCTATGCGCGTGAATGGGTGATTATGATTACCAATTTTGCCTATCTGGTGAATAGCCCTGAGTTTAAACACATCTGGTTTAACCATAAAGCGGTCATGGGGCATGACTTCTTTGGCAACAAGGGCCAAGTGGTCGGAGATGGCGGTTACTTTACCGCAGCGGAGTATCAAAAACATTATGATGAGATTATGAACCGTGGCAAAGTGACGCTCGGGGTGACCACCGTGGGCGGCGGTTTAGGCGGACGAAATGTGTTGGGAGTCTATACCTGGCTGTTCTATGCGCATTATTTCAATACCAGTATTGGCATTGTGGGCCATGAGTTCGGCCATCACTGGGGCAGCCACGACAGCGCCTGGGCCAAAGGGGGCTACGGTTTACAGGAAATTAATCAGCAATTGCATCAATATTTACAGCGTAAACAACGCTTGCCGTATATGGACCCAGAGCTGAATAAATTCCACTTAACGCCACGGGCTGAGCTCTATAACGGGGTCGCAGAAAATATGCGCCGACCACGTCCGGATTCAAATGTGAATCATCTGGAGCGTTATTTTGCGGCCAATCCATTGCCAGAAACCAAGCAGCCTTAAGTTCTGATTTTTTCTTCCATCCAGTTGAAACTGTATCCGCTGGATGGAAGCCCGATTGAGGACGTCACAACAGATGAACTTTGAATTTCACAGCACATACAGATCATCAACAAAACTTTCATCAGACTTTTTTTATGATCTGTTTATATTAAGGTGTCGAGCTTCAACTTGACGCAGTTACACTTTGATTTGCTTAACAATAAACAGAAATGTCGGCTAGGCATCTACATCTGGTATCGGACTTTATAAAAAAGGAAAAAATCAATGAATCAAACCGCGGGGCTGGATCAGCTCAAACAATACAACCTGATCACCTATATTCTGTATATCGCCGGCTTTTTTGTCGGTGTTACGCCAATTATTGCCATTATCATGAATTATTTAAAACGTGCAGAAATGCGTGGCACCTGGCTGGAAAGTCATGTGAACTGGCAAATCAAAACTTTTTGGGTGACGCTGATTGCCTATCTGGTCGGTGCGGTTCTGACCACCATTCTGATTGGTTTTATCGTGCTGTTGCTGGCCTTTATCTGGCATATCTACCGTTTGGTGAAAGGCCTGATGGCACTGAACAGTAACCAGCCAGTGTCATAAATAGACTGGACTTGAAGTTGATGCTTTAAAACGCACGTCCCTGTAGCCCGCCAGTATGGATCAGTAAAATTTTCTGGTCCGGCCCAATTTTATCTTGGTCAATCAGATCAAAGATGCCGCGCAGCATTTTGCCGGTATAAGCCTGCTCCAGCGGAATGTTATAACGCTGCTCAAACGTCTGAATAAACTGGATTAATTCGGGTGTGGTTTTGGCATAACCGCCACAGCAATAATTATCCAGAATACGCCAGTTGCGTTTGGTCGTGAGCTGCGCGACCTCATGAGTTAAAAAATCACCTTTTAAGGCCGAAAATCCCAGCAATTGCTGATGTTGCTGGCTGGCCTCAATCAACCCGGCAAACGTGCCACCCGTACCGACGGCACAGCAGATTAGATCGAATTGCGCATCTTCCGCTGTCAGAATTTCCCGACAGCCTTGAACCGCCAGCGCATTGGTGCCACCTTCCGGAATCAGATAAAAATCGGGATATTGCTGTTGCAGGTGCTGCAAAAAATCGGGCTGATCTTTCTGGCGATAGGCATTGCGGGAGATAAACTCCAGCTGCATGCCAAATTGCTGCGCCGTAGCCAAGGTTGGGTTTAGAGGACGCTGCGCCAGTTCTTCACCGCGAATCATGCCTAGACTCTGAAAACCAAACTGGTGTGCGGCAAAAGCGGTTGCAGCAATATGATTGGAATAGGCTCCGCCAAAGGTCAGTACTTTTTCAAACCCCTGTTGCCGGGCGGCCAGCAGGTTGTATTTCAGTTTAAAAAACTTGTTGCCCGAAATCTGCGGATGAATCAGATCCAGCCGCTTGATGCTGATGCGCTGGTGGCGATATTCAATGTGCTGATAAGGCACCTGCTGGGCAATAGAATCAAACATAGACAGAACGGAACGTTTTTGACAATTCTAACTGAAAACGGGGCGCGGTCAGTAAAGACATTTAAATAATCTCTCACGATAAAAGCCGGATCGGGCTTGCATAAAAATAGTAACTGTGTAAAAAATAAACATATAGACCTTGCAGAAAGGGAGAATAATGATGAAAAGAATCATCTTCCTGCTTATTTTAATCCAGGGTGCTTTACTGGCGGCTTGTGACCCGACCAGAGATTTAAACCAGCCCAAAACGGAAGAAACACGCAGCATGATTATTGGTGGTGTGCCGGTGCATGATCAGGATTATCTGCTGCCCAAACAAGAATCGAGTGTGAGGCCAGAACAGACCGATCCATCACAGATTTATTAATATTGTATTTAATTGATGATCTTGAAAAGCGCTCAGGCCATGCTGGTATCTGGGTGCTTTTTTATGGCAAGCAAATTTCAGCGGATTGATTAAAATACGGAGTGAATTTTATAAGGTCAATGCAAATATTTGTAGTGAAAAATATCGTGAAAATCAAAACAACTGGTAAAAAATAGGAAGATATTCAAAGCACTTGCTTGTAAAATGCCGGCAGATCATTGTATTGGATAGGACTGTGGAATCCGTTTTTATTTTGGGATCAATTGCGCTGGCATTGATGTTGGGGGCCATGAGTCCGGGGCCAACATCAATTTATGTGGCGAAAAACTCGATTGCGATTTCACGTCAGCATGGTCTGTTTACCGCGCTGGGCACCGGTTTGGGCGCAGCCATCTTTGGTTTGCTTGCGGTGCTGGGCTTACAGGCCTTTTTACTGGCTGTGCCATCGGCTTATCTGGCCTTAAAAATTTGTGGCGGTTTATACTTGCTGTGGCTGGCATTTAAAATTATTAAACATGCCAAAGACCCGATTCAGGCCGATCATGCTGCCGGCACGCAAATGTCCTTACACCGTGCTTTTATGACCGGTCTGATTACCCAATTGTCGAATCCTAAAATTGCTATTGTGCTGGCCAGTATTTTTACCGCGCTATTACCCAAAGAGATTCCGCTGTATTTTTATTTTGTCCTGCCTATTCTGTGTTTCTTTATTGATGCCGGCTGGTGTTCCTTGCTGGCGGTGGCACTATCGGCGGAAAAACCGCGCGCAGTCTATTTAAAGTTTAAAAAAGTGTTTGATCGTGCGGCCGGTGTGGTGATGACGGTGCTGGGTCTAAAGCTGATTTTTGGTATGAAATAGATGGCTTAAATTGTGTTGATCGTTGATCAACATATCTCAAAAAAACCTCCGTTTTGTCGGAGGCTTTTTTATCTTAGAATATATTTTCTTCAGAATTGGCGGAAATCCGGTGAATGGATAAATCTGCGCCATTAAATTCTTCTTCCTGACTTAAACGGATGCCCATCAGCAGTTTTAGCACGCCATAAATCAGGAAACCGCCGGCCAGTGCAATCAGAATTGCCAGCGCTGTGCCGAACAGCTGGGAGATCAGGGATACGCCCCCCATACCACCGAGCCATTGCTGCCCAAAGATGCCAACTGCCAGCCCACCAAAAGCACCACATACGCCATGCAATGGCCAGACACCAAGCACATCATCAATCTTGAGTTTATTCTGGGTATAGGTGAAGAGTTTGACAAACATAATCCCGGCGATGCCGCCAATCACAAAGGCACCGAGTGGATGTACCACATCGGAGCCGGCGCAGATGGCCACTAGACCGGCAAGTGGACCATTATGTAAAAAGCCCGGGTCATCTTTGCCCGCAATTTTAGCGGCTATTGTGCCCCCGACCATCGCCATTAAAGAATTGATTGCCACCAGTCCGGAAATGGCATCCAGACGCTGGGCACTCATCACATTAAAGCCAAACCAGCCGACAATTAAAATCCAGGAACCCAAAGCCAGAAAAGGAATCGACGAAGGCGGATGCGCACTGATACGACCATCTTTTTTATAGCGACCATAACGCGCGCCCAGCAGAATCACCGCGGCCAGTGCAATCCAGCCCCCCATGGCATGCACCACCACCGAACCGGCAAAATCATGGAAACTGGCACCAAAGCTGTGTGCCAGCCAGCGTTGCAGACCAAAGTTGCCATTCCAGATCATCCCTTCAAACAATGGATAAATCAGCACCACCAGAAATAAGGTCGCCAAGGCCTGCGAACGCATTTTGGCACGTTCGGCAATCCCACCAGAAATAATGGCCGGAATCGCCGCTGCAAAGGTCAGCAGGAAAAAACAGCGCATCAGGTTATAGCCATGATCGGCCGCCAGAGTGGTCGAGCTATGGAAAAAATGCTGGCCATAGGCAATATAATAGCCCACCAGAAAATAGGCCACCGCAGAAATGGCAAAGTCCGTGAGAATCTTGCTTAGGGCATTGACCTGATTTTTATGCTGAACGGTGCCGAGCTCTAAAAATGCAAATCCGGCATGCATGGCCAGTACCAGCACTGCACCAAGAAGGAGAAATAATAAGTCGATATTTGGCATTGTGCGTTCCAATTGAGTGCACGGGATCAGGAAAAGAAACTCAGTATATCGAGGCGAATAGATTGTAAAAGAGGGGCAGACTGCGGAAATTTTGATGAAGAATTTCGTGAAATGAATAAGACTCGATATAAAGCACAGTGCGGTTTTTTGCACCAAATCAAGTCTTTTTTAAACGCTGTAAAACTCAATATTTTGGGCTATTTTTGAAGGATTTAAATTGATTGATACAAAGATGTGCAGCAGTTTGTATGTTTACGGTGCATTTTGAAACAGGCTGGACTGTTTAGAAAATTTTAAAAATTAAGGCGAAAATTGCTGCGAGGGCTAATGTGGTTGCGTGTAGGAACAGAAAAAACGAAAAAAATGGCAAAAGAGTACTGGGTTTAAAACAAAAGAACCCCATTAGCGGGGTTCTGTTTATAAAAGTGACTTAGCTCAAGAGAACTGAGTTAATCGGTAAAATGTACTGGAATCCATTGATAGCTTTTACCATCTTTTGAATAAATATGGCCGATGCCCGGGAACGGTAAATGCGCGGCCGCAATAGTCTGACCGTCTTTGGCATATTCAGCAAAATGCTTTAAGCGAGTTTCGACTGCTGCTTTCGGGTCAATATCGAATTCAATGGCGGTTTCAGGTTTATCAAACTGAATGGTATGCGAATGCACAATATCGCCAATAAACACCAGTTCCTGCTGCTCATGCTTTAATTTAAAACTGTAATGTCCCGGTGTATGCCCGAATGATGGCTTAAATTGAATATCACCAAATGCTAAAGATTTGTCTGAAAAGACTTTAATATTTTTCGCTTTTTCATAAGGTGCTAAAGCCGCTTTGATTTTTTCCACCGTACCCAAAAAGCCAGCCTGTTTATCTTTAGGCAGTTTTTTTACAGTATTGGGGTTGAGCCAGAAATCATATTCAGTTTTGGCAATATGCAAGGTCGCATTTGGATAATTGGCTACACCATTATTTGAGATGCCACAGACATGGTCAGGGTGTAAATGTGTCAGGAAAACGCCATTCACTTGTTCAGGCTGATGGCCTGAGGCTTTTAAATTGTTATAGATTGAACCTAAGTGATCGCCAAAACAGCTGGCTGCACCGCTATCAACCAGATAAAGCTGGCTGCCGGTATTCACCAGAAAAGCATTGACGGAGGTCTGGATGCCTTTGGCTTGATCGGCATAGTATTTTTGCAGAATCTCGCTAACTTCCTGATCTGCCGCACCTTTAAATTGTGAGCGGTTGAGATAGTTGGTGCCATCGAGCAGGGCGGTAATCTGATAAGGCCCAAACTGATGCTGATAATAGCCCGCGACCTGTTTTTGTTGGGGGATGGTTGGTTCAACGGCTTGGACTGTGGTGATAGTTGTGGTGCTTAGGGTTAGAGCGAGAAGGATTGGTTTTAAAGTTTTCATAGAGTTCTTATAAGTTTTAAAGTGATACATCTTTTTATCATATTTATTGGTGAAATTTACAACTAGTTGAAAGCTTCTTCTCTTGCGCCATAGATGACTCAGGGAGAAGGTTGGGATGAGGGTTATAGCTTTTCGCCTTACTTTTGTCGGGGCAAAAGTAATAAAACCCCTTTGTTCGTTAGAGGGCACGTCCGTGTGCCCCTAACGAACGGGCGACATCCATGTCGCAAGTCATGTAATCAAATTTCTTGGAAAAATATCAAAGATGAAGTTACATTATTAAAATTAAAGGACATAAAAATTATGTTTAAGGGATAATTAGAAATGTTTGAAGATTATTTGGATCAATTAAGAAATAGATTTATAAAAAATAATGAAGAAATAAATTTGGATAAATTAATTGATGTAGCAGTATCTGATTTGATTGAAAATTTTGCGCTAAAAGACGAAGATAATTATAAAAATATAATTGCTAGCAATGATGCTTTTATAAAAAGAAACAGGGAGAAGTGGTCTAAAGGCTTTATTAAATTACATGCTTTGAGAGAAATTTGTTTAGAAGCAGGAATTAATTTCCAAAAACAATTTTTGAAAAACGCAAAATATCATAATGATGAATTAATTGGAGTATTTATGCGTCAGCATGCTCAAGCATGTCGTATAAGCGGTGAAATTATTTGTCTATTAGAAGGAGGATATCCAGATGTAGCATTAGCACGTTGGCGTACTTTATATGAAATGGTTATTCAGTGTTTGATTATTCAAAAACATGGACGAGAAGCTGCTATTGATTTTCTTAAATATGGATGGCTTTGTTGCACAAAGATTTCATAACTATATGATTTTAAAAGTTTTGATTATTTTTTGATCCAAAATTAAATTTATTTAAATCAGATGCTTACATATTTGTGCAACAAAGCCAATATGGATTAGTAAAAACAGTTGAAGGAGTCGAGGAACATCATAGAACAGCAGAAGAGATGGGTCATGAAACATTCACAGATGAAGAGTTAAATTTCTATTTTGAATTACGAGAAAATTTAGTTGGCAATGATGTAAATTGGCATTGGGCTAGAAAACATACAGGCTTAGCAAGAATTGATAAACTTCGTGAATATGTTGGTTTAGATAAATGGTCGTATAATTATAAATTAGCAAGTCGCAACATCCATGCTGACTATTATGAAATGGGTTCTTTATACGCAATGAAGGAATCAAAAGAAGATATGTTACTTGTAGGTCAGTCTAATTCTGGTTTGACTGATCCTGCACATTTTACTGCAATTAGTTTATCTCAAATTACTTCAATTTTTTTAACAGCATATTTAGAAGATAAAGAAAGTGAATTGAATTATACCGATTCACT
>NZ_JBMXBO010000007.1:0-148614 GCF_049546925.1 Acinetobacter sp. AND/436
GGGGGAAGCTTAATAGTTTCAGCTAGTGTTAGAGCAGATTTTTTATCAATCTCCAGAACATTTTCTAGTAAACTCTGATACTTGACCAACCTTGGCAACCAGTATTTTTCCCATCTTATTGGATTTTGAAACTTCAATTCATTCTCAGAATCACTTATGATTTTTTCCCATGCAATCCACTCTGCAATTATCGCATCATCTTTAAACCATATTCTCTTAGCATCACAATTGATCCATTCATCTACAGCATCTTCTATTGCTGTATTTAATAGCTGTCGGTTATTAGAAGAATCATTTTTTAATGCATTTTCAACAAGGTAGTTCTGAAATTTTTTAGATTTACTCAATATCATGGATTGCGTTAATACACGCTCAGTATAGATTTTCGTTGTTTCGGAATTAGAGTGATTCAGTAATTTTTGAATTACCCTCGTACTTTCTCCACACAATTTTTGAATCAATACTATGGTTGGTCTAAAATTTTGTCCAGTACATCCACCTTCTACTAAAGGCGAAATAAAGGGATCTTCTTTAGCTAAATCAGCTAAAAATCTCTTAACAATATTTACTACTGTAGAGCTATCTAAAGTATGGATATCTCTTCTTGCACTCATAGTATTGCGTTGTATAAATAATGGGGTCTTTTTTTGTAGAATTAGACTATTTGACTCATTAGTCTGAATACTCTTCAATACAGAAATCATTCTTTCAGAATGCTTGATACATAATGAAATCATAGGATCTGTTGTTTTTATATCTTTTTCTATTGGCTTATTTGCTCTAGGTTTGTCCATAAAAACATGTGTTTTTCCTTCTTTCGAACTAGGCTTAAAACTTGTTAAATATGTATAAAAAGCAACACAATCAACATTTGGTGCAATTTCAATATGAGAAAGTAAACCCACAATGAAAGGAGCTAATGTTTCTGGAGTTGGAAAAAATGCTGAATGTACCCTAGAAGAACCCCATTTTCTATATTTCAGATAGTCGCTTATACCTTTAGGCCATTTTATTGATTCTGGTAAAATACGTCCATAGTGTGCATAAAGAATCGACAATGCTAGTTCAATAGTCCTAGGATCATCCCTTCCATCTGAATCAATATAGTAAGTTTCAACTTTATTAAATTTTTCTTTTTGTTCCAATAACAGATTGTTAATACTTTTATTCAAGATAGTCATATCATCAATATTGGTTGACATCCCATTTAATAAGTTTTTAACCCTGCTACTTTTCCAACCTTTCGTACGAAAAAATTCTTCCATTCCTTTAGGCCAATATTTTACTGCTGGAATATTATCTCCAAATTTTGAATATAATATTTGGAATGCTTCTTCCAGTGTTCTTTCACGTCTACGATAAAAAGAATTAAAATCAGTTACACATCTTAATTTTTCAAGATCATTCTCACTTAGCTGTTCTATTATTTTTTCTACCTTTTCCCAATCCTCTTCCCATTTATATATATCAACAATGGCCTTTTTATGAATGATATCTATTGCGCCTAAAGAATAATTTAGAGCTTTAGCTTGCAAGTGCTCTAACTCAAACCGATCCATGATAACTTTAATATCTTGATGATCAAAATGGCTATCATCCTCAATATAACATCTAGCTATTTCAGCAAAAGAATCTTTTTGATTGCTATTAAAATTTGAGAAATTAGGAGGAATAGGGAAATCTTCAATAATATCTTCACTAATTAAACCTTTAACAAATGCAGAAGCTCTAGAAAATTTTTGGTACTTAGTGGATAAACCATTTTCTACATTAGTATCTAAGGATTTTTTATATTTAATAATTGATTTCTCATCAATTTTTTCACTATGTTTTGAAATAAATCTAAGAAAATTTCTTAATTCCAGAAAGACAGCTCTGCTAGACTGTTGTCCCTTTAAATATATTTTTAAAGCCGTAGCTATTGCATGAATATTCTCTAAATTAGTTAAATCACTAATATCATAGGTCTTTTCTTCAACAGTAATTTCTAATTTAGGAAATTCTATAATAGATTCTTTTATCAATGGTTTTAGTACAATAAGTTCACGCTTTAGCTTAGTCATTCATATCTTCCAAATGAATACTGGCAGTATATATATCTAATGTTGAAGAATGACTATGCCTTGTAAGCGTCTTCGTAACTTCACGAGGGTCACGAATATGCTTGAGCTGGGAAATTTTTTTAAGCTTATCTGTAGCAAATCTATGTCTTAACCCATGTACCCATACGTATTGGTCTTGTGTTAGGTTGCCATTTTCCAAAGCTTGCAGCCATCTAGATCTAAGTTGATTAGAGAATGTTCGACGATGAAGTGCTTGACCTGTTGTAGAGGAAATAAATACCTGTTGTGGTGGAATATATGCCTTACGCTGTAGTCGTGCTTCATTCTTAAATTTTTTTATTAACTGATTCCGTTCAGATTCAATATAGTCCAACGTTTTTTTTAATAAAATTCCACTCACCGGAATCCGTGCTTTCTTTTTTCCCTTTGTTACAGTCAATTCAATAAGGCTTTGTTGCACAAAGATTTCATAACTATATGATTTTAAAGGTTTTGATTATTTTTTGATCCAAAATTAAATTTATTTAAATCAGATGCTTACATATTTATGCAACAAAGCCATTCAATAAAGGAATTATTTTTCTCTATAATATTTTGTTCTAGAGTCTCCCTTGACGGTATCTGATCAACGCTTAACGCACATATTTCATGTGCCCGCAATCCACACCTACGTCCCCACTCAACCATCAAATTAAAGCGAATTTCTAAATCTTCAGACTTAAAGTATTCTTCACTTAATACCGTTTCAATCCATTCATCTCTTGGCGCAATTTTAGGTGATGCCCCTTGTTTGTTATAGTATTTAACCAAATTATGGGTGACACCATTTTTGGTCTGAAAAACTTTTATTTTAAATTTAGAAGTTACTCCTATTAGATTTTTACAATAATTATTATTTTCACACCAAAACAAGAAATCAATTACGCTAGATAATAATTGTGATACGTAACCTTCAGAGCCGGGATTCCGATTCGATATTTGATTTGCGTAAGCCTCTAACCAGTACTCATCTATATGATCAAACGAACACTCTTTATTTTCAAGTTCTAACTGAGAAATGAAGTCACATACATGCTTGGTATAGGTATGCAAAGTACCTTCGCTCCATAAAACTCTTTGAGATAGAAAATATTTAAGTGTGAGGCGATTTATAATGTGTTCATTATTTAAAATTAGGGGAAATTTTTTATGAGATTTTCCAGCAAAGATTACTTCATCAGCGTAATCAACATATGCCATATATCCACCTTAACTGTTTGAATGAACCATGTTTTC
Source organism: Acinetobacter sp. AND/436 (assembly GCF_049546925.1). NCBI lineage: Bacteria > Pseudomonadati > Pseudomonadota > Gammaproteobacteria > Moraxellales > Moraxellaceae > Acinetobacter > Acinetobacter sp. AND/436. The sequence continues at coordinate 3,339 of NZ_JBMXBO010000007.1, forward strand.
TTAACATAGCACTGAAACGAACATAAATGAATATACAGCATTCTTAGAGTAAAGTATTAGAGTAAACTATTAGTGAGCAATAATGACCTTATTTACACCACGCATCAGCTGTATTCTTCCTATTTGTTTCTATTATTTACTTTATAAGAGTTATGCTTAAATGGCTACCTCTTTACCCAACAAGTGCGTTAATTGTTGTCGCGCAGTATCATCAATTTGCTGTTTATCGACTTTTATATAGGCAACTTGCTGTTCAGACATCACCACGACTTCTTCAATACCATGAATGGCCAAAAGTTGAGAAGTCCACTCATCCGTTTGTTTGGCCTCAGGCAGGCGAAATACCATCGACGACAGATAACGCGGCTGGGCCAGACCAAAACTCATCAGCAGCCAAATTATAGCAACTGCGGTCAGAATACTCCAACCCATCGCCGTGTTATTCAGCAGTAACAGTTGCCCGCCAATCATGCCGCCAAAGAAGGCACCGAGGAACTGGCTGCTGGCATTGACGCCCATTGCAGTGGCTTTGGATTGAATCGGTGCCGCCTTCGATAACCAGGACGGTAACAGCGCTTCCATCACGTTAAAGGCAATAAAAAACAGGCCCAGTCCAATCAGCAGGATATATTTAGATTCAAAACCAAAAATCATCACGATCAGGCCAAGAATAATCCCGCCAATCGCGGTCAGGAAAATACCGCGCATTTTGCGATATTTTTCCGCCAGAATAATACTGGGGAAGGCAAAAAACAGACTCAGCACCAGCAGCGGCAAATACACCCAGCCGTGACTGGACAATGGCAGACCGGCATATTCAATCAGCTGCGGCGGTGCATAAATAAACATCGCCGTTAGCAGTAAATGCAGGGTAAAAACTGACAGATGCAGGCGGTTTAAATCGCCCATTTTTAGCACCTGTTTGAGCTGCGGCAAATAGCCCTGCTGGAAATTACGATGATGGCGCGTGACTTTAGGCACCAGCAGCAACATGGCAATGGCCGCCAGTCCCATAATGGTGGTCACCCAGAACAACCCGGAAATACCAACCAGTCCGGTCAGCCACGGCCCGGCACTAAAGGCAATCACGAAGGATAAACCAATACTCATGCCCATCATGGCCATGGCTTTGGTGCGCTGTTCTTCACGGGTGACATCGGCCAGTAAAGCCATCACCACGGCAGACACCGCGCCACCACCGGCAATGGCCCGGCCAATGATGACCCCATAAATGGTCTCTGACATTGCAGCAATGGCACCGCCTAAAGCAAACAGTAACAGTCCAAGCACCACCAGCGGTTTACGGCTATAGCGATCAGCAATCAGGCTAAATGGAATCTGTAAAATGGCCTGGGTCAAACCATACACCCCAACCGCCAGACCAATTAAGGTCGGGGTTGCATATTGATAGGATTGCCCTGCCACCGAGAAAACCGGAATAATCATGAACAGACCCAACATGCGTAAGGCAAAAATACTGCTTAAGGCAAAAGTTGAACGGCGTTCTAAGGCATTCATCATATCAATAGGCTAAGTGCAACAATTTTGTATGCGAATATCCTACATCATTCATGCTGCAGATGCTGCGATATTCAGCACAATATTCTGCATCTGAACTGCCAGTCATAAAAAAAGGTGCAATTGTTTGCACCTTCTTTAGATCAGACTGCAACTTAGTGCAGTGCCTGACGTTTTTTATATTGAATTGAGGCAAATACCGCCCAGACAATAAAGGCCACACCAATCAGACCGGTGACCACTTCCGGGACATGTAAACCGGTTCCGCTGGCAATCATGATAAAGGCCAGTGCACCAATCGCATAATGCGCACCATGTTCCAGGTAAATATAGGCATCCAGGGTGCCTTTTTCTACCAGATAAATGGTCATCGAACGCACGAAAATCGCACCAATCGCCAGACCGAGCATGATAATCACCACGTCTGAAGTAATCGCGAAAGCACCAATCACACCGTCAAAACTGAACGAGGCATCCAGCACTTCCAGATACAAGAAGCCACCAATACCGGCTTTGACCACACCGGTCGGCACGCCATTTTCATCATGACGAATCGCATTGCCGTTTTCATCGACTTCAGGTTCGCCACCCAGTAAATGACTCAATACCTGTACGCCAATATAGATCACGATGCCCCAGATGCCGGCCATGGTCACCACCAGGCGTTTGTCCTCAACCACATTGGCTGCCATGATCAGCAAGGCCACTAGTGCAATAAAGACCGACATGGCCGGTACGCTGGCCAGATTGGATAAACGGCGCTCAATCCAGCGGAACCAGTGGGTGTCTTTTTCATCATCGAGGAAAAAGTTCAGGAACACCATTAACAGGAAGGCACCACCAAACGCTGCAATTTCAGGATGATGCGCCATTAATTTGGCCGAATATTCTTTTGGATTATTCAGTGCCAGCTGCACCACTTCCATCATGCCCATATCGGCTGTGACGGCAACAATCACCACCGGGAAAATTAAACGCATACCGAATACGGCAATCAGAATCCCGACCGTCAGGAACAGCATTTTCCAGAAATGGTCCCAACCGCGCAGGACTGATGCGTTAACAACCGCGTTATCAAACGATAACGACACTTCCATAATGGCGAGAATGGCCGTAATGGTCAGTGCTGTGAACATGGTTTTCAGGCCTGCTTCCGGGCCGTGGGTATAGCCCCAATAAGCAGACAAACCGAGACACACGATCGTAAATGCAATAGAGAAACCAAAATGTTTCATCATGACAAATCGACCTATGACATTATTAGATAAAGAAATTCGGTAAATATTAAACTTGAATTACACCGAATGCGCCGCGTGCATCCTGCTGAAGACATGCAGGACCTCGGCGATAGAGATATGGCCGCTATTATGACGCTTTTTGATGACGATGCCAAAACACTTCGTATGCTTTTTTGTTGATTCTGATACAAATCAAAGCGGCTCATCTTTGCGGCGCAAGTATGCTAGTCTTTGGGCATTGATCTTGATGCTTTACAGGAACCGGACATGCGTTTTTCTGAACAATTGTGGCAACAGAATTTAGAACTGTATCAAAACACCCTGGCCCTGCCCTTTAACCAGGAACTGGCGCAAGGCAGCCTAAGTCGTGAGGCCTTTAGCCACTATGTGATTCAGGATGCGCATTATTTACTGGCCTATGGCCGCGCGCTGGCGGTGTGTGCTGCCAAAGCCTTTGATGCCGATGATGTGATCCAGTTTGCCGAAGCCGCCAAGGTAGCGATTGTGGTGGAACGTTCATTGCATAACGGTTTTATGCAGGATTTTGGCATTAGCAAGGAACAGTTTGAAAATACGCCGCTGACCCTGGCCTGCCATCATTACACCAGTTATCTGGTTGCCACTGCCTGGTCAGAAAGCTATCCGGTGGTGCTGGCCTCATTATTGCCATGTTTCTGGATTTATGCCGAAGTCGGTAAAGATATTGTCGGTAACTCGGTCGCCAACAACCCATATCAGGCCTGGGTCGATACCTATGCCGGCGAAGAGTTCCATACCGCAGTGCGCAATGTGATTGCCACGGTTGACCGCGTGGCCGAGCGCTGTGATGAAGACACACTGGCGAAAATGCGTCAGGCCTATACCCGTGCTGCTGAACTGGAATGGCTGTTCTGGGACAGTGCCTATGCACAGCGTAACTGGCCGGGACTGGACAGCAGCAACTAATCTTTGATTACTCGCCCTGGTGCAAGATTAGTAGACTTGCACAAGGGCCGACAGCTCTCTTTCATTCTTGCGTGCTTTGATCCCCGTACTTTTTCTCCTGACAATTTTTTATCCTTATCGTTTTCAGATCTTGGCCTTTATTTGCAATCAACCGACATAATTTGACGTAGAAATACCTTAAGCCTGCACTTGAACATTTTTCATGCGCTATCATATAGAGGTTTTAAATGAATTTTCTAGGATCATTGCATGAGCCAAAGTCATATCCGTATTCGAGGCGCACGTACCCATAACCTGAAGAATGTGAACCTTGATATTCCACGCGACAAGTTTGTGGTGATTACGGGACTTTCCGGTTCAGGTAAATCTTCCCTGGCTTTCGATACCCTGTATGCCGAAGGTCAGCGCCGTTATGTCGAATCGCTCTCGGCCTATGCGCGCCAGTTCCTGTCACAAATGGAAAAACCGGAAGTCGACTCGATTGAAGGCTTAAGTCCGGCCATTGCCATTGAACAAAAATCGACCAGCCACAACCCGCGTTCTACCGTCGGCACCATTACCGAAATTTATGACTATTTACGTCTGCTCTATGCACGCGTGGGTACGCCCTACTGTCCGGAACATGACTTGCCGATGGTGGCGCAGACCGTGTCTGAAATGGTCGATGTGGTTAAAGGTCTGGAAGAAGGCACCGCCCTGCTGCTGTTAGCACCCGTGGTACGTGAACGTAAAGGCGAATATACCCATCTGTTTGAACAGCTGCAAAGCCAGGGTTTTGTCCGTGCCCGGGTAGATGGCGAAATTATGGAGATTGATCCGCCACCAGAACTGGACAAAAAGAAAAAACACAGCATTGAAGTGGTGGTCGACCGTTTTAAAGTCCGGGATGATTTGGGCAACCGTATTGCCGAAAGTTTTGAAACCGCTTTACGTTTAGGTGGAGATATTGCGATTTTATCGTGGATGAAAGGCGAACATCCGGACCGGGTATTCTCGGCCAAACACTCCTGCCCGGAATGTGACCGTGCCGTGGCTGAACTGGAACCGCGCCTGTTTTCATTTAACAACCCGTTTGGTGCCTGTCCGGTCTGTGATGGCCTGGGCACACGCAGCCATTTTAGTGCTGACAAGCTCATTCCCAATCCGGAACTTTCTTTAAGCCAGGGTGCGATTCGTGGCTGGGACCGTCAGCGTCCTTATTATTATGGCATGCTGCAAAAAGTCGCCGATCATTATGATTTTTCGCTGGATACACCGTGGAATGAACTGGACAAAAACACCCAGAAAAAATTTCTCTACGGCAGTGGCCGGGAAAAAATTGACCTGAGCTATGTCGATGAACGTGGTCGTCGCCATAACCGGGTACAACCGTTTGAAGGGATTTTGCCGCATCTGGAACGCCGCTATCGTGAAACAGAAAGTAATTATGTCCGCGATGACCTGGCGCAGTATCTCTCCAATGCCGCCTGTGATGCCTGTGACGGCTCACGTCTGAATGAAATTTCGCGTCATGTGCGAGTCAAAGACAAAACCATCAGCCAGATTACCAAAATGTCGATTGGTGACGCCGAGCATTACTATCAGAACCTAAATCTGGAAGGTGCCAAAGGCGAAATTGCCGATAAAATTTTTAAGGAAATCCGTGAACGTCTGCACTTTCTGGTCTCAGTCGGTCTGAACTATTTAAGTCTGTCGCGCTCTGCCGAAACGCTCTCGGGTGGTGAAGCCCAGCGCATCCGACTGGCATCGCAGATTGGTGCCGGGTTAATGGGCGTAATGTATGTGCTGGATGAACCGTCTATTGGTCTGCATCAGCGTGATAATGACCGCCTGCTGGAAACCCTGATTCGCCTGCGTGATCTGGGCAATACCGTACTGGTGGTCGAACATGATGAAGATGCGATTCGCGCCGCAGACCATATTATTGATATCGGGCCGGGCGCCGGCGTGCATGGCGGGAATGTGATTGCTGAAGGTACCTATCAGGAACTGGCGGCCAATGCCAATTCCCTGACCGGTCAATACCTGTCGGGCAAGCTCAAGATTGAAGTGCCGAAACAGCGCACCCAGCCACCGAAACCAGATGAGCAGATCAAGCTGATGGGCGCCTGCGGCCATAACCTGAAAAATGTCGATCTGACCCTGCCTTTAGGCGTGATGACCTGCGTTACCGGGGTATCCGGTTCGGGTAAATCGACCCTGATTAACCGTACCCTGCTGCCATTGGCCGCAACCCAGCTGAATGGCGCCACCACGCTCAGCGCGGAAAAGTTTGACACCATTGAAGGACTGCAATTCCTGGATAAAGTGGTGGATATTGACCAGAGTCCGATTGGCCGCACCCCGCGTTCCAATCCGGCCACCTATACCGGTCTGTTTACCCCAATTCGTGAACTGTTTGCCCAGACACCTGAAGCCAAAGGCCGCGGTTATGCGGCAGGCCGTTTCTCCTTTAACGTTAAAGGCGGACGCTGCGAGGCCTGTGAAGGTGATGGCATGATTAAAGTCGCCATGCACTTCCTGCCAGATATGTATGTGCCATGTGATGCCTGCCATGGCAAACGCTATAACCGCGAAACCCTGGAAGTGCATTACAAAGGCAAAAATATTTCCGATGTGCTGGAAATGACGGTCGAAGATGCCATGCATTTCTTTGATGCCATTCCGGTGATTCACCGCCGTCTGGAAACCTTGAATCAGGTCGGTTTAGGCTATATCCGTCTGGGTCAGTCAGCCACCACCTTATCTGGCGGTGAGGCGCAGCGGGTCAAACTGGCACGCGAACTGGCCAAGCGGGATACCGGTAAAACCCTGTATGTGCTGGATGAACCGACTACTGGCCTGCATTTCCATGACATTGCCAAGCTACTGGACATCCTGCATGAGCTGCGCAACAAGGGAAATACCATTGTGGTGATTGAACACAATCTGGATGTGATTAAAACCGCAGACTGGATTGTGGATTTAGGCCCGGAAGGCGGTGCCGGCGGTGGGATGATTATTGCCGAAGGTACCCCGGAAGAGGTGGTGAAAGTGAAAGCCTCCCATACCGGAAAATTCCTGAAACCGATGTTAAAATAAAATGAAAGGGCTCTGAGGAGTCCTTTTTATTCTTTTAAACGTCTAATCACATACTCAATATTCTTACATCTCAGCACGCTTGATGTACGAGCTTCATCTTTTAAAACTTCAAAAATTAAGGTATTTATTTTAGGCTGTAGCTCAGTTGAGATTTGCTGATTTAATATTTTTCTCAAAATTCGAAGCTTATTAAAGTCGTTAAATCGTTCATCTTTTGGAATATCTATAAAAATTAATTTTTTCCAATCTTGTTTAGTTGCTAATTCAAGTACTTTGGGATCTGTGAGTGAATTCGATCCATTATGTTCGATATAACGATAAATTACCTCTATTAAAGTTGGTAATCCCTGATATGGTTTTTGCTTTTCTAAATTCTTTAAATAACTATAGAATTGATTATCCTCATTAAAATCAAAGCTAAATTGTTCATTTGAAAATAGATAACCTTTAGAGTCATACTCCTCTGAAAGCCAATTATTAATATTATTCTGCAATTTTTCCGATAAATCCTTATCGCCAAACTCCATTAAAAGTTTACAGTAAAAGGCTAAGTTTTTTAAATTCTCAATACCAATTATTTGACTAGCAGCTTTATAAAGTCTCATACAAAAAGTGTTATCTACTTCAAAGTTACGCCATTCCTCCATTAAATTATCTAAATCATCTCGAATCTGATTATTCTTTTCAGATATTAGTTCAGAATTAGCTAACTCATAAATCCTAGAAAAATTTAGTTCTCCTTTTTGATCAAACCACCTTTTAAACTCAATTAACCATTCATCAGCATAAACAAAATCATAGGCTATTAACTTCAAAGACTCATATGTTTTCTGTTTTATTTCAGGCCAGTCTTTCTGTTTATCCTCAAATACTAATTTGACATCCTCCCAACCAAATTCATATTTTTTCCCGAAATCCTCAATAAAATAACCTTGTAATACTCGAATCAAAATAATTTTTTTTGTTGAATATGCAACTTCGTTTGGTAATTGCTCTATAAATTGTCCATACAACTTAATCACTTTTTGAAAAAATCGAAAATTATGAATTTCTAATTTTTCTGCGAACTCAACCATTAAATCAATTAATGGTTCATCTATATCCTTTGCATTTTCACGAAGCAAAGGCTCAACAGATGTAATTTTGATTTCTTCATCAATCAGTTTTTCTTTGTACTCAGCATATTTTCTCTTATTTTCCTTCTCAGTCTTTGATTCATCTAAAATTAGAATTACCTGACAATTACGTTCTAATTTCAATTGATTCGCTAGGCCCATAACATCTTTGATATCTAGCTTATTTGACATACGTTCGAAATCATCAAAACAGATAATGGCATCTTTAACTTGATTAAACATCAAACTATCAAATATCTTTGCGGAAGAGCTGATGCCGAACTGAGAAATTCTGGTTTCTTTTAAAATCGAAGGTAATCCTCTTATCCATCTAGGAATTTCAATAGCAGAATTATTATTTTCAATATGGCTATAAATATGAGTTTTTAGATCACTCAGTGATTCCAATCCAAACAAAGAAACATATACATATTTCTTTTTATTTGGACTATTCTTTCTAAACTCATTCCAAAAAAAAGTTTTACCCACTCCCCAAGATCCAGTGATAGCAATAGCCATACCTTTTTTTTCATTTTCTATAAATATTTTTCTTAATCTTTCTTCTGAATTCATGTTTATCAATATCTAAAAGGAATAAATTTTTTAAATTATAAAACGGCTATTAAGAGAATTAGACTCCAACCACCCTATTCCGCCCCTTCTCTTTGGCCTTAAATAAGGACTGGTCTGCCCGGCCAAACAGTTCCATCCAGCTGCCTGCATCTGCGGCGACCCCGGCACTGACAGAAATATTTAACGGCGTGTCCAGTCCCGGCAGGGTCAGAACATTCTGGCTAATTTCCTGACGTAATTTCTCGGCAATACTCAAGGCCCCGTCCAGATCAATCTGCTCAATCAGAATCAGGAATTCATCGCCCCCATAACGCACAATCAGGTCAGATGAACGCACACTGTGTTTTAACACTTCGGCAATTCCCTGAATCACCCGGTCACCGACAATATGCCCATACTGATCATTGACCTCTTTAAAGTCATCAATATCAATAATAATTAAACCGGTTTGATGGAGCTTGTCCGGATTCTGATTCAGATATTGAATATATTCTTCCAGCGCCAGACGATTGGAAACCCCGGTCAGGGTATCGGTATTCGCCATATTGCGTAGCTGGAATTCCAGCAAATCCCGTTCAGCCAAACGTGCCTGCAACTGCTTGAGCGCAGCAAATAAAGAGGTGGGTGAGGAATCTGGAGCTGTGGCCGTCTGCGGCTGGGCTTCAGATAACTCTAAAATCAGATCCCGCGCTTCAATTAAAGGTTTAAATACCTTAAAACGCGCATAGACCATGGTAAACAGCGCCGCCAGCAAAGAAATAATCGACACCGACAGCGTCAGGATAAACTGCTGCCAGGCAGCATGACGCTCCTGCTGGGCCAGCCAGACACTATAATCCAGCAGATATTTCTGCAGATTCACCACCGTCGTAAATTTATCGACAATATTCAGGGTCAGTTCAGTCCCACTTAACGAATACAGGCGCGCATGCAGACTTTCTTCAATCAGCTGGCTGACAATAGGAACCCCCTGATCCAGATATTTTTGTTTAACCTGTTGATGCAGTCCCAGGTATTCAGGCGTTTTGTGCTGTTCAGGCTGAATCGAGTTGACCAGATCCCATAAATAATAAGATTGCCGCTGGCTCTGTAAGGAATAAGCCAGGTTCTGTTCAGGAATTGGTTCTTTAAAAGTCACGGCCGCCATAATCGTCGAGGCCAGACGTCCGGCCTGATCACGTAAATCGGCCAGTACCAGAATCAGACTATAGGACTCCGACAGCATGGTCTTTTTGCCTTCCGACTGCATCATGACATGCTTCAGCACCTCATAGACTTCATCCCAGGCACGAAACATGGCCTGAATGGCCTGATCCAGCTGTGCTGAACTGCGCTGGGCATAGGGTTGTGCTGCATAGGCATCCACCGCAGCACGTCCTTTTGCCAAAGCCGGTTTTAAATCGGTGGTCAAGGCATTGGCCTGTGCAGCAAAACCGGCGCTATTTAACAATTGCATGGTGTGTTCAATCTGCAGATCGACCCGCTCTCGAAACAGGGTCAGCTCTTTCAGGTTGGCACTGAGTTCATCTGGAGTACTGGACATGACCTTATTGGCCGGACCACGTTCGCGTGAAATCTCATTGGCCAGATCGGCCACATGACGTAAGACTGAAATTTCGGTCAGCACCACATCGGACTGCTGATAAGAGCGATAACTCTTCAGCGTCACCGGAACCGAAATAAACAGAATCGACAGGATGATAATGAGCATAGAAATAAACAGACGCTGCTTAGTATTCTCTGAATGCAAGCGATGGGACATGTTTATAACCTCACTACCATGAGCATGAACTGAACGTATTGAATCAACAAAGGCAGAGCAACGACCTGAAGCGGATGACCACACTGCTGAGGAAAAAATAACAGGACAGCGGTAGCGTTCATTCAACTATAAGTCGAATAAATCAGCAAGATAACTAAAAAATTGTGACAAGGTTAACAAATTTATTGATTAAATTGAATAAAAACTGACGAAATTAGAGTAAGTTTCTATTTTTTTTGAAGGGCAACCGAGATTGCATTCTCTTAAAAATTAAATATAAGTCAATGATTTATATAGCAAAAACAAGGTTTTAAAAATTGTATAAAAAATTAAAGAAAACATTTTACAGCTGCATCAAATAAGTGCATAATGCACCGCATTGGGGCGACTTTAGATATTCCTCAGCAGAATTTTAAATTTTCCCGCAAATTTTGGCTAAAAAATCCCGGTTTTCGTTGAAAACCGGGATTTTTTTATGGTCATATATTCAATAGCGCTTTTTAATTCAAGAAATATTGCACCAATATGGTGCACAATAAATTTATACTTAAGCGGTTTTTAATCCTGACTACAGGATTCAGGCATAAAAAAAACCCAGCCTTGGGGAAAGCTGGGCATATAAAAAGTAAAACTTTGTGGAGAATCTCAGTGCAGTTCCTCTAACCTCTAGTCCTGCATCAAGAAAAATCATGACCGAAATCACAATTTCGATAAAGCCGACCAAACGGTATAACTTTATCTAGCCATTATGATACTTATCACACTTTTTGTAAAGCCTATTAAAATAGTCTACTTTTAGTTTAACCAGTATTAATAGTCAGCGAATTTAGACCTATAAAAACCAGAAAACGTAGAAAAAAAGTAAAGCGTTATCAATTTCAGCTACATAATCCTGGTCTTAAGTTTCATTTTTTAAGCTTTATGCGCTGCTTTTCACATTTTTATTAGATTGCTTTTATAGATAATTTATATTGAATCAATTCATATTAACTATAAAGAAAAGTGAGGCAGCAAACACTTTTCTTTCGCAAATGAGATTTAGCCGCTTGTTCTTTATACACTTTTTAGGTTGACAACAGATTTCTCAATTGACTACTTTTTCGCCTATACGCATTTTAGAGCAATTACTCAACTAAATAATCTCCTTTGTCTTCATTGACTTAATAAATTGTTACAATACAATGCCTATTGTTTAATCCATTTTTAACAAAACTGGTAACTATCATGAAAAAACTCGGTTTAGCCACAGCTTTATTATTAGCCATGACCGGTGCTCAAGCGTACCAATTTGAAGTTCAAGGTCAATCAGAATTCCTAGATACAACTGAAAACAATCAAAACTTTACTGGTGCAGTTCAAGGTACTTACTACTTCAAAAATGTTGATTCAACTAAAGGGCCTTTAGCTGAAGCTGCATTTTTAAACCAAGCATCTAACTTTTCTTTAGCTTACCAATATGGTCAATACGATGCGCCACGTGAAGGTGGTCGTTCAGATGTAGAATCTCATGTTTACGGTGCTAAAGCTGAAGCTTACATTCCGACAAAATTCGTTCCAGCCTATGCAAGCGCTTCTTATAGCCACACGCACAACGATGGCAAAAATGAATTTACTGCTGATGACAATGGCGACCGCTATGCATTAGAAGTGGGTGCATTGCTAGCACCAAACTTTCTGGTTGCTGTAGGTTATACCAGCATTGCTGACACAATGGCTGTTGATGCCTTCGGTACACTTGCAAATGGTGCAGTTAAAGCCGTTGGTGAAGCATTAACAATCAATGAAGATCAAGATGCTATTACTGCACGTACTAAATACGTGGGTGCAATTGATGGTACAAACATGGCAATCGGTTTTGAAACTGGCCTTGTTTACGGTGAAAGCACAGCGTACAACCTGAAAACTGATCTTTACTTAACGCCTGCTCTTAGCGTAGGTGCTTCTTATGCTGAAACTAGCGGTGATGATTTCCTAATTGATTCAGCTTGGGGTGCAAACGTAAACTACTTCATCACTCCAGCAGTTGCAGTTGGCGCAAGCTATGTAAATGCTAACGCTGAAAATGCAGCAGTAGATACTCAAACTGTTGGCTTAAATGCTAAATTCCGTTTCTAATCTGATTTAGAAACTGATGTAAAAAAGACGCTCTATGAGCGTCTTTTTTTGTTTGAAAGAAATGATTATTCCGGACTACGTACAATACTCAGGAAATATAAATGCCGTTCATATTGATCCAGGATATCCTGCAGTAAATCTTCCTGGGTCCAGTCCATTACATCGTAGTTCTGCCCGCCCTCTCTTAAAAATACCTCGGCCTGATAAAATGGTGCATCGGCCGTAACTTCTGGCATAAAGCTCGGCGGCACAGTTTCACGGGACACCACCTGATAAATAAAGTTAATCTCATGCTGATGATCGACCTTTAAACGCAGGCCATCTTCCAGCGAATCAATCGACACAGTCAGATGCCGCTTCAGGAACTCCTTCTGAATATTCTCAAAAGCCTGCTGTACCTGAATCTGAATATACTGTTCTACCTCGGCCTGGCTATGCGGATAATGCATGATCAGCCCCAGACGCTGTTGCCAGCTGCGTGGATTATGAATGGCGCGCGGCGTAATCCGCGCTTCCTGCAAGGCATTCATTTTGGTGACATCTAGCCGTAGGGCTTTGAGCAGGCCCCAGCACATCAGCAGCAGAATGAAGGTAAATGGCAAGGCACTCATAATGGTGGCCGACTGGAGCGCACTCAGGCCACCGGCCAATAGCAGGATAATCGCCAGCACCGCCATCAATACGGTCCAGAACAGCCGTTGCCAGACCGGAGAATGTTCCGTTTTTGCAGTGAGAAAATCTGTGACCAGCGCACCTGAATCTGCCGAAGTAACAAAAAACAGCATCACCAGCAGGGTCGCCAGCAGACTCATGATGGAGGCAAAAGGCAGATTACTTAAAAACTCAAACAGGGCCACCGAGGAGTCCTGCTGTACTGCGGTCATCAATTGCAGATTCGCTTCATGCAAAATGCTATACAGCGCGGCATTGCCCATAAAACCCATCCAGACCAGGGTAAAACCAGTCGGAATCAGCATTACCCCCACAATAAATTCACGGATACTGCGTCCTTTGGATACCCGGGCAATAAACAGTCCCACAAATGGCGACCAGGAGATCCACCAGGCCCAGTACATGATGGTCCAGCCCCCAATCCAGCCACTCGGTTGATAGGCATATAAATTGAAGGTCATATGAAACAGATTCGAGGCATACTGACCAATATTCTGAATGGTGGTTTGTAGTAAATAGATACTCGGCCCCGTTATAAATACAAATAACAGCAGCACCACCGCCAGCACCAGATTCAGCTCTGACAGGCGTTTAATACCTTTGTCCAGACCAAAAAACACCGATAAAGACGCCATGCTGCTGACCACAATAATCAGGATCATCTGGGTACTGGCACTTTGTTCAATCCCGAATAAATAATTTAAGCCGGAATTGATCTGGGTCACGCCAAAACCCAAAGTGGTGGCAATTCCGAAGACAGTACCGAGCGTGGCAAAGGTATCAATCCCATCTCCGAGCGGGCCGTAAATTTTTGAGCCAATCAGCGGATACAGGGCGGAACGGACTTTCAGTGGCAGATTGTGCCGGTAAGCAAAATAAGCCAGCGCCAGCCCGACCAGCGCATAAATGGCCCAGGCATGAATGCCCCAGTGGAAAAAAGAAATACGCATCGCCTGCTGCGCTGCCTGGATGGTGGCCGGCTCACCGACCGGTGGCGAGACATAGTGCATCACCGGTTCAGCCACGCCAAAGAACATCAGGCCAATGCCCATGCCGGCGGTAAACAGCATCGCAAACCAGGAACCCTGATGATATTCCGGCTGGCTATGGTCCGGACCGAGCTTGATTTTGCCCATATCGGACAGTGCAATATAAATCAGCAGAATCAGGAATACCGCCACTGACAGTACATAGAACCAGCTAAAAGAATCAGTAATCCACTGGTTCATGCGCTGGGTCAGCAGTTCAAAACTATTGGGCGCCAGCAGCACCACCGCCAGAAAAATCGCAATAACCGCGACCGTACTGATAAATACATTCGGATTGATATTGCCCCACCAGGGCAATTTTTCGGAAGGCATAACTCCCCCATTTTATTTTTAAAGATGATAGACAGACGCTTTAGGTCCGGGCAGCATTCACCGCAAAGGTGAACAAAAGATGAGTGTCGTGAGCTTAAACTCGCGCACAGCTTAGTCCTCTTGCAGCAGAAACACTATTAACTGCTGTAACAAAATAGCCCAAGCCGATGATTAATCTTTATTTCTGGGCAAATGACGAATGTATTGCAGGGCAATCAGCCGGGAAACAATTAAGGCCAGATACATCACCCCGCAAAACATTTGCAGCATGGCAATCACCCGTACTGCCGGACCAATCGGCATCAGGTCAGACAGGCCGGTGGCAGACTGCAAACTGAAACTCAGAAACAGTAGATCCAGCCAGCTTTGTAAATGTGGTTGGGTCGGATGATAAAAACTGGAAGGATCCAGTATCTGGCAAATATTGTAAACAAAGGCAAACGCCCAGGCAATTAAGGTGAATACTGCGCCGGCGGCAAACAGTTCATCGCGAGTCAGGTAACGGTCTTCAAACATATAACGCAGCAAACCATAGGCCGCACTTAAATAGGCCGCGGCTTCAAAGGCATGACTAATCACCAGCACGGTCGGGTTATTAACCCCCAGCACAATCAGCAGAGAAAAGAACAAGGCGCCCGTAACAAAGCTCAGCCCTAAAAAAGTAAACATCGGGGTCTGGCGAATGACTTTGGCAATTAACAGCAATACCACCACACCCAGCATCCAGATCAGCACGCGATAGGTGGCATGATGGCTAAGCAGCGACAATACGAGAATAAAAAACTGCATTAACAGCAGCCAGGCCGAAGGCAACAGCCGGAATCCTTTCCATAAATCAATGAATGCTTGCATGGGCACATCCTGGGTATCTTGGTGTAATGCGGACATCACTTTCTTTTTTGTTCTGATTACCATAGCATGCTTAAAAGCGCAGACAGATCACTCCTTTGTATGAAAATTACAGAAAAAGTACGTCAAGAAATCACCCAGATTGAATTCCGGGATGACCTTTCTCAGGATAAAAAAATTGCCAAAATCACCCATCTGGCCTGTGCCACCTGTGCCGGTGTCGCCATTCAGCCCCTGCCTTTTGCCGATATTCTGATTCTGACACCCTTACAAGGCTACTTTGCCAGCCGGATTGCTGCCATTCACGGTATTAAACTGACCGACAATGAAGCGCTGGACTGGGTCAAGGAACTGATCGGGCTGGTGGGTTTGGGCATCGCCGCGCAGCAGATTGCACTGGGGGTCTGGAAAACCGTGACCTTTGGCTTTGGCGGCCTGCTGACCATTCCACTGGTCTACGGCCTGACTTTTGCGATTATGAAAGTGGCTGATCTGTATTTTTCCCATAAAGCCCGTAATGAAAAACTCAGTGAGGAACGCATTAAAGCGGTATGGAAACAGGCGTTCCAGCAAGGTAAAAAACAGGGACAGGCTCAGGCAGAGCAGCTGCAACAGCCAGAGGATTAAGCCATGACCCGATCGTCCTCTCCGATTCACTATCTCCGTAAAAATTTTGATGCGCTGGCCATCACCACCGTATTGGCCAAACTGGCCTGGAACGCGCGCACGCCGCAACTGACTGAAGCGGATCAGGCGGTACTGGCTGCATTAAGACGCAGCCATGCTGAACTGGCAAACGCCCCTCTGGAAGATATTCAGGCTTATTTACAGGGTTTTGATGAGCAGCAGATTGTCGGGCTGGTATCGACGGTTAAAGGCATGTTGCATGATATGGAGTTTGTACGGCTGGACCATGAAGATGGCGACAGTCTGTATGCCGCGTATCTGGACCAGCACGACCATACCGATTTTGATGTGCTTCTGGCCGATCAGCACAGCGGCGAAAGCTGGCAACTGCAACTAAAAGCCATCGAAGGTACTGGCACCGGCAAAGACTGGATTGCTGCCCCTCCTGAAGAAATGTTGCTTGCCACTGAAGAAATCGCGGCACAGTTGGGTCTGGAAAGTTCTGGTCTCAGCACCAAAGAGCTGACCCAGAGCGTGGAAGATGCGATTGATGTGATTGTCACCGCCAAAGACCCGAATGATGAACATTTCTGGGACTACTTTCCGGCCATCTCCGTGGCCAGTGTTTCACTGGCGATTTATGAACTGTTCCGGCGCTATCAGCAGCAGGAAATCAGCTGGTCAGAATTTAAATGGATGGCGGCCAAAGTATCTGGCATCAAGGTCAGTAAAATTGCCTTTATTGGCCTGCTGTTGGGTCTACCGGTGGTCGGTCAGGTCACGGGTGCCTACCTGGTCGCCAAGCTGTTACTGAATGCCAAAGCCACCTGGTTTGAAAAAGAATCAGCGCTATATCGCAAACTACAGGCCTACTGGGCCAGCAAGCAAAAACCGCAGCCATAAAAAAGCCCCTTGCGGGGCTTTTTTTAGGCATATCTGCTCATCTTAGTGATCAGATGCACCTGAGATACCAATACCGGTTTGTGAGCGGACAAACTGTGCATCGAATGCTTTACGTTCCGCTTGTGCTTGCGCAGAGTTATCGGTAATCGAGAACAACCAGCAGCAGAAGAATGACAATGGCATTGCGAAGATTGCAGGACCGTTAAATGGCACCACTGGTGTATCAGAAATTGCCAGCGTATCGACCCAAACTGCTTTCGACAATACGATCAGCACGACAGCAGACACCAGACCTGCAACACCACCAATCACCGCACCACGTGTGGTTAAACCTTTCCAGAACATCGACAGAACCAGTACCGGGAAGTTCGCACATGCAGCTACCGAGAATGCCAGACCCACCATGAACGCAACGTTTTGTTTCTCGAACAGAATACCCAGAATCATCGCGAAGATCGCTAAACCTAAAGTTGCGATTTTAGACATGCGCAGTTCAGATTCAGGTGTAGTTTGACCTTTCTTGAATACGTTGGCATACAAGTCGTGAGAGATTGCTGAAGCACCTGACAGGGTCAGACCGGCAACCACCGCAAGAATTGTGGCGAATGCAACTGCTGAAATGAAGCCCATGAATAGGTCGCCACCGACTGCGTCAGACAGGTGTACCGCCGCCATGTTGTTACCACCCACCAGCTCAAGCTTGCCAGTGACTGCCATTTTCGCGACATCCAGGAATTGCGGGTTGTTGGCCACATACAGGATCGCACCGAAACCAATGATGAAGGTTAACAGGTAGAAGTAACCAATAAAGCCGGTTGCAACCACAACAGATTTACGTGCTTCTTTGGCATCTTTTACCGTGAAGAAACGCATCAGGATGTGTGGCAGACCTGCAGTACCGAACATTAATGCCAGACCCAGTGAGATCGCATCAATCGGGTTAGATGCCAGGCTACCTGGACCCATGATATTGGCTGCATCAGCCAGGCTCAGGTCATGTACCTTCGAGAACACCTGAATTGATTGTTCAAACATGTTAGTGAAGCTGAAGCCCACGCCTTTCATTACCATGAAAGCCATGAAGGTTGCACCAGACAGTAACAGTACCGCTTTAATGATCTGTACCCAGGTCGTTGCCAGCATGCCGCCGAACATAACGTAAGCCATCATCAATAAACCAACCAGCACAACTGCGATGTTATAATTCAGACCGAACAGCAGTTTGATCAGCTGACCTGCACCCACCATCTGTGCAATCAGATAGAACGCCACGACGACTAGCGAGCTGAATGCCGCCAGGGTACGTACCGGTTTTTCTGATAAACGGAAGGAAACTACGTCAGACAGGTTGTATTTACCCAGGTTACGTAAACGTTCTGCAATCAGGAACAATACGATTGGCCAGCCCACCATGAAGCCCAGTGAATACAGCAAGCCGTCGAAGCCTGACATAAACACCATGGCGGAAATACCCAGGAAAGACGCAGCCGACATATAGTCACCGGCAATGGCCAGACCGTTTTGGAAACCTGAAATACCACCACCGGCAGTATAGAAGTCTTTGGTATTGGTGGTTTGTTTCGCCGCCCATTTGGTAATGAACAGGGTCGCACCCACAAAGATCAGGAACATGATAATTGCAGGCCAGTTGGTGGCTTGTTGTTCTGCTGCGCCCAGATCAGGTGCGGCAAAAGCCATACCTGACATCATCAACGCTGAAGCTGCAGCAGCTTGCGCCTTCAATGAAGTCCATTTCATCTTAGTCTTGTCCTTTTTGTTGTGCAATTGCTTCTACTTCACGCATTGCTTCTTCATTCAGTTGATCCAGCTTGTTATTCGCAATATAGGAATACACTGCACACAAAATGAAAGATAACACGATGATGCCCAGACCCAGTGGAATACCCCAGGTCGTCACGCCACCAGAAATGGAAGATAATAGAAACTCTTTGTTATAGCCAACTAACAACATGAAGCCGACATAAACGATTAACATGATTGCGGTAAGCGTCCAGCTAAGATTACGCTTTTTTGCAACCATTTCTTTGAATTTTGGATTGTGTAGAATTCGATCTACTTGAGCCTCATCCATAGTTTTACTCCTTGAAACGCCCAGCCTTAGGCGTAATTTTTAATTCGAATTATATTCATGATGAAAACTAACAAGTTTGTAGGGTGCTTGTAATTTAGACTTTGGTCGTTAAATTTTGAGCAATTCAAACTGATGCGTTCACGAATAGAGTATTATAACGCGAGATAAATACACCGCGGGTATTATGAACAGCTGGCTGATTATCGGGGTGTTAGCCCTTTATATTGCATTACTTTTTATTTGTGCATTTTTTGGTGAAAAACATGCGAGCCGCCTCAGTACGCGCGGTCGTATGCTGCTGTTCAGTCTGACCTTGGGCGTCTACTGTTCATCCTGGACCTTTTACGGGGCCACCGGTGCAGCGGTACGCGAAGGCATTATCTTCCTGCCGATCTATTTAGGGCCGCTCTTGTTCGTGGCGGTTGGCTATGACATCTGGCGCCGTTTGGGCCGGGTCCGGCAACATCATGCCATTTCCTCGATTGCCGACTTCGTGGCAGCGCGATATGGCAAAAGTGGTGCCCTGGCCTCGCTGGTGACCATTCTGGCAGTCATTGCGATTATTCCCTATCTGGCCCTGCAGTTACGCGCAATTGCCTTAAGTGCTGCCGTAATTCTGGATCAGACCACCCATGTCGAAAGTACCACCAATGGTGTACTGTTTTTAACCGCGCTGCTGGCAATTCTGGCGATGCTGTTTGGCACCCGGCAAATTGCCAACACCGAACAGCACGGCGGTTTAATGCTGGCGGTGGCGTTTGAATCTTTCGTCAAGCTGTTTGCCCTGCTCTGTGTGGCCGGTTTCTTTGTCTTTGAATCAGCCGATAACCTGAAGCAGATCAGCAATGATGTGGCCCAGACCTTCCATGAAGTGCAGCTGTTGGGCGTACCGGAAACTTTCTGGGTGCAAACCCTGCTGGCCGCACTGGCGATTATCTGCTTGCCACGCCAGTTCCACGTGGCGGTGGTCGAATTACGCGATGAAAAACATATTCGCGGGGCACGGCGCTGGTTTGCCGTTTATCTGATTTTAACCACCATCGCGATTATTCCAATTGCCAGCTGGGCCTTACATGCCGCGCCGCAATATCTGATGATTCCGGATGTCGCGGTGCTGTCCTTACCGCTCAGCTATAATCAGGAATGGCTGACCTTACTGGCCTTCCTGGGTGGTTTTTCGGCTTCAACCGGGATGTTGCTGGTGTCTTCAGTGGCGCTGTCGATCATGCTCAGTAATGACCTGATCATGCCGGCGCTGTGGCGCTCGGGCCTGATTTCGCGTCATGACAAACGGTTGCCACTGGTGCTGAAATTCACCCGCCGCATCTGTATTCTGGCGGTGATGCTGCTTGGCTTCCTGTTCTTCCATTTCTTTAATGATATTGACCAGCTTTCGGTCTTCGGTTTACTGGCCTTTAGTGCGGTAGCGCAGTTCTCCCCGGCCCTGATTGGCGGGCTGTACTGGCGCGGCGGCAGTAAACAGGGCGTCTATGCCGGCCTGATTGTCGGTTTTATCATGTGGGCCTATACCCTGCTCTGGCCAACGGTTTTACGCAGTCTGCCAGAACAGTTCTCGGCGATTACCCAGTATTATTTAACTGTGGGGCCATTTGGTATTAATGGCTTACGTCCGGAAGCGCTGTTAGGTTTTGAATCATTTGCGCCGCTGACACATGGGGTGGTCTGGTCACTTGGTCTGAACCTATTGCTGTATGTCTGGGTATCGCGCATATTCCGCCCGAGTGTGGCTGAACAGATTCAGGCTGAAAGTTTCTTCTACTATGAAACCAAGCCGCTGCCATCGCACACCACCAGCAATGAAGTCAGCTATTCGCATCAGGATGTGGCGCGTTTAAAAGTCGGTGACCTGATTACGCTGGCCAAACGCATTACCGGCGATGAGCCAACCATGCAGGCCTTCCGGCAGTTCAGTGAACAGAATAATGTGGTGCTGAATGAAAACAGCAATGCCAACGGCATGTGGTGGCGTTTTACCGAACAGTACCTGGCCGGCACCATTGGCGCGGCATCGGCGCGAACCCTGCTCACCACGGCGATGGTCAACAATGGTCTGGCACTGGGTCAGGTCGCCAATATTCTTGACCAGGCCTCCCAATGGCAGCGCTTTAACCAGAATCTGATCATGACCATGATCGACCACATGACCCAGGGGGTGAGCGTGGTCGATGAAAATATGTGTCTGGTGGCTTGGAACAATCAATATCTAAAACTGTTTGATTATCCAAAAGATATTGTCTATGTCGGCTGTCCAATTGCCGACCTGATCCGCTATAACGCCGAGCGCGGCGAATGTGGCCCGGGCTCGGTGGAAGAACACGTGCGTAAACGGATTCACTGGATGAAAGTCGGCAGTGCGCATGAGTTTGAACGTATCCGTAAAGATGGCCGCGTGATTCAAATGCGCGGTAATCCGATTGAAGGCGGTGGCTTCGTGACCACCTTTGCCGATATTACCGCCTTCCGTGAAAATGAAGCGGTCCTTGAAGCACGTGTACAAGACCGTACCCAGCAATTGGCCGATGCCCTGGCCGAACAGCAGCTGGCGCGCGAACAGGCCGATAAAGCCAATATGTCCAAGAGCCGCTTTATTGCCGCGGCCAGTCATGACCTATTACAGCCGATGCACGCAGCCCGTCTGTTCAGTACCGCGCTGGAGCAAAGCATCCAGTCAGATGATGACCGTAAAACCTTGCAGCAGCTGGATCGTGCGCTGCATGGGGCTGAAAGCATGCTGTCTGCACTGCTGGATATTGCCCGTTTAGAAGGCGGCACTATTCAGCCAAAACGTCAGCCTTATCCACTGCATGACCTGCTCAGTGATCTGGAACTGCAATTTAAATCCATTGCTGCACAGCGTGGCATCCAGTTTGCCGTGCATGATGCCCAGTTCTGGATTGACACCGATCCGCAATGGATTCGCCGGATTATCCAAAACTTTGTCAGCAATGCACTGCGTTATACCGCCAAAGGCAAAGTCGTGGTCGGGGTATTACGTTCTGCACAGCATCCGCAGCATATCCGCATCGGGGTCTGGGATACCGGTCCCGGCATTGCCGAAGAACAGCGCATTAAACTGTTCCAGGAATTTGAACGTTGCGGCCATACCTCGCCGTGGGGTGAACAGGGTCTGGGCCTCGGTCTGGCCATTGTGCAGCGTATGACCAGCCTGCTGGATTATCCGGTCTATGTCTATTCCACTCTCGGACAGGGCTCCTGCTTCATAATTGAAGTACCGGTGGTGGATGCACCTAAAGCCGTGGCTGCACCGGTTCAGGCCGTACCGCTGAAAACCAAGGCCTATAAAATTCTGTGTCTGGATAATGATGAAACCATTTTAGAAGGCATGGCGACCTTATTGGGCAAATGGGGCTATCAGGTCTTTAAAGCCACCGAACCGGAACAGGCCCTGGAGATTATCCAGCAGGAAAATATTCAGGTCTGGCTGGTCGATCAGCATTTAAATAACAATAAAGTCGGTCTGGACTTTATTCTGGCCAACCGTCAGGAAAATGTACCAGTGGCATTAATTACCGCCGATTCGGATCCGGAATTACCGCAGCGTCTAAAAGAGCTGAATATCGTGTTGCTGAAAAAACCGCTGAAACCGGCCTCCTTGCGAGCCTGGTTATCCGGTCTGAAAATTTCAGCTTAGGCTGACATATTTTGAAACCTCTTTGCGGCTTCGGTAACAAAGAGGTTTTGTATTTTGGGCCTGAAAATGGCGATTTATTGCAGCCCGCTAGGCAAAACTGCTCAAAACAGGCGCTATCTGCCTGACAGCCATTGGCAGAAAATTCCATTGAATTATTTACTATGGCAAAGGCTACCAAAAATCTCAGTGTACAGCTGTATACCTGGTTACAAAATTTTAATCTTATGATTTTTAAAATTATTTTTTGATTAAAAAATACACATTAGACTTTAGTCGTATATCTGATATGTAGCAATACGCGCATAAAAAAGACATTAAAAAGAAAAGATCAGTGTTTAGTCTGGAGATGAGCCCCTGAACGTCCTGTCCGGAGCTGATCATCATCTAGCCTAGAGGAGTTTTTTGATGAGTCTTTCAAGCGCAGTACAGCAAGGTCATGAGCAGAACCAACAGTTTCACCGTCAGTATGGCGCCAATGCCCTGTTGCCGGCCATCGACTGGAAAACCCTGTTTCAGCACAGCAAATTAGAACATGCGCATATTGAAGCCCTGAATACCATTTATCAAACCGCTGTACCGCTGGCCTTACAGGTCTTTGATGAACTGCATTTTGATGTATTTAGTCCGGCAGCCTATAAACCACAAGGACTGGGCCTGTTTGAAAAACTGTCTGAACAGGAACAGAAACTGCTGCGTTCGCTGGAAACTGAATGTGACTGTCTTGGTGCCACCACCCGTCACCAGATCTGGAGCATGCTGCTGCGCGGTGGTGCGGTCCTGGTATTTAAAGCCTGGCTCGGCAAAGTCAAAACCGATAAAACCGAACTCGATACCAGCCAGTTTGATGAACTGTCCGATTTACTGTTTATCAAAACCCCGCCGCATGAACTGGCACAGCGTTTAGGTGTGGATATTCATTCCCATGAAGATCATATCTTCCTGATGTATGGCAATGATGTCTATTTGGACCGTTTTAACAGTCTGGAAACTGCCGCGCTATTTGTCGATTTAGGCGTCTATGATCCGGCATTTTTAAGCCTGCGCGATCACCGTATTGCCGACTACTTAAAATCTCAGGACTATGTGACTCAGGAACAGATTGATGAATTGCAATGCGCTTTGAATCCGCTGTTCTGTACCGATGCCACACCGAAACAGGATTGTCTGGCTTAAGCCTTAGCCGATCTGCAAAACAAAAAGGACATCATTTGATGTCCTTTTTATATATTTTTCAATATTTAGATTTTCTTTTCTTCAATATTCAGCGCATTAATCGCCAATACCGCCTGGGTACGGTTTTGTACGCCCAGTTTACGGAAAATCGCCGTCACGTGTGCCTTAATGGTCGCTTCAGAAACATCCAGTTCATAGGCAATCTGTTTATTCAGCAAGCCTTCAGCCACCATCATCAACACACGGAACTGCTGCGGCGTTAAGGACTGAATCCGCTCTGCCAGTGCAGTTTCATCGGCAGCACGCGGGTCAAAATTGACATTGGCCGGCAGGTTTGGCGGTAACCAGATTTCCCCTTCCAGCACCTGACGAATCGCTTCGCCAATATGGCTTGGATGGGCAGATTTTGGAATATAGCCCATGGCACCGTGCGCAATGGCACGCTGGATAATCGACACTTCTTCATGTGCCGACACCACAATAATCGGAATTGAAGGATATTGTGCACGCACATGCACCAGCGCCGAGAAACCCGAAGCGCCTGGCAAATTTAAATCGAGGAGAACAAGATCAGGTTCAGGTCCTTTTTCTAAACGTTCATAGAATTCATTGACTGCAGCAGTTTCATGAATTTGAGCTTGCGGTAAGCTATAGCGTACAGCCTGAATTAAAGCATGACGAAACAGCGGATGATCATCAACGATTAAAATATTCATAAGTGACGTGAGAGATCTTGTGCACAATGGCTCCTATTCTACCCATACAAATGCGGTTAAGGATATGCAAGAGTGAACTATTTTTGGCTTAAACGAGATTTTTTGTCCGATTATTCATATTTTCTTACATTTTCTTAAATCTGAGATAGGAAATCTGATTTTAATATAACATTTATCAGCCTGATTCAGATGCTTATCTGAGTCGCATATAAGTATAAATTTCAATTATTTATTTCATTAAATTTGGTTATTAATTGCTCATTTTAAAGTTATCTGAAAAACAGATAACTTTTCTGCATTTGCTTATTTTACAGGGTAATTCAACTATTGATTAATAACAGACATTCCGAGATCAACCACAATTCAGGTAAGCCTATGTCTGTTTTCAATTCAACCAAACCACTCAATATTGTCGCAGTATCGGGCGGCTTAAATCATCCGTCTAAAACCGAAGCTTTGGTACAAGCCATTATTGATGAACTGGGCGAAGCCACCCCGATTCAGGTGCATTTTATTAAATTCAGTGAAATTGCCCCTTTGCTGGGCGGCGCCATTTACCGCAAGCAGTTGCCACAGCGCGTGCAGGATGATCTGGCTGCCGTTGAAGCGGCGGATGCGTTAATTGTCGGTACACCGGTATATCGCGCCTCCTTTACCGGTCTATTCAAACATTTCTTTGATTTTGTCGAACAGACTGCGCTGGTAGATGTACCGGTATTACTGGCGGCATCGGGGGGTAGTGACCGCCATGCCTTGGTACTGGAGCATCAGCTGCGTCCGTTATTCAGCTTTTTCCAGGCGCAAACCTTGCCTATTGGTGTCTATGCCACAGATCGTGACTTTACCCCGGAATACACCATCCATAGCGAGGCCCTGCGTGACCGGATTACGTTGGCTGTGGCACGCGCCCTGCCCATTCTGGAATGGGCACCGGCCAAAGGCCAGCGCGCCGAAGTGGTGAAAAGTAAAACCCAGCAGGCCAACCAGAACCTGGGCATTAATAAACAGATTGAGCAGGATGAAGTACTACCTTCTGCTGCAGTACCTAGTCTGGATGCAGCAGAATCGCGTCTGCATCAGAACAAGGTCAAACCTCAAGTGGCGTAATCTGCTGACCCGCTGGCATCCCCTTCTTCCGAGTGTAGTCTTGGCCATTGATCCTGCGGATTCAGGCTTGCAGCAGCCTGGGTCCGCAAGCTTGCAGCGAAACATCGCTGCAATGCCGGATCAAATAAACACAACAACAGGCCCCTTATTTTTCCCTCAAGACTCGGCTTGAGGGATTTTTTCATTTTATCTGACTCAATGAAATGAGAATGAAGCGGTTTTAGTCCTAAGAATAAAAACTGGGATCTGGCACTTTGCCAGTCAGCACCCATTCGCCCAGTTCCTGATATTTATAATCTACCGGATCATGCAGGGTCTGAGTACGCACATTGCGCCAGAAACGGTCCAGATTCAGCTGGGCGGTGGTGGCCCGTGCGCCCATTACCTGAAACATCTGCTCGGTAATATATAAAGAGGTATTGGTCGAGGCAATTTTGGCCGTAGCAATGGCCACCGCTACTTCACCGCGCTGTTCAGCCGTGAGTTCCGGTCCGATGCGC
Source organism: Acinetobacter sp. AND/436 (assembly GCF_049546925.1). NCBI lineage: Bacteria > Pseudomonadati > Pseudomonadota > Gammaproteobacteria > Moraxellales > Moraxellaceae > Acinetobacter > Acinetobacter sp. AND/436. Next base: position 29,359 of record NZ_JBMXBO010000007.1, read on the forward strand.
CAAGCCTGCTGCACACTCTGCACGGCTTTATCTGCCAAAAGCCGGACACTTTCCAGCTGCAGATAAAACTCGGCGCAATGCCGTTGAATAAACGGGTCATCCACCGCCTGCTCGACCCGCGATTTTGACCAGGCTTTTTGACCTTGCACGCTCTGAATCGCGGTTTCAAATGCCCCTTCGGCCACACCCAAAAACAGATGCACAAAAATCAGTTGTGCAATTAGCGGCCGCAAACTGGCATAAGGCGTACTTAGCGGTCCGGGATTCAGCAGCAATTCATGTTGATGAACACGCACCTGTTCAAAATGGGTCGTGCCGCTATCGGTCTGGCGCTGTCCCATATTGTGCCAGTCACCCAGAAAATGGACACCACTCCGGGTACTCGGAATCACCGCAATCAAAAGCCTGCCGGTCGCATCATAACCGGAACAGAGCAACAGGTCTGAATCGACCGAACCGGAGCAGAAGCTTTTATCGCCCTGAAACAGATATTCAGAATCTGCAACCGGTGTGACCGTGGTACGCTGATCCAGCGGATTCAGGGCATTGCCCCAAAACAGCTGCTGCTGAACTGTCTGTTGCAACCAGTGCTGATATTGTGCGGGCTGGGCGAACAGCTGCACGGTGGCAATCAGTAAATGATGAAATGCATAGACATGCGCCAAGGAGCTGTCCGCTTGCGCCAAAATCTGGACCGTTTTAAATATAGTCGACCAGGCGGCACCCTGCCCGCCATATTCTGTCGGAATTGATAAACTCAGCAAACCGCTACGGCGAATCAGATCACGCTCTGCTTTGGGATTACCACCCTGCCGGTCACGTTCAGCAGCGGTCTGGGCAAACTGGCGGGCCAGTTGTCGGGCAATTTCACGCGGGTCTAAAACAGTGGCCGTAGTCGGGTTCATCTGAAAATCATATCCTTGATCAATCGTAATACTGTGGGTGGAGCTGGCTGTTGTGCTCGCTTCTGGTCTATCTATGCTACACGGCTTTCAGTATAAAAATACCGCCTACGAGAGGCGGTATTTTAATATTTATTTTTTAACGGCTGGCTTGCACCGTGGCAATCAGCTGATCCACCACTTGCGGTTCCGCCAGGGTCGAAGTATCGCCCAGACTATCCAGCTCATTGGCGGCAATTTTTCTCAGGATCCGGCGCATGATTTTACCGGAACGGGTTTTTGGTAAGGCCGGTGCCCAATGCAGCGCATCTGGAGTGGCCACCGGTCCCAGATTTTTCCGGACCCAGTTGACCAGTTCGGTACGCAGCTCATCACTTTCTGTCACGCCGGCTTGCAAGGTAACAAAGGTACAAATGCCCTGACCTTTAATATCATGCGGCATGCCCACCACCGCGGCTTCGGCCACCGCATCATGTGCCACCAGCGCACTTTCAATTTCAGCCGTGCCTAGGCGGTGTCCGGAAATATTCAGGACATCATCGACCCGGCCGGTAATCCAGTAATAGCCATCTTTATCGCGGCGCGCGCCATCTCCGGTAAAGTAACTGCCCGGATAGGTGGCAAAATAGGCTTCAATAAAGCGAGCCGGATCGCCCCAGATGGTGCGCATTTGCCCCGGCCAGGAATCCTTGATAATCAGGTTACCTTCGGCTTCACCTTCCAGCTCATTACCTTCAGCATCGACCAGGGCCGGTTGTACCCCAAACAGCGGACGCGTGGCCGAGCCCGGTTTCAGTGGCGTTGCGCCCGGCAGCGGCGACATCAGAATCCCGCCGGTTTCGGTTTGCCACCAGGTATCCACAATTGGGCAGCGGCTTTCACCAACCACGGTGTAGTACCAGTTCCAGGCTTCCGGGTTAATCGGTTCACCAACCGAACCAAGCAGACGTAGACTGCTGCGGTCACTTTCCCGTACAAAGCTGTCGCCTTCACGCATCATGGCGCGAATCGCAGTGGGTGCGGTATATAAAATCGTGACGTTATGTTTATCAATCAAATGCCCGGTGCGCGCCCAGGTCGGATATTGCGGCACCCCTTCAAACATCACTGTGGTGGTGCCATTCGATAATGGCCCGTAAATTACATAGGAGTGCCCGGTCACCCAGCCGACATCGGCGGTACACCAGAACACATCATCCTGTTTAATATCAAACACTTCACGGAAGGTACTGTTGACATAAGTCAGATAACCGCCGGTGGTGTGCAGCACCCCTTTCGGCTTACCGGTCGAGCCGGAAGTATATAAAATAAATAACGGGTCTTCGGCATTCATTGGCTCAGGCGGGCAAATTTCATTGACCGTCATGATTTCCATGTGATACCACAGGTCACGCCCGGCTTTCATTTCAATCGGGTTACCGGTCCGGTGGACCACAATCACGTTTTGCACCGACTCGGTACCGGCCACAGTAAGGGCCTGATCGACATTGGCCTTTAAATAAATCGGCTTGCCGCCGCGCATGGCCGAATCTGCGGTAATCACCAGTTTGGCCTGGCTGTCTTCAATCCGGCTGGCCAGCGAATCTGGAGAGAATCCACCAAACACCACACAATGCACCGCGCCAATCCGGGCACAGGCCAGCATGGCAATGGCAGCCTCGGACACCATTGGCATATACAGCACTACGCGGTCGCCTTTGGTGACGCCATTTTTCTTCAGCACATTGGCAAAGCGGCAGGTTTCATCGTACAGCTCACGGTAGGAAATAATTTTATGCCGTGAAGGATGGTCACCTTCCCAAATAATTGCCGGTTTATAAGGATGTTCTTTTAAATGCCGGTCCAGACAGTTGGCACTGACATTGAGCTGGCCATCGGCAAACCATTCAATCTTGAAATTGTCCGGATCAAAATTGGTATTTTTGACCTGGGTAAACGGTTTAATCCAGTCCAGACGCTTGGCCTGCTCGGCCCAGAACTCGTCGGGTTGTTCAATGGATTGCTGATAACGTTCGAAATATTCTGCCTCGTTGGTACGCGCAGTTTTCTTAAATTCTTCGGGTACAGGATAGATCTCATTCATATTATACTTCCTTGATCTTCTCTCATCTCATCACGAGATATATGCCACATTCTTGATTTTTATTTCTGCATATCAGCAGTATGACGCTTATTTTTTCTCCACCACAATCATGCTTTGGTCGTAGCGATTGATTTAATTTTAAGCACAGATACACCAGCAGATTCAATGTCTTTGCCGTACTTTTCAGTATAAAAGCAGTAGCTTTATCTATAAAAACAACCCGCTTGCAGTCAAAACCGCAGTGTACTTTGCAAAAATCGGCAGCGCGCTTGCAGAATGTTTATTAAAATCCGGCCGGATTTCAGGCAAAATACAATTTTATTGCTGAGGACTGGCAGATTCGTGGCCGAAGAAAAAACCCAACTGGGCGAAGTCACCCAAGAAACTTCCGAGCTGATTCAACAGGCCACGGAAAAAACCACCCAGACAGTCATTGAACATACCCATAAATACAATGATGCCTATTCTGCTATTGATAAAATCATGGAAGGCTTCTGGGAGCGTGTGCCCTATTTCCTGATCGCGCTTGGCGTGATTCTGATTTTCTGGCTGATTGCCCAGCTGTTTAAATTTTTTGTGAAAAAAACCTTATCCAACCGCAGTTATACCCGGCAAAATCTGGTGCTGGTACTGAACCGGGTTGGCAGTTCGGTGATTATCTTCTTCGGTTTCTTAATTGGTCTGGTGATTGCCATTCCTGGTTTTACCCCGGGCCAGCTGATGAGCGCCCTCGGGATTGGCTCGGTTGCCATTGGCTTTGCCTTTAAGGATATTTTCCAGAACCTGCTTTCCGGCGTGCTGATTTTACTGGGTGAGCCCTTTAAAATTGGCGACAGCATTCTGGTGAATGGATTAGAAGGTACGGTCGAAGATATCCAGATTCGCGCGACCTTTTTACGCTCGGCCGATGGTCGCCGCATTGTGATTCCCAATGCCACGGTCTATACCAGCGCCATTACTGTCAATACTGCCTTTCCACGCCGCCGCTGCGAATTTGTGGTCGGCATTGGCTATGAAGATGACATTCAGAAAGCCAAAGATCTGGTGATGTGCATTCTGAAACGTGACCCAACCATTCTGACCCAGCCGGAATTTAGCGTTAATGTCGATGCGCTGGCCAATTTCTCGGTCAATTTACGCGTGCAATGGTGGATTAATACCAGCGAAACCAATAGCGCGGCATCTATCAGTAAAATTCAGGAAGAAGTCATTCAAAGCTTTGCCGAACAGGGCATTTCCATTCCTTACCCGGTGCAGGAAGTGAAAGTCTATCGCGGTGATCCATCGGTGGCAGACAGCTCAGAGGCTAAATAATCGTCCCAGCACATACGGAATCACAGTTTCTGTACGGATAATCCGGTTGCCCAGACTCACCGCCTGGCAGCCGTTATGTATCAAAAGATCGACCTCGTAAGGAATAAAACCGCCTTCCGGCCCAATCACGATGCTACAGGGATGCTGAATCGCGGCAGGCATGCGCATCTCTGCATAGGGATGTGCCACATAGGCAGGACAATCGGCGCTAATCAGACCCGGTAAAACATCCTCAACAAAGGGTTTAAAGCGTTTGTACAGTTCAACTTTTGGTGCAATGGTATCGCCAGCCTGCTCCAGCCCCAGTTCAATATAATGCTCCAGCTGCTGTAAAAATGGCGTCTGCCAGTAGCTTTTATCGACCCGATAGCTATGCATCAGGATAATTTTTTCCACCCCGACCGTGACTGCATCCATAATTAAACGGCGCAGCACTTTCGGACGTGGTAAAGCCACAATTAACGTCACTGGCAATTTTGCTGGCACAGCTTCTTCTTTTAACGGTTTTAGACGAACTGTTTTGTCTGTAATTTCGATAATTTCCGTGAGATACCGTTTGCCTTCACGAATCCCAACTTTCAGGGTATCACCAACCTGAATATCCAGATGCTGTTGCAAATGCGCTAACTGCCGCGTTGAACTAATCGACCACAGTTCAGATTCAGTTTGGCGAGGATCAAGAAGGACAATATTCATAAAAAAATAACTCAACAAATCCATCACTGGATAGGCGGAAACGTCATCCACAACGGTCCGAGGCAGGACTCCTTTTGCCAAACTAAAGTAAAAGAAGAAGAGTTCCTGGCATTAAATCGATAAAGAGAAGGCTCAGTTTTAATCTGATCTCGTAAATCCATGAAAATCAGCTTCTTTACCCATCAGAATATCATCAAAGATATTGATCAATCACCGAAATATGCTTTGCCAGTGAACCCTGATTCTGCTGCATAATCTTTTGTGCTGCAGTATTTAAAGTCAGTGCTTTGGAGGAATCCGATAAGATCTCCAGCATGGTCTGTGCCGCTTGTTCAGCATTCTCTACCACCACCACCGCTTGAGCGTCGACAAACTCATCGACAATGGTCTGGAAGTTAAAATAATTCTTACCCAGAATAGTCGGCACATGCAGCGCAATCGGCTCCAGAATATTGTGTCCACCGCCCGGTTCATTTAAAGAACCACCGACATAACAGGCCTGACTCAGACCGTACCAGAGCCACATTTCGCCCATTGAATCGGCCAGATAGACTTGGGTATTCGCTTCAATAGTTTGTCCCAAACTGCGGCGTTGGGTACGCAAATCCAAGGCCTGTGCCGCGTGAAAGACCTCATCAAAACGTTCCGGATGGCGCGGTACCACAATACAAACCAGCGCCGGATCTGCCATCAGGGCTGGTTTTAACGCGGCCAGCACATCTTTTTCTTCTGGAGCATGGGTGCTGGCCAGTGTGATCACTTTAAGGCCTGCCAGCTGCCAGTCCTGCTGCAACATGTTGGCCTGTTCAATAAAGGCCGGCGGCGCACTAATATCAAACTTGATACTACCCACCACCTGGGTCTGTTCAGCAACTGCACCGAGTGCCACAAAACGGCTATGTGAGGCCTGATCTTGTACCAACAGCTGCGTCAAACCCTGCAACATCGCCCGGGTCAGGCCGGAGACTTTGGCATAGCCTTTGGCCGATTTTTCGGACAGCCGTGCATTCAGCAACAGGCACGGCACATGGAAGTTTTGAGCCTGATCAATCAGGTTCGGCCACAGCTCAGTTTCCATCAACAATAATAATTTGGGCTGATACTTCTGATAAAAATCGGCAATCAGATGTTTCTGGTCGGCTGGCAAATACACTGCCTGAAACAGCGCCTCATGCGGTGCTTTCAGAAAGAGAGATTTAGCGCGTGCCTGTCCGGTTTTGGTGGTGTTGGTGACCAGCACCGGATGACCGGCTTTTAAATAATGTTCAATTAAAGGCTGGGCCGCATTGGTTTCCCCCACCGAGACCACATGAAACCAGATCGCCTGCAGATTTTTCGGCGGCTGAAATGGCCCGAAACGCTCTACAATTTCCTGCTGATACTGCGCTTCACTCTCGGCCCGCTTTTTAATACGCGACCGATACAACGGTTTTAGAACAGATAACGCTGCGTTATACCAAAACGGAGTAGCCAAAGAGATGCCTCAAACTGATTTTTTGCCCTGAGAATATAACAGAGCCCTATCCGCATGTTAATGGATATGGCTCCAAATAAAAAAGCAAAGCAACAACGCGGCTGCTTTAGTCGGCATTCACCACGCTTTCAGCCAGAGTTGGATAATCGGTATAGCCTGCTGCACCCTGCACCCCAATCATGGTTTCCAGCTGCAGTTCATTTAGCGGTGCATCATCCAGCAGACGTTCATATAAATCCGGGTTGGCAATATAAGCCTTACCAAAAGACACGGCATCGGCTTTGCCCGAAGCCAGTAATTCCACGGCATCGGCACGACTTAAACGCATGTTCGCGATATATGGCACACCGCCTGAACGTGCTTTCATTTCTTCGGAAATGCTGTCTTCGGCTAAATATTCGCGGGTAAAGAAAAAGGCGATTTTACGCTGACCCAATTGCTGCATGACATAGCCAAAGGTTTCACGTGGATCATCATCTCCCATGTCGTGCTCATCACCACGTGGTGCTAAATGCACACCAACACGACCAGCGCCCCAGACTTCAATTAAGGCGTCCATCACTTCTAACAAGAAACGCGCACGATTTTCAACCGAACCACCGTATTCATCGTCACGTTGGTTGGTTTTGCTTTGCAGGAATTGATCAATCAAATAACCATTGGCTGCATGCAACTCTACCCCATCAAATCCTGCTTCTTTGGCACGGATGGCGGCTTGTTTATATTGCTCGGTAATGGCGTGGATTTCTGAAATTTCTAAGGCACGTGGCAACACATATTCACGTTTAGGACGCAACAAACTGACATAACCTGCTTGTTGTACCGCACTTGCCGATACTGGTGTTGCACCATTGAGTAAATCTGGATGTGAAACACGACCTACATGCCATAACTGCGCCACAATTAAACTGCCGCGCTCATGCACTGCATGGGTGACCAGCTTCCAGCCTTCAACCTGAGCATCGCTAAACAGGCCCGGAGTATTTAAATAGCCATTGGCTTCTTCAGAAATGACTGTGGCTTCAGAAATAATCAGACCGGCGCTGGCACGCTGGGCATAATATTCCGCCATTAATGCCGTCGGAACGCGATCATCCGTAGCCCGACTACGGGTTAAGGGTGCCATCACCACACGATTTTTTAACTGGAGTTGACCCAGGGTTAAGGGAGTATTCAGTTCTGCCATAGATGCCTCTGTAGCTGCACGCGACCAAACAGATGCTGTTTTGTCTTAGAGTGAGCTTTCTAAAAATTCAATATATTGCTGAATCAGGGCTTCGTTGCGGGAGAAATAGGACCATTGACCATGTTTTTCAGCCTGAATTAAACCGGCCTGCTGTAACACAGATAAATGATTGGACATGGTTGACTGCGACACCTTACCGAGTTTTTCGATATTGCCGGCACAGACGCCACGTTGAAAGCCGCCGCACTGCTCTTCTGACAAAAACTGTTCCGGATGTTTTAACCAGAGCAAGATTTGTCGGCGCGTCGGATTGGCTAAGGCTTTAAAAATTAAATCAATATCCATAATTCAGGCACGTCGCATCAGGCTGTGTTCAAGGAACGCAACAAAGCACTATTCAGTGTTCTTATCCAATATATCGTATTTTTTCGATTTATATATCGATTTTTTTAGATATATTAGTTTTACACTACTAGTGCCTTGTTGTTGATACTTTTTTATTGCCAGCGGCTTAAAGCCCCTGCTTTAAGCTCGCTTCAATAAATTTGTCCAGATCACCGTCCAGCACTGCGCCTGTGTTGGAGTTTTCGACACCGGTACGCAGGTCTTTAATCCGCGAGTCATCCAATACATAAGAACGGATCTGGCTGCCCCAGCCGATATCTGACTTGGAATCTTCAAGCGCTTGCGCAGCTTCGTTACGTTTGTTCATCTCCAGTTCATAGAGTTTGGCACGTAACTGTTTCCAGGCATGGTCACGGTTGGCATGTTGTGAACGCTGGTTCTGACAGGCCACCACAATACCGGTTGGAATGTGGGTTAAACGCACGGCAGAGTCAGTTTTGTTAATGTGCTGACCACCAGCACCCGATGCACGATAGGTATCGGTACGGACATCTGACGGATTGATTTCAATTTCAATATTGTCATCTACTTCAGGTGAAACGAACACTGCAGAGAATGACGTATGACGGCGGTTACCCGAGTCAAATGGTGACTTACGCACCAAACGATGGACACCCGATTCAGTCCGCAACCAGCCATAAGCATACTCGCCTTCTACACGAATAGTCGCAGATTTAATCCCGGCCACATCACCGTCTGATTCTTCCATCAGCTCGGCCTTAAAGCCATGACGCTCAATCCAGCGCATATACATACGCAGTAGCATTGAAGCCCAGTCTTGTGCTTCGGTACCGCCAGAACCGGCCTGAATTTCGACATAGCACGGGTTCGGGTCCATTGGATTGTTAAACATCCGGCGGAATTCAAGTTTTGCCAACTCTTCTTCAGCGGCGCTCAATTCGGCCTGCACATCTTCCAGCATGGCTTCTTCATCGGCTTCCACCGCCAGATCCAGCATTGCCTGCGCATCTTCGAGCTGTGTTGCCAGACCGTCTAATACATTCAGAACGTTCTCAAGCTCGCCTTTTTCTTTGGCCATGGCTTGGGCGCGGTTCTGGTCATTCCAGATGGCCGGATCTTCCAATTCACGGAGAACTTCTTCTAAACGCTCTTTTTTAAGATCGTAGTCAAAGATACCCCCGTAGTGTTTGACCACGTTCGTTCAAGTCTTTTAGCTGGTTTAGATAAGGATTAATTTCCACGTGAATGCTCTCAAAAAATATCGATAAAACCCGTGTATTGTAGCATAGAGCCAATCAGGAGTAAGAGGCGCCTGCATCCACTCAACTAAAATGATGGATATAAACTTAGACGGCCATGATGGGCACAACCTACAGAGACCAGCAAACTAGAAGAAAGATCAAGAAAAAAACGCATTTAAAATTCGGTTTAATTGCCCGTTCTTGGCTTTCAAATTGATAAAAATGAAATTTTTCATCTTTCGCAAAAGGGTTTTACAAAGCCGCATCATAACTTATAATACAGCGCAAAAATTATACAAATTGACCTAAATTCACAGAATCTCCATACTTTTAATAAAACAAAACATTAATTATTTTATATTATTTATCAATATCTTAAAATTAATCAATTACACAATATTACAGCTGAAACAATGCGGTAACTTTTGCTGAATTGACCAAAATTTTATTTGGCCTAGACTGAAGTTGTAACAAAAAATTAAACAGTCAACCTGATTTCAGAGGGGTAAGATCCATGAAAAAACTAGCAATTGCTTCAGCACTTTTATCTGTATTCGCAGTCGCAGGTACAGCACATGCATACCAAGCTGAAATTGGTGCTTCTGCAGGATTAATTGATCCAGATCATGGCGGCACAAGTGGTTCTTTTGGTGTAGATGGTACCTATTACTTTAACCCTGTTCAAACGCGTAATGCGCCTTTGGCAGAAGCAGCCTTCCTTGATCGTGCCAGCAACGTAAATGCCAAATACCAATATGACGAACTCGGTAATGATGAACGTCATCAATATGGTGTAGGTGCAGAGTACTTTGTACCTAATTCGGACTTTTACTTGAGCGGTAATGTCGGACGTGATGACATTAAATTTGACAGAGGTGGCGATTTTGATACCACTGTATATGGTGCAGAAGTAGGTTATCTGCCAGCACCGGGTCTGTTAATTGCTGCAGGTTTAAAAGGTTATGACAATGACTATGACGACGGTGTAGACCCTACCTTACGTGCCAAATATGTCACTACCTTAAGCAATGGTAAAGATATTAACCTTGAAGCCGGTGCAGCATTCGGCGATCTGGACGAATATAACTTAGCAGCAGATTACTACATTGATAAAACCCTGAGTATCGGTGCAGATTATTACAACAATGATCTGAACGACAACAGCGAGTTTGGTATCAATGCCCGTAAATTCTTCACCCCACAAGTCAGCCTTGAAGGTCGTGTCGGTTTCGGTGAAGCAGGTAGCAACGACTACAACCGCTTTGGTGTAGCAGCAAAATACCGCTTCTAATCTGTATAGAAACGTATAAATCGTAAAAAAACCCATCTTCGGATGGGTTTTTTGCACTGATAAGAAGCATTTAGGTAGTTTTTGCACATTGACTGAACGAATATAAACTGTACAATTTGTTACAACTGTTCATAAAACAGTCATATTTTTATAACAAAGAGAGAAAATCTAAATGTTGAAGAAACTTGCTCTTGCTACAGCACTTATTGCTAGCCTAGGAACTGCACACGCTTATCAAGCTGAACTTAATGTAGGGTATGAAAACACTGATATCGATAACCTTGGGGATCTAGATACATTTTTCATCAATGGAAAATACTACTTAAACGCTGTCCAAGTTAAAAACTCTCCACTTGCAGAAGCTGCTTTCCTAAATAAAGCAAGCAATATTGGCTTAGGTTATGCCAATGCCAGCGGTGATGGCGATGAAGATATTGATGTCTTTGGTGTGAGCGGAGAATTCTATATTCCAAATACACAATTCTATGTGGGCGGTACCATTAACCAAGTTGATTTTGCAGGTGACGATAATACCGGTTATGCGCTTGAAGTTGGTTACTTACCAATTAATGGCTTGTTATTAGCAGTAGGTGCTGCAAATGAAAGCGTAGATCCAGTTCAAGTAGCAGACTATGGCTTCATCGCAAATCTTTCAAATGCAGTTACTGTAGGTGATGACACTGCATTATCTTTACGTGCCAAATACGTGACTCAAATTGGCAATCATTTTACCAATTTTGAAGGTTTAACTTATATTGGCGATGAAACAACTTATCGCTTAGCTGCTGATCTTTATATCGATCCAACTCTCAGTGTAGGTCTATCTATTGCTGATTCTACTGCAGATGGTTCAGATACACTGTTCGGTATTAAAGCTCAAAAATTCTTTACGCCAACTATTGCAGCAGGTGTAAATTACCACACAACTGACGGTATTGACTCGTTTGGTATCAATGGTACTTTCCGCTTCTAATCATTCCGATTAAAAGTCAAAAAACCGCTCACTCGAGCGGTTTTTTATGGCCTATTGTTCTAAATGGATAATCCGCATTTGCAGGCTGACATTGCCATTAAAGACATTTTTATCCAGCTCATACACCAAGCGCGTATCTTTCATCGGATCAAATTCATATTTATCGGCTGCATTGAAGGCGATCGCATCAATCACCTGCCCATTTTCCAAAGCCACGCGTAATTTAAGATGTACATCTTTGAGCCAACGATAATCTACAATCTGAAATTGTCCCTCAAAAATTGGCGGTGGAAATTTCTGCCCCCACGGCGCCAAGTGCTGCAAGGTATGCACAGTGTCTAGATGAAAATCTTCTACCGGCAATTCGCCATCGGTCCATAAGGTGGCCTGAAACAGCTCAGGGTCCATGCTGGCAATCAGCTGTTCAAAAATCTGCCTAAATTCCTGAAAATGAGCTTTTTGAATGGTCAGTCCGGCCGCAGCTGCATGTCCACCAAAATGGCTGACCAGATGCGGATACTGCTCGGCTACCTGTTCAATCGCATCACGGATATGAATACCATCAATGGAACGTGCCGACCCTTTAATATGAATACCATCTTCATCAGCCGCAAACACAATACTCGGGCGATGGAACTGTTCTTTCAGCCGACCTGCGACAATACCAATCACCCCTTGATGCCAGTGCGGCTCAAACATGATTAAGGCCGCAGGCAGTTCGCTAGCATCGAGCTGGATTTTTTCCAGTTCCTGCAATGCTTCCTGCTTGATCTGCCCTTCAACCTGACGACGCTCTACATTTAACTGGTTTAACTGTTCAGCGAAGCGATAAGCAGTTTGTGCATCATTGGCCAGCAGACATTCAATACCAATATCCATGGTTTCCATTCGGCCCGCGGCATTAATCCGTGGTCCCAACACAAAACCTAAATCCTGGGCTTTTAGGCTGGCTGCCTCTCGTCCGGCTATATCCAGCAGTGCTGAAATTCCCGGCCGACACAGATGTTGCTGGATTTTTTTCAGTCCGGCATCCACCAGAATACGGTTGTTATAGTCCAGACTGGCCACATCGGCATAGGTGCCCAAGGCCACCAGATCCAGATATTGGGTCAGGTTGCTGCTGGATTTGCCTTGTTTTTTACGATAGCTGGACAGGTTGGCCAAGACATAAAATGCTACCCCGACGCCCGCCAAGGCTTTACTTGGAAATTCGCAGCCGAGCTGGTTCGGATTGACGACGGCATCCGCCGCTGGTGTGGCTTTGGTAGTCAGGTGATGGTCGGTAATAATAACCTGCATACCATGTGCTTGCGCTCGTTCCACGCCGGCATGACTGGAAATACCATTATCAACGGTAATTAATAAATCAGGCTGAAAACGGGTAAAGGCCAGATCGGCAATTGCCGGGGTCAGGCCATACCCATATTTAAACCGGTCCGGCACCAGATACTGCACTTTGGCACCCAATTCACGCAAGGCCAGTACCATTAAGGCGGTACTAGTGGCACCATCGGCATCATAATCACCGACAATGACAATCTCTTTTTGCCCGTCAATGGCCTGATCCAGAAGCTGAATGGCCTGATCCAGCCCTTTCATGGTCGGCGCCAGCAAGTGTTTCAGCTTCAGTTCCAGTTCCTGCTCGGATTGCACACCACGTCGCGCCAAAATCTGGGCAATCAACGGCGTCACGCCCTGAAAACTTTCAGGGCGTGTCAGAAAAGGTCGTTGTTTAATCTGTATATTCGACATTTAAGGCATCAATCGTTGCAGTGTCCATGCCCCATCGGTTTTTTCATAACTTAAACGGTCATGTAAACGATTCGGGCGCCCCTGCCAAAATTCATAATAATCCGGTTCCAGACGATAACCGCCCCAGAATTCCGGCTTGCTCAGTACATCCTGCTCACCCACCTGGGCAGCAAGCTGTGCAAAACGCTGTTGCAACGCTTCACGGCTGGCAATCACACCACTTTGCGGGGTACTGATATGCGCCGCAATCTGGCTGTCACGTGGACGCTTGTTATAGTACAGATGCGACTCTTCCTCCGGAATTTTACTCACCCGGCCGCTAACCCGAATCTGGCGTTCCAGTTCCGGCCAGTAAAACAGCAATTCCGCATAAGGATTTTCCAGTAAGTCGGTGCCTTTCTGGCTGTCATAGTTGGTATAAAAGTCATAACCAAGTTCGGTTGCACCGCGCAGTAGCACGGTACGCACATGCGGACGGCCCTGCGCATTGGCTGTGGCCAAAGACATGGCATAGGGTTCATGCAGTTTGATTTCCAGTGCATGATTAAACCAGTTTAAGAACTGCTGATGTGGATCAGCCAAAGCGGCTGACTCATGCAGCTCGCCTTTTTGATAGCTTAAACGTAATTCACTTAAGTCTTTAATTAAATCAGACATCTATACTCCCCTTAGGCAGCAATCGCATGATGACGCACGGCATCGGCCAGATGGTTGGCCAGTACGGTCACTTCCTGCTGGTCATCCCCTTCGACCATTACACGAATCACCGGTTCAGTGCCTGACTTACGAATCAGGATACGGCCACGGCCTTGCAGCTGCGCTTCTGCTTTACCAAATTCTTCCACTAAAGCGGGCACGGCATACGGGTCAAACATGGCCTCTAAACGTACATTCACCAGCACTTGCGGGAACAGTTTAAAATCGGCAACCAGTTCATGCAGGGCTTTGCCCTGCTCTACCATGACGGTTAAGACCTGTAATGCAGCAATAATCGCATCACCAGTGGTGCTTTTATCCAGAGTCAGGACATGGCCCGATGGCTCACCGCCGATATTCCAGCCATTTTCCTCAAGCGCCTGCAACACATAGCGGTCACCAACTTTGGCCCGGACAAACTCGACTCCAGCTTTTTCTAACGCCAGTTCCAGTGCCATATTGCTCATGACAGTTCCGGCAATACCTGCCGGTTTGTTTTTGGCCTGCGTCGCCAGAATATACAGAATATGATCGCCGGTGATCTGCTCACCATTTTTGTCAACCATAATCACCCGGTCAGCATCGCCATCAAAGGCAATGCCCAAATCCGCCTGATGTTCTACCACCGCCTGCTGTAACTGTTCCGGATGGGTCGAACCACAATCTTCATTAATATTCAGACCATCTGGGGTGTTATATAGCGGAATGACCTTGGCACCCAGCTCTTTAAATACCGCCGGACCAACGTTATAGGCTGCACCATTGGCACAGTCCACCACAATTTTTAAATGGTTCAGATCGAAATGATAAGGAAAGGTCGATTTACAGAATTCGATATAACGTCCAGCAGAGTCTTTAACGCGGAAGCTTTTACCAAGATTGGCGTTATCTTCAATCTGAATTTCATTTTCGAGTTCTTGATTAATCGCTTCCTGCAGTTCATCCGGCAGTTTTTTGCCTTCGCTGGAGAAGAATTTAATCCCGTTATCAAAATACGGGTTATGCGATGCAGAAATGACAATGCCCAGACTGGCATGTAAGGCACGGGTTAAATGTGCAATCGCGGGGGTCGGCAATGGCCCCAGTAAATGTACATAAATACCGGCAGCGTTCAGACCAGCCTGTAGCGCCGATTCCAGAATATAACCTGACAGACGGGTATCTTTGCCCAGTACCACAATCGGTTTATTTTTCTTGCTGTATTTTTTTAAAACTTTACCTGCCGCGAAACCTAGTTTCAATGCAAACTCTGGTGTAATTGGAAGCTCCCCAAACTTGCCACGTATACCATCGGTTCCAAAATAACTCATGTCTTACTCACTTCTTATAGGGTTATGGTGATTTTCATCATCCTGTTTCAACACGCTTACTTTACACCAAAATTAAAAAAGCCGTCACATTTATGACGGCTTTTCTATAAGGCGAATTACCAAAAATCAACCAACGCGATAGTTCGGTGCTTCTTTGGTAATGGTCACATCATGCACGTGAGATTCAGACATACCGGCTGCAGTAATCTTCACGAATTTGGCATTCTGACGCAGGTCTTCAATGGTTGAAGAACCGGTATAACCCATTGATGAACGTAAACCACCCATCATCTGATGCACGATATTACCCATTGGGCCTTTGTACGGTACGCGACCTTCAATACCTTCTGGCACCAGTTTTTCAGCACCGGCTTTAGAGTCCTGGAAGTAACGGTCTGCAGAACCGGTTGCACCCGCCATGGCACCCAATGAACCCATACCACGATAAGCCTTGTAATAACGGCCCTGGAAGAATTCAACTTCGCCCGGTGCTTCTTCAGTACCAGCCAGCAGTGAACCGACCATAATCGTGCTGGCACCTGCGCCAATCGCTTTGGCCATATCGCCAGAGAAACGGATACCACCATCCGCGATCAATGGAATCTGTTCTTTTAATGCATTTGCTACAGAGTCAATCGCCGAGATTTGCGGCATACCAATACCGGCCACAATACGGGTGGTACAGATAGAACCCGGACCAATACCGACTTTCACTGCATCTGCACCGGCATCTAATAACGCAAGCGCAGCATCACCCGTTGCGATGTTACCACCAATGACCTGCACTTGCGGATAGTTCTGTTTTACCCAGCGTACGCGTTCAATTACACCGGCAGAGTGACCGTGTGCAGTATCGACTACAATCACGTCCACACCAGCTTCAACCAGCGCTTCTACACGGCTTGGGGTTTCTACACCGGTACCGACTGCAGCACCTACGCGTAAACGACCGAGGTCATCTTTACAGCTGTTTGGATAAAGTTCGGCTTTACGGAAATCGGTGACCGTAATTAAACCACGCAGTTCGTTGTTCTCACCCACCACCAGTACTTTTTCAATACGGTGCTGTTGCAACAGTGCCTGGATATTTTCTTTTGATTCGCCTTCACGCACCGTCACCAGACGGTCCTGACCGGTCATGATGTTGCTGACCGGCTGCTCCAGATTGGTTTCAAAGCGTGTATCACGACCGGTGACGATGCCCACCACTTTGCCATCTTTCACCACAGGAACACCGCTGATGTTGTTGGCTTGAGTTAAGGCAATCAGTTCACGTACTGTGGTTTCTGGGGTCACAGTGATCGGGTCTTTGACCATACCGGCTTCAAATTTTTTCACACGACGTACTTCAGCCGCCTGCGCTGCGATATCCATGTTTTTATGCAGGATACCAATACCGCCATTTTGCGCCATTGCAATGGCCATACGAGATTCAGTCACCGTATCCATGGCTGCAGACACAAGAGGAATATTCAGATTAATGCCGCGAGTTAAACGTGTCTTTAGAGAGACATCTTTTGGGAGGACAGTTGAGTAGGCAGGGAGTAATAAGACATCATCGAAGGTTAGCGCTTCTTGAACGATGGTCAACATAACAGTCTCACTGGTAATTTCCGTGCGCTATTATAAACAAATCTTGCTATAAATTTCATTTGTTATTGCATAAATAATTATTTATTCCGCACATCCTGACAATTCGGATGAGTTTGCTGATGAAAAAAGCAGGCCATGGCCTGCTTTTCTACGATAACAGCATCTGGATGCTGAAGTCTTTAACTGACCCGGTCAAAATCCGGGTCCTGGCCATCATTGGCCGCTTCGACCAGCACTAAAGGAATCAGGTTATGCGCACGGCGTGCCTTATTGCACTGCTCATCGGCAATCTGTACCTCTTTGCAACTGGAACTGCGCTGCTCGTACATAGAGCAGCTGACCTGTTGTCCGACCGTTCCCTCCAGCGCAATACAACGCGGATTGGCCTGATTGGTCCCTTTCATGCATGAATAGAGGGCATTTACCGGTTCGGTATAATGCTCAGGCATGGGAATGCCTTCTGCCCAGTAAAATGAAACTCTAAAATAGGTGCAGCATGCGCCGCAGCTAAGACACGCATCTGAGGAAGCAACTTGAGACAACATTGTTAAAATTCTCGTCATCAAAAAAGAGTTTTTTTGGGGAAGAAAATATAAAAAATGTTGTTTTTACACTCAAGTTATTTTTTCAGTTTTTTTACGCGATTTTTTGGCTTAAGTCGGACAGGTAAATACCGACTCATCCATCAGGTCGACACCGCATTCCAGCGTTTCAATCCAGTCCAGGAACTGGTTGATCTGCTCCTTGCCCACAAACGCGGTACCATGCTGCGGTACAATCATTTCGACATCCATTTGACGCACCATATTCACCCATAAACGGATGACTTTATTGGTACACATATAACGCTGATGAAAAGCTTTCATTTTTGGAATATGCGCGGCAAAGTTTTCTAACGGCTTGGACGCATCTTCGACCATTGAAGCGCCCATATCGCCGGAAAACAGGATTTTAGCCACCGGATCATAAAACTGGAAATTACCGACCGAATGCAGAAAATGCGCAGGAATGGCGACAATGGATGCCTGTCCCAGTGGAATCACCTGGCCATGATCTGGCAGTTCAATCAGACGCTCCAGCCAGTTGCCTTTCATCCGGTCACTCATAAAGGCCGAGTTCAAGTGTGGCAAGAAACGCGCCCACAGTTTCGAAGCCACCACTTTGGCATCGGTATACACCAGCCAGCGCGGCATTGAGGTAATAATATCCGGGTCCTGATGCGATGCCATCACATAGTCCAGATTGGTCAGGCGGGTATATTTATTCAGTTCCATGGTCAGCGGCACATAAGTCAAATCGCCGCCCGGATCCAGAACCGCAGCACGGTCATTGTCCAGAATCAGAAACTGGTTGGCCTGTACGCCCTCACCTTTGACCAGACTGGTGAAACTGATACATTTATGCGTGCCATTATCAAATAATACTTGTGATGTGGTGCGATCGAACGCCATACCTTGTCCCCAAAAAAATCTTATCTTTACATTAAATTTTTAATTCCCTATAAAATAAAGGGTATTCCGCCAACTTACAATCAATATACAATTTAACTTTCAACTATTTTGTAGAAGCACGGGTCAGGTTCAGCCCATAAAAAAGCCCAACCGGGAAGATTGGGCCAAAATCAGTAGCAGCCTTTAAAAGAAATAATATTGCAACAAGGTGCTGACCCCGATGATCAGGAAAATCAGTGCACCAATTTTATGAATCAAGGATACCGGTAATTTCTCTGCCATTTTATTGCCGATAAATACTGCCGGCGCATTGGCAATCATCATCCCCAAGGTGGTGCCAATCATCACCCAGAAAATACTGTCAAAACGCGCGGCCAGGGCTACAGTTGCAATCTGGGTTTTATCACCAATTTCTGCCAGGAAGAACAGAATAAAGGTGGCACCAAACACCCCGTATTTCTGCCATTTGTTGATGCTTTCATTTTCATCATCCAGCTGATCCGGAATCAGCATCCAGATCGCCATTCCAATAAAACCGAGTGCCAGAATCCAGCGCAGAATTTCAGGACTTAAAATGGTGGTAATCCATTGTCCCAAGGCTGCAGATAAACCGTGATTGATCAGGGTGGCGGCCAGAATCGCCAGCAGAATTGGCAGCGGTTTACGGAAGCGGGCCGCCAGTAACAGGGCCAACAGCTGGGTTTTATCACCCATTTCGGCCAAAGCGACAATTGCAGTTGAGATCAGGAATTCATACATGATGGATTTCTCTGGCTAGCACACATACCAATGACCTATCCCTCCTGCTAGCCAAATCTGCAGAGTGATAAATCAAAGGTCTTGCCAACAAAAGAAAGCTTGAGAAAAGCATTTTGGTTCTTTGCTATGATGACCATGCCCTGTTGAGCAAATATGTTGACCATCACCTTTTTACTTTGCGTAAAAAGCGGCTACTCCCCAATGAAGTGCTGTTATTGTAATCGGCCACAGAAAAAACTCAAGTACCAAAAGCAAAAACCCTGCCGAAGCAGGGTTTTTTCAACTTTGCGCGTTCTTCGCAACAGAGACACACCAAGCGGCGTTTTAGATTAACAAAGTCCGGATATCTTTGAGCAGCTTGGTCAGCTTGTTGGTAAATCGGGCTGCATCTGCGCCATTAATCACACGGTGATCATAAGACAGCGACAACGGCAGCATTAAGCGTGGATCAAAGCCTTCGCCATTCCAGACCGGTTGCATGGTGGCTGGAGAAATCCCCAGAATTGCCACTTGCGGCCAATTCACCAGCGGCGTAAAGGCAGTACCACCAATTGCGCCAAGGCTGGAAATGGTAAAGTTGGCGCCTTGCAGGTCTTTCGGTGACAGTTTCTTGTCACGCGCTTTTTGGCCCAGCTCGCCCAATTCAACTGCAATCTGCTTAATTGATTTTTGATCCGGATTACGCAGTACCGGTACCGTCAGGCCATCTGGTGTCGCTACCGCAATCCCCATATGGATTTCATTACGGAGCAGCACGGACTTACCATCATCAGACAAGTGACCGGCAAACTCGCGCTCTTCTTTCAGCAAGTAAGCCACTGCCTTAATGATAAAGGCCATAATGGTCAGGCTGATGACCTCTTTCTTGAAGTTGCCTTTCAGCTCATTACGCCATGCTTCCAGTTCAGTGATATCTGCTGCATCAAACTGAGTTACTTGCGGAATGTAGTTGTTTAAAGATAGCTGTGGGATGGACACTTGCTGCAAGCGGGTTAAAGCTTTCTCTTCCACACCACCAAACGCATCGAAACTTGGCAGTTTCGGCAAGCCTGATGGTGCTGCTGCCACCGCTGCGGCTGCCGGAGCAGTTTGCGGTGCTGTCAGACGCGACTTCACATAGGCCACCAGGTCTTCTTTCATAACCCGTGCATGTGGACCGGAAGCTTTGACATCGGCCAGGATGACACCCAGTTCACGTGCCAGTTTACGCACTGCAGGACCAGCATATACTTTCGAGTTCGCTGCATTTTGCTCTTTGGTGAGCTTGTCTGCAGTATGTGTACTCGGTACAGCGCTTGAGGCCTGTGCGGCTGGCGCAGCAGGTGCGGCTTTTTGTGCTGGCGCTTCAGCTTTTGCTGCTTGCGGTGCAGGCGCTGTCTGACCTTCCGCCTCAATAGTCACCAAGGCAATGCCTTCTGACACATTCTGGCCCAGCTCGACATGAATCGCCTTGATTACACCCGCGGCGGTACTTGGCACTTCAACCGTGGCCTTGTCCGATTCCACCACAATAATACTTTGATCTTTTTCGACCGTATCACCGACCTGAACCAGAATTTCTGCAACCGCGGCTTTATCAACCCCTAAATCCGGGACCTTCACTTCGACATCACCCGCCGGTGCTGCAGAAGCTGGCGCTGCTGGTTCAGCTTTGGGTTCAGGCGCCGCCTGAGCAGCGGGTTGCTGTTCGGCTTGAGCTTGCGACTGTTCAGCTGCTGGTGCTGCCTCTGCCGTGGCCACGGTCAGAATCACCACACCTTCTTTGACGCTATCGCCAGCCTGAATCTCAATAGAGGCCACCGTACCCGATACCGTACTTGGCACTTCCACCGTGGCTTTGTCCGATTCCACCACCACAATGCTCTGATCGACATCAATCTGATCGCCGACCTGAACCAGAATTTCACCAACCAGCGCTTTTTCTACACCAATATCCGGCACTTTCACTTCAACGGTTACAGCGCTGCCAGCCGCTGCTGTCTGGTTTTGCGAGGCTGCCGCAGGTTGATGGCTGCTCACTTCCGCAATAATGTCCTGATCAGACAATGAGGTCGGGGTGTTTTCAGACGTTTTTTGCGGTGCATCAGCCAGTTGTGGTTCAACGGCTTGTGACGTTCCATCTTCGGCTTCCAGTTCAATCAGCACCGCGCCTTCTGCGACTTCATCACCCTGATTGACCAGAATGCTTTTCACCACCCCGGCTGAAGTGCTTGGCACTTCAACAGAGGCTTTGTCGGATTCCAGCAACACAATACTGTCATCGACCGCGATGCTATCGCCGACTTTGACCAGAATTTCAGCCACGGTGGCTTTATCTACACCAATATCAGGAGTCGTAATGTGCATGATTAGTTCTCCTCTTTGTAGTCAGCCACAGCGTGCAGCTCAGGCGTAGCCTGTGGTGCCCACGCGACCGGACGGTCGGTATCCAGCTCAAAGCTTGAAATGGCATCTTTGACCAGACGCGCATCAACTTCGCCTTCATCGGCCAGTTTCTTCAAGGTCGCCACCACAATGTGCGCGGCATCGACACCAAAGTAGCTACGCAGGTTGGCACGTGTATCCGAACGGCCATAACCATCTGTACCCAGCGCCACAAACGGACGGCTGTCTGGCAGATAAGCACGGATTTGTTCGCTATAAGCACGCATATGGTCAGTTGCAGATACCACAATACCGTCCGTACCACGCAGCTGTTTCGATACCCACGGCTCTTTGGCTTCTTCCGCTAGCGGATGCAGACGGTTGTATTCTTCGCATGCCATACCATCACGCGCCAGTTCGTTGAAGCTGGTCACGCTGTAGACATTGGAGTGAATCTGGTATTCCTCACGCAGGATTTTCGCGGCTTTAATCACTTCACGCAGAATCACGCCGGAACCAAGAAGCTGAACCGTGGCTTTCTCATCTTCTTCAAGCAGATACATACCACGCTTGATGCCTTCTTCAACGCCCTGTGGCATTTCAGGATGCTCGTAGTTCTCGTTCATAACCGTCAGGTAATAGAACACACGTTCCTGATTGACATACATGCGCTGTAAACCGTCATGGACGATAACCGCCAGTTCATAACCGAAACATGGGTCATAAGAGACACAGTTTGGAATGGTATTGGCCAGAATGTGCGAGTGACCGTCCTGATGCTGTAAACCTTCACCGTTCAGGGTAGTACGGCCTGCGGTTGCACCGAGCAAGAAACCTTGCGCCTGTGCATCACCGGCTGCCCAGGCAATGTCGCCAATCCGCTGGAAACCAAACATCGAGTAGTACATGTACATCGGAATCATTGGCAGGTTATTGGTCGAATAACTGGTCGCCAACGCCGCCCAGGCACTCATTGCACCGGCTTCGTTAATCCCTTCCTGCAGCATGTGACCGTCTTTGGCTTCACGGTAATGCATCAACTGTTCCTGGTCTTCCGGGGTATATTTCTGGCCATGTGCGGCATAAATACCCAGTTGACGGAACATGCCTTCCAGACCGAAGGTACGCGCTTCATCTGGAACAATTGGCACTACGCGGTCTTTAATGGCTTTTTCTTTTAACAGCGCAGAGATCAGGCGCACCATCACCATGGTGGTCGATTGTTCTTTACCGTTTGAACCTTTCAGCACTGCATCAAACACCGACAGCTCAGGAATCGCGAGAGATTCGCTGTCTTTACGACGTGCCGGCAAGTAGCCGCCCAGTGCTTCACGACGCGCCTTCATATATTTAATTTCAGGCGAGTTTTCACTTGGACGATAGAATGGCACTTCTTCCAGCTGCTCATCGGTAAATGGCAGGTTGAAACGGTTACGTACGTACTTCAATGATTCCAGCTGCATTTTCTTGATTTGGTGCGTCTTGTTCACCGCTTCAATTTCATCAGACAGACCATAACCTTTTACGGTTTTTGCCAGAATGACCGTTGGCTGACCTTTGGCCTTGGTCGCTTCTGCATAGGCAGCAAAAACTTTGTACGGATCATGACCACCACGGTTCAGATTATCAATATCTTCATCGCTCAGGTCTTTAACCAAAGCTTCTGCTTCTGGATATTTACCAAAGAAATGTGCGCGTGCATAAGCACCACCTTTCACCTGATAACGCTGATAGTCACCATCAACCGCTTCTTCCATCACTGCTTTCAGCGCGCCAGATTTATCTTTATCCAGTAGCGGGTCCCAATGACGGCCCCAGACCACTTTAATTACACGCCAGCCTGCGCCGCGGAACAGTGATTCCAGTTCCTGAATAATTTTACCGTTACCACGTACCGGGCCATCCAGACGCTGCAGGTTACAGTTCACCACCCAGATCAGGTTGTCGAGCTTTTCACGACCGGCCAGCGAGATTGCACCCAGGCTTTCCGGTTCGTCCATCTCGCCATCGCCCAGATAAGCCCAGACTTTACGGTCTTCTTCTTTGATCAGGCCACGGTTCATCAGGTATTTTTGAATATGCGCCTGATAGATTGACATGATCGGACCCAGACCCATGGATACGGTCGGGAACTGCCAGTAGTCTGGCATCAGGTATGGGTGTGGGTAAGATGGCAGACCTTTACCACCCACTTCACGGCGGAAATTATTTAAATGCTCTTCCGTCAGACGGCCTTCAAGGAAAGAACGTGCATAGATACCCGGAGCACAGTGACCTTGATAATAGATCATGTCGCCGCCAAAGTTATCGCTATTGGCACGGAAGAAATGGTTAAAGCCAACATCATAAAGGGTGGCAGAAGAAGCAAAACTGGCCAGGTGACCACCAAGGTCATCGCCCGTTTTGTTGGCACGCAGTACCATTGCCAGTGCATTCCAGCGAATCAGGGCACGGATACGACGTTCCATATCCTGATCACCCGGCATTGGTGGTTGCTCTTCAACGGAAATGGTATTTAAATAAGGCGTATTTAGACGCTGAATGGGAACATGTTTCGCGATTGCCCGTTGATAAAGTTTTTCTAATAAAAATGCCGCACGCTCGGTTCCCATGTGCTGCAAAACTGAATCAAACGCATCCTGCCACTCTTGGGTTTCCTGCGCGTCGGTATCACCATAATACGCCATAGTCGGTCATTCCTGAATCCTAATTATATGGTTTATATGTACCATATTTCTGCTTTCTAAAGGTATGGCCATCGGTGAATACGACTTTAGACTAGTATTTCGAGAAAAAATATCTATTGACGTTTTATTACCCAAAATAACAAAAAACCGCCAATAGCGGCGGTTTAATATACAGACAATATTCTTTTGAGTGATAATATAATCGTTATAAGGTCTTAATGCATGACGTGCTCAAAAATTAGGCCTTTTGAGCAAAAGCCGCAAGCTGTTAAGGCAGCATTGCCAGGTAAGTTGATGGGTTTTTACGAACGCCGTCTTTTACTACTTCATAATGTAAATGAGGACCGGTACAACGACCTGTACAACCCACGTTTGCAATATGCTCACCTGCAGCAACACGATCGCCGACACGTGCAATTAAGCGTGATGCATGAGCGTAACGGGTTAAATAGCCATTGCCATGGTTAATTTCAACATATTGACCATAACCTGTACCCCAACCTGATTTAGTTACGATACCCGGGCCAGTGGCATAAATTGGTGTGCCGCTTGGCGCTGCTAAATCTAAACCTGAATGACGTTCAGCACGACCATTCATGGTACGACCGCCATAGTTTGAGCTTACACGGGCATTTGGTAAAGGATGCGCCACTAACCAGCTATATGGATTAGCGCTATAAGATTTCGCAGAAGACGCTGAACCGTATTTTTTCGCTAAAGATTCGTTGTTTAATTCAACCGTTTTTTCACGCAGTTTGACATTAATTTCAGTTTGCGCCGGAATATTGATGTCTTGTGACTCGCTATAGGTCCCTTGTGCCAGGGTGCGGGTCAATTCTTCAATACGGTCTGTCGATGAATTTTGGCTGTTTAAGTCAACCAGATCAGCAAAAGCCACTGACGCCGCAGAAGCCGCCAAAGAAAACGCTAATAAAATACGTCGCGTATGCATAAAAACCTCATAAAAACTGTTCTTACTCAGAGTTCCTTGGTGATCTCTTCCTTGATCTTCACTGAAAGGAGCGCATAAGATTAAGACATAAACATGAAGGAAATATGTATGTCCGAGCCTTGTAACGTCTTTCGCCAAACAAGAAAACACATAAAAACAGGAAACCTAACGTTTCTCTCAACGCAAGTTGCTGCCTGGCAGAAACTTACTCAAATTATTCAACCCTTGTTGCCCCAACCCGAACTTTGGCAGGTTGTTTGTTATCAGCAAGGGATTCTTACCATTACTGGCACCAATCAGGCGATGGTGAGTCAACTGGCCTATTTGCAAAAACAGTATGTTGCTCAGCTATCACAATTGGCAGAACTTCAAGATTTACACAAGATTCAGGTCCGGTTAAAACCGCAGTTGCAAACGCCCCCAAAACAGGAAAAATCTTCAAGAACACTCAGTACAGAAACCCAGGAAATGCTTCGCGGTGCTGCTGACTTTGTGAGCGACCCTAAGCTTAGCCAAGCTTTGTTACGTTTGGCAAGCAATAAAAAGTAACATTGCGCCAATCTAAAAAATACAAAACCGATAAAAACGAGAATTAGTTCACTTTTTTAGATGTTACATTATAACATCACCAAGGAAAGACAATGACTTATGTCACACTCACATACGGAATTGGACATTGAGTGATGTCATCAAATGTTACAATTTCATAGCTGCTTGGATCTTTTTGCACATTCCGTAAGAGCTGATTATTCAGTGCATGACCCGATTTATATCCATCAAATTTCGCAATAATTTGATGACCGAGCAAATACAGATCGCCCACCGCATCTAATATTTTGTGACGAACAAATTCATCCGAGAAACGCAGGCCCTCTTCATTGACCACACCGGTGTCATCGACCCCAATGGCATTTTCCAGGCTGGCGCCCAAGGCCAGATTGTTGGCTTTTAAATAATCCAGATCTTTCATAAAGCCAAAGGTGCGTGCTTCACTGACTTCATAGACGAAGGTTTCGGTAGAAAAATCAATGGTGGCAGACTGATATTCTTTTTTAAAGGCGGGATGATCGAAATCGATGGTGAAATTGAGCTGGAAACCGTCATGCGGGGTGAAAATGGCACGTTTATCATCAATTAGCGCTTCGACCGGTTTTAAAATCTTGATGAATTTTTTTGGCGCATCCTGCTCTTTTAAGCCACCCTGCATTAATAAATAGATGAAGGGACCGGCACTGCCGTCCATAATTGGCACTTCAGAGGCGGAAACCTCGATAATCAGGTTATCAATTCCCAGACCCGCCAGCGCGCTCATAATGTGTTCAATGGTGCCGACTTTGGCATTGTCCTGAACCAGATTCGAGCACATAAAGGCTTCCTGAATCAGCATGGCATCGGCCGGAATATCGACCGGTGGATTCAGGTCAATACGGCGAAACACGATTCCCCCGTCAGCATGGTGCGGCACAAAGTTAATCATGACTTTCTGTCCACTATGCAGACCTATACCACTCGCTTTCACGACACGTTCTAGGGTACGTTGTTTCAACATGCTCTCAATTCATCTGTATATAAAACCGCTATACGTTAGCATATTTAGCCATTGATAAAAAACAAAAAGGTAGCCATTTGGCTACCTTTTACAAGTTCTGGAATAAAAATCTATATCGTAAAAATTATTTACGTTGTTGATTTTTAAGATATTCCTGAATACTCATTGGCGTTGGACGTGAATTATTGCTGCTGCCTGCAGTCGCATTGATGGCCGGCGCTGCCTCTGCCTGACGCTGAATGGCCGGAACATCATCTTCTTCAACCGGCTGTTGAGCGGTTGCCTGTGCAGACTGCACCACTGAAGAACGCTTGACTGGCTCAACCGCATCGGCTGAATTACGGGTCAAACCAGTGGCAATTACGGTCACGCTGATTTCATCACGCGCATCCGGATCAAATACGGTACCGTAGAATACCTGGCCTTCATCCAGATCGACAATCTGGTTGACAACATCGGTAATTTCTTCAATTTCACCAAAGGTCACGTCATCACCACCGGTCACGTTAATCAGAATACCTTTGGCATTCATGATGGTCACGTTATCCAGTAACGGACTGCGAATCGCCTGCTCTGCTGCCTGACGGGCACGGTTTTCACCACGCCCCAGACCGACACCCATCATGGCATAGCCACGGGTACTCATGGCCGTTTTCAAATCGGCAAAGTCAAGGTTGATGTGACCCGGACGTACCACTAAATCAAAGATACTGCGCACGGCATTTAACAGCACGTCATCTGCCTTTTTATAAGCATCTTTCATGGAAATGTCGCGGAACACTTTTAACAAGCGCTGGTTTGGAATGATGATCAGGGAATCAACATGCTGCTCTAAAGCTTCAATACCTTTTTCTGCAGATTGCAGACGGCGTTTACCTTCAAAGTTAAACGGTGTGGTTACGACACCGACAGTTAAAATGCCCATTTCTTTGGCAATTTCAGCGACAACAGGTGCAGCACCGGTACCGGTACCACCGCCCATACCGGCAGTCACAAACACCATATCGGTGCCTTCTAACTGCTGGCGAATCAGCTCGCGGCTTTCTTCAGCAGCGGTTTGACCCACTTGCGGATTAGCCCCTGCGCCCAGACCACGGGTACTTTGCTCGCCCAGCTGGATTTTGCACTGTGCATTCATGCGGTCCAGTGCCTGTTTATCGGTATTGGCACAGACAAATTTCACACCCTGGATATCTGATTCCAGCATATGCTGTACGGCGTTACCGCCTGCACCACCTACACCAAATACAGTGAAACGGGCTTGACCGTTGTTATCGGTTTGATCATCTTCAAAAAATTCAAATGAGGCCATGACCTTTAGCTTTCCTAATTCATAATTGGCAGTCACTTCAGCCCGTATACTGCCTTGATCTTAATAAAAAATTGTTTTTAAGAATGCTGTCCAACGGCTGCCTTGTCAAGTACAAGCGATAATCCGTACAACTTCCTAACAATATTCCCTAAAAAATCAACTAAAAAATTGATTTCAGTTTTTCGTTGAGTCCTGACCAGGCACGACCTACACGCGCCCAGACCGATAAGGTCTCCGGGTCTTCGGTTTCGACAATGGTGTCCTGACTGTAGCTCTGGCTATACATCAGCACGCCCGCTGCGGTTGCATACTGCGAACGGCGCAAGGCAGCCTGATGCGGTTCATCGGCATAAACCTGTACCGGCGGATTGCCCAAATGCGCAGACACACCCAGGGTGCGGCGTACCAGACTGACCATGCCTTCAATCTGACAGGCATCACCAGCCAGCACCACACCATGATATAAGCCATGAATGGCGCCACTGTTTTCCAGTTCCTGACGGATTTGCGCAAAAATTTCTTCATAACGCGCAATAATAATTTCCGACAGTTCAATCCGGCTGATGGTTTGCGGACCATCAATGCCCTGAATCTGAATCATGTGATCAGGTTTGACCACTTTTAAATCGACGCAACCGTAAAGCAGTTTAATCCGCTCGGCTTCTTCGGTGGTGGTCTGCAATACCGCCGCGATATCACGGGTCACATGCTCACCGCCACGCTGCAGGGTTTGTGACAACGCCAGACGACCGTCCAGATAGACTGCAATATTGGTGGTACCGGCGCCAATATCAACCAGGCACACGCCATATTCTTTTTCATCTTTGAGTAAACTGGCTTCAGCGGTGGCCAGATGCGACACCACCATTTTTTCCACGCCAATATTGGCCCCTTTTAGGGCACGGTCCAGATTCTGCATGGTGCTAATCGGCAGCATCATCAGCTGATAATGACCGGTCATGCTATGCGCCGACATACGGATCGGGTTTTGTACCCATTCACCGGAATCATCCAGATCAAAGCCCAACGGCACCGCGCTGACCAGATAATGATCTGAAGTTAAATGGCTGGCTTTGGCCAGATCTAAGGCACGAACCACTTCACTTGTTGTAATTGTGTGGTCACTATTTTCAATCGGGGTACGCCCCGCAGCATAAAAACTTTTTAATTCTGCACTTGGAATAGAAATCCAGGCTGAATGCACCCGGCATTCCGCCATATCTTCTGCTTCTTGAACGGCATTTTTAATGGCTGTAATGACTTTATCGAGACTTACAATTTTTCCTTTATTCATGCCTCGGTTACGAGCGGTAGCCATACCAATCACTTGGATATTGTCTGGCGCGTGTACCTTACCAATCAAAACTGAAACTTTGTGTGTCCCAATGTCAATCGCAACAACCGAGGGAACAGCTTCACTCATTTATTTACTACCATCACATGTTTGTTTAATTAATGGCTTAATGCCTCTATTTTTAAAGCCAAGTATTATGGCTTTGCTGCTATTGCATTCGCAATGCTTGTGTCATCAATCGTTACAACAAAATGACCATTGGCAATTTTTGGTGCCACCGAGTTTTTCCACTGGATCGCCAGACCATTGCGGTAACGTAGGTCAATTGCAGAAATCCTGGACCATACCGGCTTGAAGTCACTTTGCGCCAGATGACTCAGACGCTGCAATTTACTCATGGTCTGATCCTGATCCACAATCACCCGCAGGCCAGAATCAAACTGCATAAACCAGGTCATCCGGTCGGTGAGATATAACTCTTTTAAACGCAGATTCACCGGTAAAAATAACTGGTTAATTTCATTATAGCGACGCATCATCATTTTGGACTGATGCATCGGGCCATGTAATAACGGCAGATGCTGATTATTCTTGGGTGTCACTTCCGAAAACACATCACCGCTGTCACTGAGTAAACGTCCGGTGCCCCAGCGCGCAATCGCATGGCGTGGCATGACCCGTAAACGGATGGCATTCGGCCAGGCGCGTGACACCACCACCCGATCGACCCAGGACAGTTCCAGTGCGGTATCACGAATCTGTTCCAGATCGGAAGTAAAATAGTTATCTGTGACCACTGGCGAAACATGGGTCATGACCTGGCGCAGTTCGGCATTGGAACGGGTACCGACCACGTCCAGTTCAGCCACGCGTGCATCGGTCATGACTTTATATAGACCATAGATTCCTGCTGCCAATACCACAATCGCCACGCACAGCAATACCCATCCACCCAGGTTCGTCAGCTTTTCTTTACGCGTCGGTGGCTTATCGTGAATCGAGGTAATCGCTGCGCGTTTACGGCGCATGGAAGCAGGAAGTTGAGCCATGGCTTAGTGGGTCGCATCCGTTAAGGTTTGTTCAAGAATTGCCACGCACAAGGCATCAAAACTGTAGCCCACCGCCTGCGCGGCTTTTGGCACCAGTGAGTGACTGGTCATGCCCGGTACAGTGTTGACTTCAAGCAGCCAGAAATTGCCTTGTTCATCCTGCATTGCATCAATACGGCCCCAGCCGCTGGCACCTACCGCCTGGAACGCACGCAGGGCCAAGACCTGTAACTGCTGCTCTTCCGACTCGGTTAAGCCACATGGAATGCCGTATTGCACATCATTACGGTTGTATTTGGCTTCATAGTCATAGAACGCCACATCTTTAGGCGGTTCCAGACGAATCACCGGCAAGGCCTGACCGTTCAGTAAGACAATCGTGAACTCGCGACCGGTAATCCATTTTTCAGCCATTACCACTGCATCATGCTCGGTGGCTTTGGCAATCGCTTCAGCAAAGTCTTCAATACGTTCGACTTTGCTCATGCCAATACTGGAACCTTCATGTACCGGCTTGATAATCAGTGGTAAACCCAATGCAGCGACAATATCAGCCGGGTTTGAATCTTTGGTGACAATACGATACGGCGCTGTTGGCAGCTCGGAACCTTGCCAGACCTGTTTGGTTTTGACCTTGTCCATGCCAATGGCTGAACCCTGTACGCCAGTACCGGTATACGGCACATTCAGCCATTCCAGTACACCCTGAATCTGGCCATCTTCACCGCCGCGGCCGTGCAGGACAATAAAGGCACGATCATAGTTGACCAGTTCGGTCACACTACGATCTTTCGGGTCAAACGCTTCTGCCTGAACGCCTTCGCGCAGCAGCGCATCGAGCACTGCCTGTCCACTATCCAGAGACACCCCACGCTCGGCAGATTTTCCACCAAATAACACGGCAACTTTGCCGAACTTTGAAGCATTTGACACGTTTATATCCTTAAACTTTACACTGAGCGACCAAATTCAAATATCACTTTGGGTGATTATTTTAAATACAATTTATTTTGAGCAAGCTCGATGGAGATTGCTCCTACATTACCCGCACCTTGGGTCAATAATAAATCATTCGGTTGTAACACTTTTTGTACCAGTGTTTCCAGATTGCCTTCAACCGGATCAATCAGGATCGGTTCAACCTGACCACGCAGACGGATACTGCGTGCCAGACTGCGACTGTCGGCACCCACAATGGCTTTTTCACCGGCAGGATACACTTCCAGCAACAGCAGTTGATCGACCTGCGATAACACTTCAACAAAGTCATCAAAACAGTCACGGGTACGGCTAAAACGGTGCGGCTGGAACAACATCACCAGACGGCGGTCCGGATGGCTCTGACGCGCTGCTTTAATGGTGGCTTCCACTTCTTTAGGATGGTGACCATAGTCATCGACCAGTTTGATGCTGCCACCGTCCAGTTCAAATTCACCTTGCACCTGGAAACGGCGACCTACACCACTAAAGCCTTCCAGTGCACGGCAAATCGCACCATCAGAAACACCTTCATCGGTCGCCACACCAATGGCGGCCAAGGCATTCAGTACATTGTGCAGACCTGGTTGATTCACGGTAACACGCAGTGGCTCGCGGTCTTTACGCAATACGGTAAAGTGGGTACGCATACCGTCCTGATCAACATCGACTGCGCGAATATCATTGTCTTCATTAAAGCCGTAGGTTAGCACCGGACGGGCAATGCGCGGCATAATTTCACGGATGTTGGCATCATCACCACAAACCACTGCCAAACCATAGAATGGCAGTTTGTGCAGGAATTCAATAAAGGTATCTTTTAGCTTGTCAAAGCTGCCGCCATAAGTATCCATGTGGTCGGCATCAATATTGGTGACAATCGCTGCCATTGGCTCCAGATGCAGGAAAGATGCATCTGATTCATCGGCTTCAGCCACAATATAACGGCTCGCACCCAGTGCAGCATTAACCCCGGTACGGTTCAGCAAACCGCCTATCACGTAAGTCGGGTCCAGATTTTCTTCTGCCAGCATACAGGTAACCAGGCTGGTGGTGGTGGTTTTACCATGTGTTCCGGCCACGGCAATCCCGTGACGATAACGCATCAGCTCACCCAGCATTTCAGCACGGCGCACCACCGGAATACGGCTCTCAATAGCGGCTTTAACTTCCGGGTTTTCCGGATCAATTGCAGTAGAGACTACCAGTACATTGGCACCCTGAATATTATCTGCGCTATGACCAATAAACACCCGAATGCCATTTTCTTCCAGCTGGGCTGTAGTTTTTGAGGCTTTAATATCTGAACCGGAAACATCATAGCCCTGGTTTTTTAATACCTCGGCAATGCCACACATCCCGGCGCCGCCAATCCCGACAAAGTGGATATGTTTGATACGACGCATTTCAGGCACTTTAATCAGTTCTTTTACTTGATCAGCAGGGATAGATGGAGACATAGTTTACTCGGTTTACAAATCTTGAATTAAAGCAACCACATGTTGGGTTGCATTAGGTTGTGCCTGTTGACGCGCCTTGCTGGCCATTTCAGAGAGCAGTTGGCGGTTCATCAACGGCATTAACAGTTCTTTTAAGCTGTCCGGGGTCATGCTGGCTTGCGGACAGATTTTTGCCGCGCCCGTCTTGGCCAGGAATTGTGCATTGGCCGTCTGATGGTCATCCACAGCGCTTGGCAAGGGCACAAATACCGCAGCCACACCCGCGGTTGCAATTTCCGTAACCGTCAGTGCGCCGGCCCGGCAGATAATCAGATCGGCATCGCTATAGGCCTGTGCCATATCTTCAATAAAGGGTTGCACTTCAACCGTTAAGCTGTCCGGCTTGTTGGCATAACGCGCTCGGGTGCTGTCTGCATGATTTTGCCCACACTGATGATACACATTTAAAGGTACATTCAGCTGTTTTAAGGCTTCAGGGACACGTTCATTCAGTGCCTGCGCGCCCAAAGAGCCGCCAACAATTAAAATACGCAGCGGCAAACCTGCTTTTTCACGTTCCTGATAACGCCAGGATGGGGTTAGAGTCGCGCTAATTTCTTTACGCACCGGGTTGCCAGTGGTGACAATTTTAGTGCTGGCCGGAAACGTATCCGGGAACGCCTGACAAACAGTGTTGGCAATACGCGACAGCTGGGTATTGGTAAAGCCGGCAATTGCATTCTGCTCATGAATAATGACCGGAATACCAAGCAGACGTGCGGCCAGACCACCCGGTCCAGCCACATAGCCACCAAAGCCGGCGACAGCCTCTACTTTGTGTTTTTTCATTAACTGCATGGCGCTTAAGGTGGCTTTTAGAATTTTAAAAGGCGCCATCAGTTTGCGTGCCAGCCCGTTACCGCGCACGCCTTGAATATCAATCTGATAAATCGGAATATTCTGGTTTTGTAATAAACGGTTTTCCATGCCTGTAGGCGTTGCTAACCAGGACACATGGATTCCCTGCTGCTGGAGTTCTTTTGCCACGGCTAGGGCTGGGAACACATGGCCACCAGTGCCTGCGGCCATCATCATCACATGTTTAGGCTTGGTTTGCGCTGCATCAGTCACGGTCTAATTCTTCAATCCAAATATGGCTAATGAAAGTTCTTTATAAGCGCTCAATTGTAATCACAATCGTATGAGCTTGAAAGTTTATTTACTTTTTTTCACCAAGCGGCTCATTGTTTTTTTCAACAGTTTTGAAAGTTTAAACTAGTTTTATTATTAATTCACCGAAATTGTTAAGTTTCCTGCATTTTTCACTGAATTATGTCGACTGGTTTTGATTTACAAAATCGCTATAATTTTCTTGATCAACGCAGTTTTTCAAGCTCAAATCTCGCTTAAGAATACAAAAAGAGCCACCCAAGGTGACTCTTTTGAAAGATAGATTAACGACCGGCTTCCAGTACATCAAACAGGGTATCGGCAATTGAGGTGCCGAACTGGGCATCAATTTCACGGATACAGGTTGGACTGGTCACGTTAATTTCAGTGACATAGTTACCAATCACATCCAGACCGACAAATACCAGACCTTTTTCACGTAAAAATGGCCCGACTTTGGCAGCAATTGCCTTGTCATTGTCGGTCAATGGACGTGCTTCACCCAGACCACCAGCGGCCAGGTTGCCACGCACTTCGCCGTTTTGCGGAATACGTGCCAGACAATACGGAATTGGCTCGCCATTGACCATTAAAATGCGTTTATCCCCTTCTACAATTTCCGGGATATAACGCTGCGCCATAATTGGCTGGGTGCCGTTATTGGTCAGAATTTCAATGGTAGAGCCAATATTCACACCATTCTGATACAGACGGAAAATGCCCATGCCGCCCATCCCATCGAGCGGTTTCACAATCACATCGCCATGTTGCTGAATAAATTCACGAATCAGGCTTTGCTGAGAGGTCACCAAAGTCGGCACCTGCAGCTCCGGGAACTGGGTCGCAAACAGTTTTTCATTACAGTCACGCAGGCTTTGCGGCTTGTTAATAATCCACGCTCCTTCGCGCTCTGCCTGTTCCAGAATATAGGTGCTATAGACAAAGTTCATATCAAATGGCGGGTCTTTACGCATCAGCACCACATCATAGGCTGCGATGGATTCTTTTTGTTTTTCGCCCAGCTCATAATAATGGTTGTAATCTTCAAAGACTTTTAACGGGCTGATTAGACCGAAAGCCTTGCCCTGATCAATATATAAATCTTGTTGTAGTGCATAACCGAGTTCATGACCCCGACGTGCCGCGGCCCACAGCATGGCCATGGTGGAATCTTTTTTCAGGTTCACCGTTTCAATCGGGTCCATCACCACAAGTACGCGCATAATGACTGCTCTTTTAAAATTGCTATGATGTGGAGTATAACGGAGATTCGCTGCCTGTTTTTCTGAATTTGAGTAAAGCTTTGCAGCGCTATATTTGCTGATTTCAGGAAGCTGCCCATGCAACAGCCAATTGTGGGATATCATTTAGATGAAGAAAATCATTGGGTCGCAGAGCTGGCCTGTGGTCATGGCCAGCATGTGCGGCATAATCCACCGTGGCAGAACCGGCCCTGGGTGATGACGGAGCAAGGACGCAAAGAAAAATTAGGGGTGATGCTGGAGTGTAAGAAGTGTGAGGAAGGATGATTTTGTTATTTATTTTTCCTTCTTACTTCATGAATAGACAATCTACGTTCTATTTTTTTAAAAAGATATGCATCCTGATCGATATCTAACTCTTTATTGCGACGTTTTACATAGCTCATATAATTCAACTTTTGTTTTAGCTCCTATTCATTCCAATGAGTTTCTTCTGCTTTTGATTTTTTATCTAAAAATGCAGTTTGCCTATTAATATTTTTACTCATACTTTCTAAAGACTTTTGAATTCCTGCTAATGCTTTGGGAAGAGCTTCTTCAAAACTCTCTCCTAATTTATAAATTTTTAGTTCTGAAGTATCAATTTTATATGTATTCTTATATTTCTTTCCCTTTAAATCCTCATATCTGATCTCAGCATTAAAAATAAGATTAAAGAAGTATTCACTATCTAACTCTTTAGGATTTAAACCAGTAAAACTTAGATAGTCCGTATATTTAGAATCATTCGGCGCTAAATAATTGACTCCCTTAATCATAAAATCTCTTTGCATAAAAACTTTAATAGCTTTTTGAGCAGTAACTAAAAAAGAAGCATCGAGTGAAGGTTCAGGAAATAATTTTATTTTTACGTTATGAGCTCCTCCTTTTCCTACATTTGTAATTTTTAAACGTAAAAAATGGATTCTGTACTCAACAGGTTCTAACTTAATGTCTATCAATGGTTCGGTTTGAACTTTTCTAAGTTCCCTATTTTCTTTCCAACCCAAAAAAGTCGCTATCGATGCTGCACTTGCAGCAATAGCTGAAAAACTTGCGATCATTAAATTCCAATCTAGATTCATTTTTGTTTTTTATAAAAATAAAGCCCTATCATGGATAGAGCTTTATTAAAAATCAATACGTTGTATTAATTATTAGATCCCATACTTCACACGATAGGCTTCCATCTTCGCCAAAGCCTCTTTTTCACCTTTGGCATCCAGATAATTCATTAAATCTTTCATCGTAATTAAGGCATGTACCGGAATTTCTAGCTCTTTTTGAACTTCTTGAATCGCAGACAAATCACCCTGCCCTTTTTCCTGACGATCTAGCGCGACCAGTACACCGGCAATTGTGGCACCCGCATTTTTTAAAATGGTCACCACTTCACGAATTGCTGTACCTGCGGTAATCACATCATCAATAATCCAGACTTTTTTACCTTCAACCGACGCACCGACCAATACACCACCTTCACCATGATCTTTGGCTTCTTTGCGGTTAAAACCCCAAGGCACACTCACGCCATGATTTTGCGATAAAGCCACCGCCGTTGCCGCCACAAATGGAATACCTTTATAGGCTGGGCCAAAAATCACATCAACATTTTCGCATTCTGTTAACTTGGCTGCATAGCCTGAAGCCAGTAATGACAAGGCTTCGCCATCATTTAATAAACCGGCATTAAAAAAATAA
Organism: Acinetobacter sp. AND/436; assembly: GCF_049546925.1. NCBI lineage: Bacteria > Pseudomonadati > Pseudomonadota > Gammaproteobacteria > Moraxellales > Moraxellaceae > Acinetobacter > Acinetobacter sp. AND/436. The sequence goes on from NZ_JBMXBO010000007.1 coordinate 66,182, forward strand.
GGACTCACGCGACCCGATTTTAAAGTAAACTCACCAAATTTAAGCACACCACGTGATAATGCGAGTTCGATAAAAGCTTGAGGGTTAAATGTCGCTTGCGTTGACATGAGGTGCTCCAAAATTCATAAATTGAGGTAAGACCTGCGCATGATACCAAAGAGTAGCTATCCGAGTGATCAAAAAATTCTTCGTGTGGTTTCAATTAACGTCAATGGCCTGCGTTCTTCGGTCAGTAAAGGCCTGCTGGAGTGGATGGAAAAATCAGAGGCTGATGTCATCTGCATTCAGGAAAGCCGTCTGACCCATGCGCAGTGGACTGATAAATTCAAACCGGAAGGCTGGTATACCCATCTGTTCGCAGCTGAACGTCCGGGCTATGCCGGCACCGCCATTTACAGCCGCCTGCCATTTGTGTCTATTCAGGATGGTTTAGGCTTTGAACTGGCCGACTCCCAAGGCCGTTTTGTCACGGCAGAATTTGATTTAGGGCTGGGTTATCCGGTGCATATCTGCTCACTGTATCTGCCATCGGGTTCATCGGGTGAAGAAGCACAAGCCCGTAAAGACCACTTCCTCGAAGAATATACAAAAATCCTGAAACAATGGCGCGATGAAAATAAATCGATCATTGTCTGCGGCGACTACAATATCGTGCATAAACGTATTGATATTAAAAACTGGTCAGGCAACCAGAAATCTTCCGGCTGTTTACCGCATGAACGTGCCTGGCTCGATCATATCTATGATGATCTGGGCTATGTCGACACCTTCCGTGAAGTGCGCAAAGAAGCCGAACTGTATTCCTGGTGGTCGAACCGTGGTCAAGCCCGTGCCAAGAACGTTGGCTGGCGGATTGACTATCATGCCTGTTCACCGGACTGGAAAGCACGTACCGTCAATGCCTGGGTCTATAAAGACGAATGGTATAGCGATCATGCCCCGGTGATTATTGATTATAAACTCAACTAAAAACCTTCCTATTGAGTGAACAATTGTTCACTCAATAGAGGTTTATTTCCGACATATTTTGTCGTCATTCAGACCTTTATCTGCTTTTTAAATCGGCGCATTATTGCAGCACGGCAAAGGGACAGTGTCAGGATGACAGCAAAGGGACAGGAAGCCGTAGGATGCAAATAAACAAAGCCATGATGGTCTTTGTTTCAAGGATGTGACATCGGACGTTGTAGTGAGACCCGCATAATCAGGATGATTAAATGCGGGTTTTCTACATCTGGGCTTTTATTTTTTATATTGGCTATTTGCTTTTCGTTTTTTTCTTAGCACGAATAATTCTTATCAAATGCTGTCTTGTTTTTCTGCCACTATTATGGCGCGGTAGCGTTGCATTTTAATGACGGTTTAATTTCAGAACCATGAACTCAATATTTATACCCGCTATAGTGCAAAACCAATTTTTTGGTTAATCTCTTGAGCATTGTGTTTCTTGCTGGAATCCGCTTTATGCTTAAAATTTATGGTATTAAAAACTGCAACTCCATGAAAAAAGCCTTTGATCTGCTCAATGAACTGGGCCTGGCTTATGAATTTCATGATTATAAAAAACAGGGTATTGATGCAGAAACGCTAAAACACTGGCTGGATGCTGAAGGTCAGGACAAAATTCTGAATAAAAAAGGCACCACCTGGCGCAAGCTGTCGGAAGCGGAACAGGCACAAGCCCTGTCCAGCGAAGCAGATTTAATTGAAGCCTTACGCACTCACAACAGCCTGATCAAACGTCCTGTGCTGGCCACCGCAGACGGCTTTATTGTTGGTTTTGATGAAACCGCCTATCGCGCCTTAAACGGATAAATTCTTTTTATCTACCTTTTACTTATCCGTTAAAAATCAAAAAGCCTGATGCATCTGCATCAGGCTTTCTGGTTTAATCCGTTTCTATTAGCTGGCTTATTTCACACGAACCCAGGTCTGGTTACGACCCAGCGCTGCTACGCCAATATAGCCACGCAATTGTAATTTCTGCCCGCCATCAGCCAGTTGACCTTTTAACTTGTAGGTTTTACCTGATTGCGGATCCAGAATTGAACCGCTGTCATAGTTGGTACCACCCGAATTCTTTAAACCACGTACAATGGTTAAACCTTTCAAGGATTTGTTTTTGTAAGGTCCTTCACATTTTGTACAGGCATTTTCTTCACCCGGCGTTAAAATGGACTGAATTGTTGCAGTTAACGTGCCATTTTTCTGCTCGGTAAATTTGACGGTTGCTTTTGCTTGCTTGGTTTTGTCATCAATTGTTTTCCAGACAGTACCATTTAGCGGATCAGCAGCATTCGCCAAAGCTGTTAAACCCATTAATCCTAATGCCAGTGCAATTTTTTTCATTTTTTTTGATTCCCTAGTCTAGTGTTAGACAGCCTTAGTATTAAAAAGTCACTACAAATTTGCAATTTTTGAATGTGACCATTTAGTGTAACCTTGTAAATTGTGTTGGTAAATACGCAAGCACAGGCCAAAATCAAGAACAAGATGGAAGAACAATGAAGATCAACCCGTTATTGAAACAAATTTTCACAGAAGGCTTTTTAAAAACCACCATCCGCCTGCCAAGCCAATATAATTTACCGCATAATCCGCTGCGTTTCGCCCTCGAACAGATGTGCCGGCTGTTTCCGACCAATAAAACTGTCGAAGTCCGCGCTTTACGTCTGGCTGGCCTGAAAGCCGAAGAAATCAAGCCACAAGATGAAGCCACCCAGCTGATTTTCTATATTCACGGTGGCGCCTTTTATTTAGGGTCTTTAAATACCCATCGCCCATTTCTGACTGAACTGGCCGCCCGCACCCAGATGCAGGTGATTCATATCGATTATCCGCTGGCGCCTGAAAATCCATTCCCGGAAGCCTTAGAAGCAATTTTTGATGTCTATCAGACCCTGCTGGATCAGGGCGTACAGGCCAAAGATATTTTGCTGGCAGGAGATTCCTGCGGCGCCAATCTGGCGCTGGCCTTAGCCTTAAAAATCCGTGATGAACAGTTACCGCAAGTCAGCGGCCTCATGCTACTTTCACCATTTTTGGATTTAACCCTGACCAGTGAATCAATTCGTTATAACCGCAAACACGATGCCTTATTGTCGATTGAAACTCTGGAAACCGGGATTCAATACTATGTGCCACCGTCGGTCGATCGTGGTGATCCGCGTGTTTCGCCGCTATTTGATGATTTAACCGATTTACCACCAACCTTGGTGCAGGTGGGTTCTAAAGAACTGCTGCTGGATGATGCGCAGCGTTTTCGTGACAAGGCCGAACAGGCGGGCGTGAAGGTCAGTTTTAAACTGTATACCGGTATGTGGCATAACTTTATTATGTTCTCACCGTGGTTTGATGAAGCCAAAATGGCGCTGGCCGATTTAGCCGAATTTGCCCATCAGCAGGACCAAGATTAAAACGCCATAAAAAAAGGTCAGTAGAAACTGACCTTTTTTGTGATTAATGCAGCGCCGTAAAGCTTAGATTTTGGCAATCTGGTCTAATGCCGTAGTAATCGCCTGATCTTTAATATCGCTCATGCTAACCCCTTCAGCACGTACTACTTCAATATCACTGACACCGGTAAAGTTAAACACGGTTTTCAGGAATGCTTCCTGGAAATCAACCGGGCTTTGTTCGCCATAGACACCACCGCGGCTGCTGGCGATATACACTTTCTTGTCACCTGCCAGACCGACCGGGCCATTTTCGGTGTATTTAAAGGTACGACCTGCCACGCTAATCCGGTCAATCCAGGCTTTTAAAGTCGATGGCAGACCGAAGTTATACATGGCTGCGCCCACCACCACGACATCAGCATCTAGATATTGTTGCAGAATCTGTTCGCCTAAAGCGCTTTGCTCGGCATTTTGTCCCATTAAAATTTCAGCGGTTAAATGCGGAATGGTCTGTTCAGCCAGATCCAGATAGTCAACTTGGGCCGCTGTATTTTTCGCCTGTAGCTGGTTCACAATAGCTTTAGACAACTGACGTGATACAGAAGCGTCGCCTAAAATACTCGAGTCGATATGCAAAATTTTCATGGGAGAGAATCCTAAACTGTGATTTTTTCAATAGCGCCATTTTACTGCAGTTTAAAATAGAAATAAGTGATTTAAACAACACACACTGTTGCACCCATGCAACGATATTTTCCCGAAAAGTACAAAAAATAGCCATTACCAATTCTCTAAAATCATGATATGTTAGGTTTAATAAAATAATAAAAATGAGACTTTAGACGCTCATTTTTGGGGTCGTGATTCACGCATGAAAAGTCGCATTGCGCACAGTGCTGTGTCCACATTTAAATACAAAGTCACCCGTTATTTACTCGAAAAAGAAGTGGTGATGAACTGGAGCACGTTAAACAAATGTATTCTGATGCTGTTTCTGGGCAGCCTGATGCACGTGATCTGGGCCATCTGGAAAAGTGTGGTATTACTCACCCCGGAACTGTGGCGCTGGGTCAATCTGGCCTTGTTAAAACAGCAGCTGGTCATTAATTTATTCGGCCTGTTCGTGTTTATTGGCATGATTGGCATCTGCCACTACTTTCGCAAACAGGACTGGACCCGGCGCTATATGCCCTATATTGCGGTGGCCACCTTTGTGGTCAGTCTGTGCCGCGATGGCTATCTGGTCGGGGTGCTGAGTCCGGCCACTATGGTGACCTATATCAGTCTACCCACGGTCGGTCTGGTGCTGTTTGAACGCAGAATTGTCTATTCGGCCTTAATTCCGGCCACACTGTATCTGGTCAGCTGCGGTTATTTAAGCTTTTTCGGCCAGTTAACCTATGCACCTTTATTTTTATTAACCGACTTTCCTTATAAAAATGGCTTCTGGGTGCTGTCGATGCTGTTTTTTATTGTGCCGATTCTGCTGACCTGCCTGGTGCTGTTTGAAATTCTGCTGAGTCAGTGGCGCTATCGGGAGGCGCTGATTGCACATTTAAGTCAGGTCGATCCGCTCACCAATACCTTTAACCGGCGCAGTATCAACCAGTGTCTGGAACAACTGAACCACAAACAGGCACCCAGTTATGCAGTGATTCTGGTCGATCTGGATCATTTTAAGCAGATTAATGATGAGCATGGCCATCATAAAGGCGATGAAGCCTTGGTCCAAGTCTGTCATGTGCTGGCCGGCCATATCCGCGAGCAGGATGTGCTGGGCCGTTTTGGTGGCGAAGAATTTATTCTGGTCCTGAAACAGGCCACTGCGCACCAGGCCAAACAGGTGGCCGAGCGCTGCCGGCAGGCCATCACCCAGATTGAACTGTATGATGAACATAACCAGCCCATCCATTTTACCGCCAGCTTCGGGATTGCCTTATCGCACCACAATACCCCTTATGAAAAGCTGCTCAGTCAGGCCGATCAGGCCCTGTATCAGGCCAAAGCCTATGGCCGTAATCAGGTGGTGCTGTATCAGCCGCTGGAACCAGCAGCCTCTTAAGACTTAGCTAGAGGATGGTTCAGACTGATAAGGCTCCAGATAATTGACCCAGTCTTGTTCCTGTTTCGCGGCCTGTTCCCAGGCCTGCATTGCCGGATGTTGCAGCATGGTCTGCATATAATACTGGCTGTCTTCATTCACGGGCAGCGCATAGCTTTTCAAACGCCAGACCACCGGTGCATAAAAGGCATCAGCAATCGAGAAATCACCACAGAGAAAACCGCCTGGGTCCGGACGCTCAGACCAGATCTGACAGACACGGGCTACATCGTCACGTAAATCAGGTTGCTCAGCCCATAACGTCTGTCCGACTTCTGCCAGATCAGCGCGAATATTCATGCCGCAATGGTTACGCAGTGCCTGAAAACCGCTATGCATTTCAGCAGCCAAAGCGCGTGCCCGAGCCCGCTGTGCCCGACCAGCCGGCCATAGCTGGCGCTCCGGAAACTGTTCGGCCAAATATTCACAAATCGCCAGTGAATCCCAGACCATTAGCCCATCATGTACCAAGACCGGTACCTTGCCATTCGGGTTAATTGCCAGTACATCCTGTTTAAAATGGCCCGTGCCGCGTTCTTTAGGAAAAGGTAACAGCACTTCACGAAACGGCAGTTCAAAAGCAGTAAGGACCAGCCACGGCCGCATGGACCAGCTGGAGTAATTCTTGTTGGCAATGTACAGTTCCATCATGACTCATCCTCCTGTTGTTGTTTTTAATATTCACGATCGCTGGGCAGTGCCACCTGATGAGATCAAGGGATATGGCGCCAAAGCCTATACAAAGCGACTTAAAAGCTAAAGTTTAATGGGCGGACAGGCCTCGCGCTTATCCGCTGTGATCATCACCATCATGATAGCGTGATCTGCCAGCGCCTGTGTCGAGATCTGTAGCAATTCTGCTGCTAAACCAGATATAAAAACGGCCTGTGAACAGACCGTAAGCAGAATAAGTTGCAGCTCTCTAGCAGTCAGCGAGAGACTCTACTCCCCCGCTTTCTACAGCGCCATAACCAGAGCGCACTTAGAACAGGAAGGCCACACCTAAACCGGCATGATAACTTTTATCAGCGCCATTTAAATCAACACCGACACTGGCATCCAGCTGGGTACGCGCATTTAAGGCATAAATCAGGCCTGAACCCAAGGCATATTCCACCTTCTGGCTTTCTGCTTTGTGGTAAATAAACTCGGAGAACCCGGCCCATTTATCACTGAGCTGATATTGAATCCCCGGCACTGCCTGCAAAGCCCAATTGCTGTCCTGCCACTCATAACGCATGCTAATTGAGGTGGTCAGTAAATCATTATAGGCATAGGCCACTGCCGAGCTAAGGCTGTAAATATCCTCTTCGGCACTAAAACCGTCATTCCCGGTGGCAATCTGCGCTTCGGCCAGCACCGCCATCGACAGTTTTTCATCATCTAAATCAATGGCATGTTTCAGACCAATGCTGACATCCCCCAGACCATCTTCTTCAACCGACTGGCCAGCACTTTTTACCCGGCTCCAGCCCGGACCCTGCCAGCCCAGCTGTAATTCTAGATTGTCTGCCAGACCGGTACGCAACAAGGTATCGGCGTGCACCTGAGTGATTTCCTGCGTCAGACCATTGTCATCTTTGGTTTTCTGATAGTGCGCATTGGCCAGCGCCTGCTCCCAGGCCAACTGGCCGACCGGCGTAATTCCGGTGCTCATGCCCACACCCGGACGGTCAAATGCAAACTCGGCGGCAAAGACCTGACTGCTGACTGCAGTCGCCACCATCACACCCAATAATTTCAATGCTGACATAGTATTTATCTCAATTTTAAGCCAATTCTTTGGTCATTTTCGCGCCATGGGCACGGAGCAGTTCTAAGGTTTGCTGTTCTTCAGGCAAGGCTTCAGCCCAGTTAATTTCATCAAAGTCGCAATCAAAGAATAAATCACTGATGGATGACAAAATGGTCAGGCCATCTTCATCTTTACGGTTTGGATCGACGTTTTCTTCAAGCAGGCGCTTTACCGCAGGTGCACAGGCGGCACTGGCGGCGTCCCATAACGGGCCATAGACTTCTTCCGCATCCCACAAATGCAAATTGACCTTGGCCTGAATTAACGCGTCCAGAATTTCCATATGGACGGCCAAATCCTGCTGTTTTTGTGCTTCATTGTGCGGCTGGCCCGCCTCATAGGCCTCGCAAATGGCTTCCCACCACTGAAACAGGCCATCAGACCAGACTGAAATTACCGGGCCTTTTTCAGGATCAATAAAATTCGGATCAAGCCCCGCGGCCAGAAGTTGTTGCACTTGGGCCTGATCTAGTTCTTCTATGGCTTGCACCAAGCGTTGTTGTTGTGCCGTTAACATGCAGAGAGCTCTCTTCAATCAAATCAATTTCGTTCTATTATGCCCAATTCAGTGAAAATTGTTTAAGCGAAATGTAATCTTGTCGCATGAATTTGCTATAAAAAAAGCCCCGATACTGGGGCTTTTCTGCTTTTCAGCCAATACCTGTCTTATTCGTCGACATCGGTATCTAGGTCAACTCGACCCGGCTGTCCACCACGCGGATGTTCTTTTTTCTCAAAGACATGCTCCAGACTACGTTTTAAACGGTCAATGGCGCCATGAATTGCGGTATCGACATTATGACCACGATGATTGACCACCACAGGCTTCAAGCCGGCCGGGCGCGCTTCAATCATACATTTGATGTCATCATCTCCGCCTTTGTCCCCGTTTTCATCACTTAAATGTACGGAAAAATGGGTAATACGCTCACTATGGCGTTTAAATTCATCACTTAGCTCTGCACGTACGTAACTAATTAATCGTTCGCTACCTTGGATGTTCTTATCTGTACGGATTTCAATATTCATAATCTCATCCTCTCTTTCTTTCGTTTTCTGAATCTTTTTTGTGCAAAACTATTTTATCTTGGCACGTTTGTCGCTTGCTGTTTCCCAGCATATTGAACATCTTCAACCTAATTTGGACGCTACCCTCCACATTGAACGATGAACACTTTTGAGTTTGAGTCTGCAGAACCGTGTCCTTATACTTTGAATATCGGGCCTAACTCAAAAATATGCAAGCAATATTTGATAAAAATTAGCAAAAGGATAACCTGTTGTGACAACTGCTTACTTGCGTGGCCAGGCACTGATTGACTCAATCCGCTCTGCCCCTTATTCACGTGATTTAATTGGCTATCATGGCCAGCCGCCACATCCGCAGTGGCCGAATCAGGCACGAATTGCGGTGCAATTTGTATTGAATTATGAGGAAGGTGGCGAAAATCATATTGAACATGGCGATGCCGGTTCCGAGCAGTTTTTATCTGAAATTGTCGGTGCGGCCAGTTTTCCAGCCAGACATATGTCGATGGATTCGATGTACGAATATGGCTCGCGGGCCGGTTTCTGGCGTATTCATCAGGAATTTCAGCGACGTCAGTTACCGATGACCATTTTTGGGGTCGGTATGGCGCTGGCACGAAATCCGTATGTGGTCGAGGCCATTCAGCAGGCCGACTATGATGTGGTGTCGCATGGGCAACGCTGGCTGCATTATCAGAGCATGGACATGGCCACTGAACGCCAGCATATGGATCAGGCGATCAGTGTCTTGGAAACCCTGTTTGGTCATGCACCCATTGGCTGGTATACCGGCCGCGACAGTCCCAATACCCGCCAGTTACTGGCCGAATTTCCACAAATTCAGTATGACTGTGATTATTATGGCGATGATTTACCGTTCTGGCAGACGCTGACCAATGCCCAGGGCCAGTCACGGCCGCATTTAATTATTCCCTACACCCTCGACAGCAATGATATGAAATTTGCCGCTGCAGCCGGCTTTAATAGCGGCGAGCAGTTTTATCAATACCTGAAAGATGCTTTTGATGTGCTTTATGCCGAAGGAGAAACTGCACCTAAAATGCTCTCGATTGGTATTCACTGCCGTCTTTTGGGGCGCCCGGGACGCTTTAAAGCCCTGCAACGCTTTTTGGACTATATTCAGTCGCATCCACAGGTCTGGATTTGCCGCCGCGGTGATATTGCTGCGCATTGGTATCGCCATCATGCACCAGAACCCGTCAAATAAAGAAAAACTCGTACTGGACTTGTGCAGCTTTAGCCGTCTCAGTGAAAAATTGTCTTTTCACCGAAATTTGGCACTGATATTGCACTTTTAGCAACAAAATTAAATGTAATGATGAGACCCTTACTGTGCAACTGGATCAATTTAATCAGGCCCCTGAAGCTGAGATTCACCAATTCTTGCAGCAATGTGTACACATTCCGGCATGGGCAACTGCCATTGTCCAACAGCGTCCTTTTGAGAGTATCGAGCAACTTTTAGAGTTTTCACGGCAGCTGGCCAGCCACTGGAGCTGGCCTGAGATTCAGGCCGCACTCGCAAACCATCCTCGAATTGGTGAGAAACAGGCACAACAAGAGCTTACGGCACAGGAGCAGGTATTTTCAGCCCGGGAACAGGCTGCCGTCCAGCTCAATAGCGACACCCAGCAGGCACTTTTACAAGCTAATCTGGCCTATGAAAAAAAATTCGGATTTATTTTCCTGATTAAAGCCTTTGGCTTGAGCAGTGAAGATATTCTGCAAGCCCTGCAGTATCGTCTGCTGAATGATGCCGACACTGAACAGCGCATTGTGCAGCAGCAACTCTCAGACATTGCCTTACTGCGTTTAAGCCAGGAGCTTCAGCCATGATCAGTACCCATATTTTAGATACCCATTTGGGACAACCGGCTGCCAGCGTGAAAATCCGGCTGTTTAACCAGCAGCAACAGCTACTGGCTGAAGCCGAAACCAATGCCGATGGCCGGGTTACGGCCACCGATTTTGCTTTGGCCGACTGTCCGGAAGGCTCATATAGTCTGGAGTTTTATACTGCGACCTATTTTGAGCAAAAAGGCCTAGACAGCTTCTTTCCTAAAGTGGTGATTTACTTCCAGATTAAGGAGGCGACACAGCATTATCACATCCCGTTATTGATCAGTCCTTTTGCCTATTCGACCTATCGCGGCAGCTAAATTTGGTCGGAAAATTGCCAATAAAAAGTTAAATTTGGCTTTATTTTTGCTTAATAACCTGTATCCTTGACACGCTTTTTGGGGAAGACGAAGACACCGTTATGAAACTTACGCAACTTGCTGCACTTTGTGCATTCTCAACCGCTGCTGCCTTCACTCAGGCGAGTCCTATTGTATGGCAAGACTTTAGCTTGACTGGTCTTTATGGTGAAAACTACGAGTTAGGCACTGAAGACCGTACCACCTTAACTGCTGAATACGCAGCTAAACTGAAATATGCAGATGTATTCTTCTTTGTTGACCAGCAATGGGATGGCAACAATGACGATTTAACTTACTTTGAATTGGCACCACGTTTAAGCCTAGGCGAAGTGACTGGTCAAAATCTGGCATTTGGTCCAGTGAAAGATGTGTTAGTCGCAACAACTTGGGAGCACAACGCAGGGCACGGTGGCAACCCTGAGTTCAACAACTTCTTATATGGCGTTGGCTTTGCTTTAGATATTCCATATACCCAATATGCGAACATCAACTTCTATCGTGCTGATAATGATACGACAGATGATGATTATCAAATGACCATCACCTATGCTGTACCATTTAAACTGGGCAATGAAGACTTCCTGGTTGATGCCTTCCTGGACTGGTCAACTGCTGAAGGTACTCAGCATGCCAGCGAATTAAACTGGACTTCTCAGTACAAATGGAATGTGGGTAAACACATTTCTCCAGAAACACGTTTATACGTGGGGGTTGAACACTCAGTATGGAACAACAAATATGGCCGGAAAGGTAAAGACCAGAATGATGTCAGCGCACTGGTGAAATACCACTTCTAAGTCATTTACATGACATAAAAAAGCAGGACTCCGGTCTTGCTTTTTTTTATGTCCGCAGCGGCATGATAATGCGCTTATTCCTACCCTGATGTACTGCTTATGCGCTTTCATCTTCGTCCTGCCACCGAACACGATCTTGCTGCCATTCAGGCGATTTATAACCCGGAAGTGCTACAGCATGTAAACACCTGGAATGAACAGCCCTTTGATCTGGCACATTTCCAGCATTGGTTCCAGCAATTACAAAAACAGAATTTTCCCCTGCTGGTGGCCGAACATCTGGACACCGGACAAATTGCCGGCTATGCCGATTATTCTACCTTCCGCAGCATCAGCGGTTTTAAACATACAGTCGAACATTCGGTGTTTATTGACCGTCAATTCAGCCGGCAGGGTTTGGGCAAACAGTTGATGCAAGCCTTAATTCAACATGCGCAGGCGCATCAGGTTCATGTGATGGTGGCCGCCATTGACCATGACAATAGCGGTTCAATGGCCTTGCATCAGCAATTAGGTTTTCAGCATTGCGGCTATATGCCCCAAGTTGGAAAAAAATTTGGTCAATGGCGTGATCTGGTACTAATGCAACTCATTCTGGATCCAGCACCAGAGCAGACAGCATCAACACCAGTCGATTGACCTGTATTTCTTGAAAAGCATCCTGCACAGAAAGTTTAATCCAGCGGATTACCGACTATATTGCTGATAATGCCTTTCATGATATGTGGCCCCTGCTCTTGGCGCAGTTCGGCATACCAGGCTTCCGTCACCTGCTGGTCTTTCATATGCGTAACATCACAGCGTTTACGCGCGCGCAGCACCAGCTCATTGGCGCGCTCATTACGTTTATTCTGGTAGCGGCTTAAGGCATCCTGCACACCCAAGGTATTAATTTGTAAGGCACGTGCCAAATAAATGGCATCTTCCATGGCCTGACAGCCGCCCTGTCCAATATCTGGCGTGGTGCTATGTGCGGCATCTCCCACCAGCACCACCCGGCCTTTATAAAAATTGGCAAACGGTTCAATATCATGAATTTCCACACGATTGGTGCGCTGTTCGTCAATTGAGTCAATCAGCTGCTGCACCTGCGGACACCAGCCCTGAAAATACTGTTTTAACAGTGTTTTATACTGGCTGCGGTCATTCTCCAGTCCGGCCGCTAGCGGCACATCAAAGAAGAAATAAAAACGCTGATCGGCCACTGGCATCAGGGAAGCGCGCTTGCCTTCCCCGACAAAGGTGGTCCACTGATTGGCCGGGGCCAGCTGTTCAGATACCTCCACCAGCCCATTCCAGTTGACATAGCCGGCATAACGGCGTGCGACAGTTTCATCCAGTACATAGGCGCGGGTTAAAGAGTGGGTACCATCGGCCCCGACCAGCAGTTCGGTTTGTAGCTGTGTGCCATCGGCAAAGCTGACCGTCACCTGCGAGCCATCTTCCTGTAACGCCACCATTTTCTTGCCTAAATAGATGTGCTCGCGACCAAATGCATCCATCAGCATATTTTGCAGTTCCGCGCGCGACACCGGATACGGACGCTGCCCGACTTCTTCAATTAACGGCGTCAGGCTGAACTGGGTCATCACATCACCGCTCAGGCCATCGACATAGGCCAGATGATCCATCTGCCCGCCTAGCTCGGCCACCTGCTCGGTCAGTCCGAGGTAATTCAGGCACTTCACCCCATTGGACCACAGGGAAATGGCCGCGCCCACCGGAAGAATCTGCTCAGCCTGTTCATAAATACGCACTTCATGGCCAAACTTTTTTAGTGCAATCCCTGTGGTTAATCCGCCAATACCTGCACCAATAATTGTAATTTTCATTTTTCCTCCCAAGGCTTGCCTGTCAAAACTGAACAGCTGAAGCGAAAAACGTGCCATTTCATGCTTAGCCTGGGTCGCATGGCCAGAAGTTGGCACAGGCTGTGCTTCTACCCGTAGCAATAGGCCTGCTGTACAAGCCAAATCTGGCGCCACTGCCTGATTTCGATGCACGGCCGTGCCTGCTGTGAATGAACAATAAATGGAAGAGAATTATGGCCACTTTAATTGCACCAACATTTGACCTACCGCCCCAGCTTCAAACACTAACCAACCTGGCAGATACCCGTATTGGTGCAAAAGTTATTGAATGTTCAGATGATTTTTTTGCCGATGCGCAGCGTATGCTGCAATTTGCAGCACCAGTATTTGTGGAAGATAAATTTGATGATCATGGCAAATGGATGGACGGCTGGGAAACCCGCCGCAAGCGCCATGCCGGTTATGACTGGGCCATTGTCCAGTTAGGTGTGGCTGGCAAAATTCAGGCGCTGGATATTGATACCACCTTTTTTAGCGGTAACTATCCCGCTTCAGCCAGTGTCGAAGCCTGCTATGCGCCACAAGGCAATCTGGAGCAGGCCGAATGGCAGCCACTTTTAGCCAACAGTATTTTGGGACCCAGCCAGCATCATCTATTTGAAGTCAGCTCTGATGCGGTCTATACCCATGTGCGTCTGAATATTTTCCCCGATGGCGGTGTGGCACGTTTTCGCGTATATGGCGAGGTGAAAATTCAGACCACAGATCATCAGGGTACGCTGGATTTACTGGCGCTTGAAAATGGCGGCCGGGTAGTTGCCTATAGCGATGCTCACTTTGGCCATCCACGGAACCTGATTAATCCGGGTCGTAGCATCAATATGGGCGATGGCTGGGAAACCAAACGCCGCCGCACGCCCGGCTTTGACTGGTGTATTCTGGCTTTGGGACAGGCCGGCCAGATTGAAAAAATTGATATCGACACCGCCCATTTCAAGGGCAACTACCCGGCAGAAGTGTCGATTCAGGCCGTCTATATTGAAGATGCCACCGATCCGCAACTGATTCCACAAAGCATGTTCTGGCCATTTTTACTGGAGGCGCAGCCCATGCAGATGGACCATGTGCATTCCTTTATCGAGCAGATTTTAAAGCACGATAAAATCTCGCATATCCGGGTCAATATGATTCCCGACGGCGGTATCAGCCGGATTCGCCTCTGGGGCACACTGGTAGACTAACGCACCAGCGTCGCTGTTGGCCCACTCCACAGGCTGACAGCGACCTCCATCTCTACCAGTTGATGATGACCATAAAAATACCCGCCCTGGAACTCTCAAACAACATGAAAAATACCATTCAGATTCAAGCATTGACCCTGGACAATTTTGCCCCTTTTGGTGAAGTGATTAGCTGTCAGGGACATGACTATTTTCATATTAACCATGCCCAAACCGAGCGTTATCATGCGCTGGCCATGACGGAAATTCTTGGTGAAGCACAAGCAGGCATTAGTATTTTCCGCAATATCCAGAGTACCCAAATACCGTTTCAGGTAGCAATGCTGGAGCGCCATCCTCAAGGCTCGCAGGCTTTTATTCCGATGCAGGGGCAAGCGTTTTTGGTGGTGGTGGCACCGGGTTTAAATACAGATGAGCCGGACATCAGCCAGCTTCAAGCATTTATTAGCGATGGTTCACAAGGCGTGAATTACCGCGCCGGAACCTGGCATCATCCCCTGCTAACGCTGGAGGCACCTAGCGATTTTGCCGTGATTGACCGGATTGGCTCTGGTCCCAACTGCGATGTGTATGAATTCAACTCACCCATCCAGATTGTTTCTACCCAGATTTAATTCTCCATTTGGTATAAAAAATAAGCCAGCTTGCCCTTTACAAGCCCAGTATGTGCATGTTTTAGTCAGTACTCTGCCAGTCCGTTGAAATACGCATGTCTAAAGCCGACCTGATGGTTCTGATCTTTTGTGTCATTGCTGCCCTGTTACACGGGATCAGCGGCTTCGGCTTTCCTATGGTCAGTACCGCGGCCATCTCCACCTTGTACCCGCTGTCGACCACGGTAGCCTTTGTACTATTACCCTGCCTGATCCTGAATCTGTTTTTACTCAATAGCGACCCCGAACGCAGCTTTCCTCAGGCGCTGCGCTATTATTCCGGTCAATATTGGGGCCTGATTATCAGCAGTCTGATCGGAAGTGTATTCGGTGTGCAGTTACTGCTACATCTAAATGATGGCTATCTCAAACTGCTGATGGGGCTGTTTATTTTATGGTATGTGCTGGATCAGTTTCGCAGCCAGCCCCTGCGCATTCAGGCCAGTCTGAAAAACATGCTGCTGTTTGGTCTGCTGGCCGGTGTGATCGGCGGAGCCACCAATGCCATGGCACCCTTTCTGATGATGTACCTGCTGAGTACCGAACACAGCAAAACCGAAATTGTGCTGATCAGCAACTTGAATTTTGCGGTCAGTAAACTGATTCAGCTGCTGCTGCTTTACCCGGTGATGCTGCAATTTAAATCTGAACAATGGTCCTTACTGGGCTTATTAACCGTGGTGTCGCTGCTCGGGGTCTGGGCGGGCGGCCAGTTACGTGCCCATATTTCCCAGCAGAAATTTCGCTGGCTGATTCTCAGCTTACTGGCCGTGCTCGGCGGCTCAGCCCTGTGGCAAGCTGTGCAACTCCTCAGTCAGAACCCGCATTTTTTTGTGGTTTAATCTTCACTTAGCTGCAAAATAATCAATTTATACTTTGCCTCCCTGCTTGAAAAATATTAAATAATAGGCCGATTACTCTAATTCCTATAAATCTATAAAAGGATCGTATATGAATACAGATACGTTAAAACCACCGGTCGAGGCCGCGCCGAAAGGCATTGTCAAAGGCTGGATTATTATTGTCATTGCCGCCCTGCTTTCTTGGGGCTTTTACCATATTTTGCCCTATGATGATTATGCCAATAAAGGCCTGAGCCTGCTGCTGTTTATCGGGATTTTATGGCTGACTGAAGCGGTGCATATCACCATTACCGCGCTGCTGGTGCCGGTGCTGGCCGTAGCGCTTGGCATGCCGATTGAAAATGCCAGCAAAGAACTGGTACCGATGACCACCACGCAGGCGCTGCGGACTTTTGCTGACCCGGTCATTTTCCTGTTCTTTGGTGGTTTTGCCTTGGCCACTGCCCTACATATCCAGAAACTGGACCGTAAAATTGCGATGTGGATTATTTCCATGTCTGGCGGGCATTTGGGGATTTCAGTGCTGGCCATTTTTGCCGTCACAGCTGCACTGTCGATGTGGATTTCCAATACCGCCACCGCAGCGATGATGCTCCCGCTGGCTTTGGGTCTGCTGTCGCACCTAGATTCAACCAAAGAGCGCTCTACCTTCGTCTTTATTCTTCTCGGGATTGCCTATTCGGCCAGTATTGGCGGCCTGGGAACGCTGGTCGGTTCACCACCGAATGCGATTGCTGCCAAAGCACTGGACTATGACTTCGCCGACTGGATGAAAATCGGTTTGCCGATGATGCTGATTTTACTGCCAGCCATGTTAATCAGTTTATATCTGGTGTTGCGTCCGAAACTGAACCAGAAAATTCATTTTGAAACTGAAGTGATTCCATGGAACCGGACCCGTATCGCGACCATGATTCTGTTTATCTGTACCGCAATTGCCTGGATTTTTGGCAAAAAACTCAGCGAGAACTTTGGTATTTCATCTCCGGATACCTGGACTGCACTGGTCGCCGCCTGTCTGGTGGTGATTTTAGGTACAGCCACTTGGAAACAGGTTTCTGAAAACACCGACTGGGGGGTGTTACTGCTGTTTGGTGGTGGTTTAACCTTAAGTGCGATGTTAAAAGATTCAGGTGCATCGCTGGTACTGGGTCAAACCGTTGCAGATGTATTTGGTACGGCATCACCGCTGGTGATTATTTTTGTGGTGACCATTTTCATTATTTTCCTGACTGAATTTACCAGTAACACCGCTTCTGCTGCACTGTTGGTACCGGTCTTTGCCGCCATTGCCGACCAGATGGGTATGCCAAAAGAAATTCTGGTGATTATTATTGGTATTGGTGCATCGTGTGCCTTTATGTTGCCTGTAGCAACACCGCCAAATGCAATTGTGTTTGGGTCCGGTCATATCAGACAGCGTGAAATGATGAGTGTGGGGATGGTGTTAAACATCCTGTGTACCTTCATTATTGCGCTGTTCGTGTACTGGTTCTTTAGCTAAACGCTCAGCATCCATCTAAAAGAGCACTGATTTCAGTGCTCTTTTTTTGTTTAAATTTTACCTATACTTAGACTATGATCTAAGCCATCAATAAGAATGACACGGGGATTTTTATGGCCAAGTTTTTAAACACCAGTGCAACCAACTTTTTTCTAGAAGAACTGATTAAGAATGCCAAAGAGCGTTTAATTCTGATTAGCCCCTATTTACGACTTAATGACCGGATTAAAGAATTACTCGAAGATAAAGATCGGCTCAAAATTGACATCCGTATTGTGTATGGCAAAAGCGATCTGCATCCAGAGGAAATCAAATGGTTGCAAAAACTGGATTATGTCCGCTTAAGCTTCTGCAAGAACCTGCATGCAAAATGCTATCTGAATGAATCGGAATGTATTATTTCCAGCCTGAATTTATATGAATTCAGCCAGATTAATAACAATGAAATGGGAATTCTGGTTCGCAAATACGAAGATGATGAAGTATTTAAAGATGCCTATGAAGAAGCGCAGCGCATTATTCGGATTAGTGATGAAGTCCGCATTAGCCTCGATGAAGTGAAAGCAGATGCTGTGGTGGCCGAAGCAGAGCGTGGCGAAGAAAGCTCGACACTGACCAAACTCACCACTTCCAAACTGGCTGCAAAACATAAGCTGAAAACCGCAGATATACTGGAGAAATTAACCACAAAAGGCTTCCTGACCTTAAACGAAAATGGCAAACACTTTTTAACTGAACAGGGTAAAAGTAGTGGGGGTGAGTTCAGATCCAGTCAGTATGGTGGGTATTTTTTATGGAATGAAAATACGGAAATTGAATGACAATTTCCCTCTCCTTTTCGGAGACAGGGAGAGGTGAAATTAAAGCCTCCAAACCTCCCTTCTTGCGCTGCAAGATCAAGCCGTGCTGATCTCTTGCTCAGGGAGGCTTTGACTTGTTAAATCCCTCCAACCTCCCCTTGAGAGAGGGAAATTAAATCGCCACCAACTCCCGAATCCCTTTCTCCGGCATTTCCCTACCAGCACCTTGTGCAATCACCCGGCCACGGGCCATCACGGTATAGCCATCGGCCAGCTCTTCGGCAAAATCATAGAACTGCTCGACCAGCACAATTGCCATTTCTCCACCATCAGCCAGTTTACGAATCACCCGGCCAATATCTTTAATAATCGACGGCTGAATACCCTCGGTTGGCTCATCCAGAATTAATACCTTCGGTTCAGAAGCCAGCGCGCGGGCAATTGCCAATTGCTGCTGCTGACCACCGGATAAATCTCCGCCGCGGCGCTGCTTCATTTCATCCAGAACCGGAAAAATCTCGTACAGATGTTCCGGCACTTTCCGGGTTTTCGCGCCTTTAAATTTCGCCATCCCAATCAGGATATTTTCCTCGACCGTTAAGGTTGAAAAAATATCGCGGCCTTGTGGCACATAGGCCAAACCTTCACGCACGCGCTGCTCCGGACTAAGCCTGGAAATATCTTTGCCATCCAGCAGAATCTGCCCGGACTTAATCGGCAAAATGCCCATCAAACATTTCAGTAACGTGGTTTTGCCCACGCCGTTACGCCCCAGCACCACTGAACATACGCCGACCGGAGCCTGAAACGATACATCGCGCAGGATATGACTGCCCCCATAAAACTGATTGACGTCTTTGACTTCTAGCATCGCGGTCTCCTTAACGTCCCAAATATTTTTCAATCACATCTTCATTGGCCTGAACTTCGGCCAATGTACCCTCTGCCAGAATGGCACCCTGTGCCAGCACCGTGACTTTTTCACTGATGGTGTCAATAAAGCTCATGTCATGCTCAACCACAATCAAGGTATGATTTTTCTTCAGTTCCAGACACAGCTCCGCGGTACGTTCGGTTTCGGCATCGGTCATGCCTGCCACCGGTTCATCCAGCAAAATCAGCTTGGGGCGCTGCATCAACAGCATGCCAATTTCCAGCCACTGCTTCTGACCATGCGACAGCAATCCGGCTGGTTTATGTACAAATTCCTGCAAACGGATTTGCGCCAGCGATTCTTCCAGCGCCTGTTGGGCATCGGGATCGAGCTTGCTAAACAGGCTTTTTTTCACCCGTTTATCTTTCGGCGCGGCCAGCAGCAGGTTTTCCATCACGGTAAAATTTTCAAATACCGTGGGTTTCTGGAACTTGCGTCCAATTCCGGCCTCGGCAATCTGTTCGGTGCTCATCTTGGCTAAATCATAGGTCTGGCCAAAAAAGGCACTGCCTTCGGTGGGACGGGTTTTACCGGTAATCACATCCATTAACGTGGTTTTACCGGCACCATTGGGTCCAATGATGCAACGTAATTCCCCTTCTTCGATATACAAAGACAAGTCATTTAAGGCACGAAAGGCATCAAACCACACGCTGACTTTTTCCAAATACAGCGCAATACCGTGGCTAAAATCTGCGCCCTGTTCCTTGGGACGGCCATAACCTTCAGCAGCATGGCCGCCATGAGCTTGCAACAGTTCACTCATTCGCTCCGCTCCTTTTTAAAACGGTCAAACAGACCAATAATCCCTTTCGGCAGGAAGATGGTCACCACAATAAACAGCGCCCCTAAAATCAGTAACCACGCCTCTGGGGAAGCAGCGGTGAAATAGGTTTTGGCCGCGTTAATCACACCCGCGCCGAGCAAAGGCCCAATTAAGGTGCCACGACCACCCGCTGCGACCCAGACCGCCATTTCAATTGAGTTGACCGGGTTCATTTCACTCGGGTTGATGATGCCGGCCTGTGGCACATACAGCGCCCCGGCAATACCCGCGATCACCGCAGACAGTACCCAGGCCGACAGCTTGTACCACAGCGTGCGATAGCCCAGATATTGCAGACGGTTTTCACTGTCACGAATCGCACCCAGCACACGGCCATAAGGCTGATTCATCAGATGACGCAGCCCGATAAAGCACAGCAGCAGCACCAGCGCGGTGATAAAACACAGGCTGGCCCGCATCGGCGCCGAGGTAATATCCATGCCCAAAATAGTTTTAAAGCCGGTAAAACCATTGTTGCCGCCGAAACCGGTTTCATTACGGAAAAACAGCAGTGCGGCAGCAAAGGTCATGGCCTGGGTGATAATCGAGAAATACACGCCCTTGATTTTGGAGCGAAAAGCAAAGAAGCCAAACACAAAGGCAATGATGCCCGGCACTAAAACAACAAGTGCAAGCGACCAGAGGAAATGTTCCGTACCAACCCAGAACCACGGCAACTCGGTCCAGCTTAAGAAACGCATAAAGTCTGGCAGCCCATCACCCGCGGATTGGCGCATCAGGTACATGCCAAACGCATAACCGCCCAGAGCAAAGTACAGGCCATGACCCAAACTTAAAATACCGGCATAGCCCCAGACCAGATCCAAGGCCAAAGCCACCAGTGCCAGACACATGATTTTGCCAATC
The DNA here is from genome assembly GCF_049546925.1 of Acinetobacter sp. AND/436. Lineage (NCBI taxonomy): Bacteria > Pseudomonadati > Pseudomonadota > Gammaproteobacteria > Moraxellales > Moraxellaceae > Acinetobacter > Acinetobacter sp. AND/436. The sequence continues at coordinate 87,023 of NZ_JBMXBO010000007.1, forward strand.
AGGGTGACCCAATAAGCCGACAGATGCAGTGCCGAATCACTCGGCAACAGATGCAGCCACGGCAACAGCAGTAAAACTGCAAAACAGGCAGCAATGGCTGCTCCACTATAGGGTTTATCGGAAAGTAAATGTGTGATCTTCATGCGCTTACTCCACAAAACGGCCTTTGATGGCAAACAGACCTTGTGGGCGTTTTTGAATAAACAAAATCACAAGAACCAGAAGAATAATTTTGGCCAGTACTGCACCCATGCCAATTTCCAGCGCAGTCCCGCTAATACCCAGACCCAGTGCTGCCAGTACCGCACCCCAGACCTGACCAACCCCGCCAACTACCACCACCAGGAAGGCATCAATAATGTAGTTCTGCCCCAAATCCGGGCCGACATTTCCGACCTGCGCCAAGGCACAACCGGCTAGTCCAGCCAGACCAGAACCCAGACCAAAAGCCATCATGTCGATGCGGCTGGAACGAATTCCGACGGCACGTGCCATCTGACGGTTTTGGGTTACAGCCCGCACAAACAGACCAAAACGGGTTTTATTGAGTAAATAGACCAGTAACAACAGCACGGCGATGGTAAAGACAATAATTGCGATACGGTTATACGGCAGCATCAGGCTTGGGCTAATGGAAATGCCGCCAGACAGCCAGGCAATATTGGACACCTCCACGTTTTGTGCGCCAAAGATCATCCGCACCAATTGCATTAAAATCAGACTCACCCCAAAGGTGGCCAACAGAGTTTCCAGCTGACGGCCATAGAGCGGACGAATTACCGTGCGTTCAATCAGCATGCCAATTAAAGCGCTGACCAGAAAGGCTGCCGGAATCGCCACGATCAGGTACCAGTCCAGATAACTGCCAAAATGGCTTTTAAACAGGCTTTGCACCACATAGGTGGTATAAGCGCCAATCATGATCAGCTCGCCATGCGCCATATTGATGACTCCGAGCAGACCATAGGTGATGGCCAGTCCTAACGCCGCCAGCAGCAAAATACTGGCGGTACTGAGCCCGGAAAATAGATGGCCGGCCCATTCACTGGCCTGTAAGCGGGTCTGAATGGCGCTTTTGGCCTCCAGCAACACGGCTTTCAGTTCCAGATTCAGATTCGGCTGTTGCAGCTCCTGCTCCACCATGGCCAGTACATCGGGACGGTTGGAATCGGCCAGTACCTGGGCGGCCTGAATTTTCACCAGCACATCTGGCTGCTGATAATCCAGCCGTGCTTTGAGCTGGGCCAGACGCGCCTTCACCTTATTATTCCGTTCCTGTAAATACAGGCGATTGATCTGCGCCAGCTGTAATTCAGACAGATTGCTTTCATAAATATCGACAGCTTCAAGGCGCTCAGCCGCATCTTCTGACTGCATTTTTGAATGCGCCAGCGCAAAGGTCAGCGCTTTCTGCAAGGTATTCACCAGCGTGACCTGCGCCAGATCACTTGGCCAGTCGCTAACCGGCTCCAGTGCCGGATAATGCAGTAAACGCTCATCCGATTCCAGAATATAGGTTTGACCATTGGCGCCGCTATAGAGCTGCTGCTGTTCAACATATTGTGCAAGCTGATCCAGCTGTTCGAGGCTGCCGGGCCACTGGTTCAGTAAGGCACGGCGGCTGGCGAAATCACCTTGCACAAATTGCTGGATGGCATCGGCCTGTGTCACAGCAACGGCTGTCTGTGTTTGCGGCTGTTCGGCCTGAGCCAGCTGTATCGATAAAACTTGGGCAAAAATCAGAAAAATAGCGGCGATATTCACGCGAATATTCATTTTATATCCCCCTATTGTGTGTCCTCTTTTTTATAAGAAGGCAGAGAAATCAAAAAAAACCTGCTGCCGAAGCAGCAGGCGTGATGTCAAACTTACTTCGGAAGATAAGGACTCCAAGGTTCTGCCTGCAGGGTTTGCGGGGTTTTATAGACAATATCAAACTGGCCATCGGCACGGATTTGCCCGATCATGACCGGCTTATGCAAGTGATGGTTTAACGTATCCATTTTTAAGGTATAACCAGAGGGTGCTTTAAATTCCTGACCAGCCATGGCTGCACGGACTTGATCCACCTCGGTAGTGCCGGCTTTTTCTACCGCCTGCTTCCACATATTGATGCCGACATAAGTCGCTTCCATCGGGTCATTGGTCACCAGCTTGTTGGCATTTGGCAGTTTATAATCGACTGCGTACTGCTTCATTTTGTTGGTGAACTCGGTATTGACCGGATTTTTTACCGACATAAAGTAGTTCCACGATGCCAAGTGGCCGACCAGTGGCTTGGTATCAATACCGCGTAATTCTTCTTCACCCACCGAGAACGCCATCACCGGAATATCAGAAGCTTTGATGCCCTGATTGCCCAGTTCACGGTAGAACGGCACATTGGAATCGCCATTGATGGTGGAAATGACCGCAGTCTTTTTCCCGGCCGAGAATTTTTTAATATTGCTGACAATGGTCTGATAGTTACTGTGCCCAAACGGGGTGTACTCTTCCATAATGTCCGCATCAGCAATGCCTTTTGATTTCAGGAAAGCACGCAGAATCTGGTTGGTGGTCCGTGGATAGACATAATCCGTTCCTAGCAGCACAAAACGTTCGGCCTGACCGCCCTCTTCACTCATCAGATATTCCACTGCCGGAATCGCCTGCTGGTTAGGTGCTGCGCCGGTATAGAAAATATTTTTCGACTGTTCCTGACCCTCATATTGCACCGGATAGAACAGCAGACCATTCAGCTCTTCCACCACCGGCAGTACCGATTTACGTGATACTGAAGTCCACGCACCAAAAATGACCGCAACCTTATCCTGAGTAATCAGCTGGCGCGCCTGCTCTGCAAACAGTGGCCAGTCAGAGGCCGGATCAACCACCACAGGTTCCAGCTTTTTGCCCAGCACCCCGCCATTGGCATTAATTTCATTGATTGCCATTAGCGCGGTATCTTTCAGCGAGGTTTCTGAAATGGCCATGGTGCCGGACAAGGAATGCAGGATGCCGACTTTAATGGTTTCACCGGTGCTGGCCGCTGGCTGGGCTGTGCTGGCACTGTCGCTACTTTCGGTCGATTTTGAGCAGCCGCTGAGTACCACAACCCCGGCCATGCTGGCCACTAACATACTTTTTGAAAACAGATTGCGCTGGAACTTCATGAATTTCTCCACACTTATGCAGCACCTGAACACGGTGCCTGTTGTTCTATGACTGCAGCGGATAATTCAATTTCTATGCCAAACGCAAAAATGACAGGCAGATCTAGACGGGACAAGTAAGATTTAAATCATAAAAATTAGTTACTTATATTAATATAAAAAATGAAGCATAGCCCTTCAGCTACGCTGCACTGATCAGCACCACATACACCCAAGCAGAGTGCGCTCTAGAGTTTTTAGAGATATTGAAGGCTAAGGAGGCGCAAAAGTGAACAAAAAAAGTGCAACCCTATCCAGCCGGATTGCCTCATTTTGGAGAAAAAATCAGCGATATAAAAAAACCTGCACCAAGACGGGCAGGTTTTCTAAAATGATGAAAGTTTTAAGGTTTTAAACCACCAGATCAGCCAGATTGCCTTTTTGCTCTAGCCACTGCTTCCGGTCTGCGGAGCGTTTTTTGGCCAGCAGTTTATCCAGCAAACCGGCAGTGACATGAATATCATCCAGATCCAGTTGCACCAGACGGCGTGTATCCGGGTCCATGGTGGTTTCACGCAGCTGGCTGGCGTTCATTTCACCCAAGCCTTTAAAGCGGGTGATTTGCGGATTTTTGCTTTTGCATTTATTTAAAATGCCGTTGAGCTCATCTTCATCCAGTGCGTAATGTACATCTTTATTGTCATCAATCCGGAATAATGGCGGCATGGCCACAAATAAATGCCCTTCTTCTACCAAAGCCGGGAAATGTTTGACAAAAAGCGCACAGAGCAAGGTGGCAATATGCAGACCATCGGAGTCGGCATCGGCCAGAATACAGATTTTGCCATAACGCAGTTCAGACAAGTCATCTGAACCCGGATCAACCCCAATCGCAATGGCAATATCATGCACTTCCTGAGAGCCCAGCACCTCATCGGAAGAGACTTCCCAGGTATTTAAAATTTTACCGCGAATCGGCATGATGGCCTGGAAATTCTTGTCACGTGCCTGCTTGGCCGAACCGCCCGCAGAATCCCCTTCGACAATAAACAGTTCCGATTCTTCACGGGTCAGACCGACACAGTCGGCCAGCTTGCCTGGCAGCGCCGGACCCGACACAATCTTTTTACGCTCGACTTTTTTGGCTGCTTTTAAACGGCGACCGGCTTTGGAGATGGCCATTTCTGCCAGTTGCAGCGCCACATCTGAATTCTGGTGTAACCATAAGGCAAAGGCATCTTTGGCAATATTCTGCACAATTCCGGACGCTTCACGGCTCGACAGACGCTCTTTGGTCTGACCGGAGAATTGTGGCTCCTGGAATTTTAGCGACAGGATATAGTTCACTCCATCCCAGACATCTTCGGCCGAGAGTTTCAAGTTACGCGGCAACAGGTTACGCAGCTCACAGAACTCGCGCATGGCATCGGTGATACCGGAACGCAAACCATTGACATGGGTACCGCCCTGCGCGGTCGGAATCAGGTTGACGTAAGATTCCTGAATGCTTTCACCGCCTTCAACATTCCAGCAAATCGCAAACTCTGCGCTGGCGCGTTCTGCATTGCCCGAAGAGACAAAGGCCGGCGCCGGAATAATCTCGCGGTCTTCCAGTTCATCCATTAAATAATCGACCAGGCCATTTTCAAACTGCCAGGTGATTTTTTCATCATTAATCTGGTCGATATAATTGATTTGCAGGCCAGCCGCCAAAACCGCTTTGGCTTTTAAATTATGTTTTAAGGCTTTTAAGGCAAATTTAGGCGAATCGAAATATTTAGCTTCCGGCCAGAAACGCACCAGCGTGCCTGACGCACGTTTTGGTGCTTTGCCTTCCAGCACTTCTAGTGGTCCAGTGGCCTCGCCCTGCTCAAAAGCCATTTTGTAGAGATTGCCCTGACGCTGTACATCCACTTCTACCCGGGTCGACAAGGCATTTACCACAGAAATTCCGACCCCGTGCAGACCACCGGAAAACTGATAGTTATCGGTACTGAACTTGCCGCCGGCATGCAGCTTGGTCAGAATAATCTCAATCCCGCTCTGGCCATATTCCGGGTGAATATCCACCGGCATCCCGCGGCCATTGTCTTCTACTGCCAGCGAGCCATCTTTATACACGGTCACGCTAACTTTGGTGGCATGTCCAGCCAGTGCCTCATCGACAGCATTATCAATCACTTCCTGCGCCAAATGGTTCGGACGCGAGGTGTCGGTATACATACCCGGACGGCGACGGACCGGGTCGAGACCAGATAAAACTTCAAGAGATTGAGCCGTATATTGAGACACGTTGTACTGTTTCCTTATTTTAGGGAATCCGATAAAAACTGCAGCAGCATAGGTATTTTTAGCGCAAAGTTGTCCATCCCATGATTGCCGCGGGTTTCGGTCATGATCAGAGAGCTATGCTGGGCCTGGCTATAATAACGCTGTGCGTCACGATAATCCAAAACTTCATCGCCTTGCTGCAATAACACTAAAATTTTGTCTGCCTTTTCAACAAAAGGCACTGCCATCTGTTCCAGTTGCTGTAAATGTAGCCGCTCCAGCGTCCAGTGTTCATGCACTTTCAGCGGAATCTGCGCATCGCCAAACAGTTCCTGAAACAACTGCCATGGTCGCATAGCCGGATTAATCAGCACAGCCGGAACCGCATAGCGTGCGACCAGTTGTGTCGCATAGAAGCCGCCCAGACTGCTGCCGACCAGCGCCACCTGATCCAGCTGCTCAATCAGTGCAGATAAGTGCTGCATCACCTCGCATGGCGGCGCATTCAGATCGGGCAGATGCACCTGAATGTCACTCCGCTGTGCCAGCGCTTGCCGCAACAGCTGGCCTTTGGCAGAAAAGGGATTGCTCCTGAAACCATGCAAATAAATTAAATTCATTGTGCTAATCGGATGTTATCCATGTTCATTGTTGTATTTACTTTTTTGAGACTTTGATCACATTCATGTTTTAATTTGTATGTCACAAATAATTGTTAGACAAAAAAATTAAAACTGGGGCGTCATCCTCGCTATTGTAAAAGTTGTTCGGGATGAATGATATAAAATTAAGCTTAGAAATTTATACCGTGAAGCCAACGAAAAAGAAAGTAGCCGCGACACTATTGTTAGGGGGCAGTAGCACATGCCAAGTTTAACGCCATTGCATGAAACTTATTGTAAATGGGACACCACACCGCCCAGCCAGGCCGATTTACTGGAAGGTCTGGCGCAGCTGTTAAGTATGCCGGTGCATCAGGTGGTCAAAGAGCTGGTGCAGACCATTCAGCGTGAGGTCTTGCTGAGCCTGTTTGGCATGAGTGAACAGCACTCCCGAAAATTCCAGAATATGTCGCCCATTCGCAAGCTGTACAGCCTGTCCTTTGATACCTTGCAAAACTATAGCAACTACCTGCTGGCGCCCAGTCTGCGTCAGGTAATTGATCGTTTTCCGCGCCTGCATGACAAGCCGCTGACACCGTATATGCATGTGCTGGTCGGTATTTTAAATGGGGTGCTGGGTGATTATTTGCTGAATCAGCAAAATCCGCTGGCATTGCCAATGACCATTTATGACCACTACGGCAGTGTGCAAAAAGGCGAGCTGACCGGACAGGTGATTCTGTTTGTGCATGGCCTGTGTATGAACCATCTGGACTGGTCACATCAGCAATATGGTGGTATTGGCGAAAAACTGCTGGCACAGCGCCAGCGCAACACCATGCTGTATTTAAATTACAATACCGGACGGCGTATTTCCGCCAATGGTCACAGTCTGGCCAATACCCTGGAAGATCTGATTCAGCGCAATCCGAATATCACCAGCATCAGCCTGATTGGACATAGCATGGGCGGACTGGTGTCGCGCAGTGCCCTGTTTTATGGCAAACAGGATTTGCATGAGTGGATTCATATGGTCGATAACCTGGTCTGTCTGGGTTCGCCGCATCATGGTGCAGCGCTGGAGCGTTTCGGCTTTCACTTACAGGATAAACTGGGGCGTTTCCCGTTTATGAAAATTGTCGGGCATGTGGTGAATATCCGCAGTAACGGTATTCTGGATTTACGTTATGGCAGCGTGCGCGATGATGACTGGGAACACAATGAAGCGCGAATTGGTGAAATTGATGATAACCGTAAACCAGCGCCCTTCCCGTCCCATATTAATGCCTTTTTGGTGGCCGGCACCATTGAATATGAAAACAAGCGCAACCGCACCCGCAAAGTAATTGGCGATTATCTGGTCAGTGTCAAAAGTGCACTGGGTGAACATCCGAACCCGCGTTTTCAGCTAAAACTGCCGGAATCGCATAAGGCGGTGTTTTATGGTCTGAATCATATGGAAATTCAGTACCATTCCAGCGTCGCCGAGCAGATTGTGAAATGGTTTTATCCGGAAAATGATGACCGGGTCAATGAACAGGTGCGTGAATATATTGTCAATTTAGAGAGTATTGAAGGCATTGCCCTGACTTAAAATATTATGCGCTAAAATTAAAACAGGAGGGCCATGGCCCTCCTGTTTGTTATTGATCTGGAGACAATATTATTTCTTTTTCACCGGCTTGGTTTTGGCCGAAGTATAGGGATAGGTACGGATTAACTGCCAGATACTAATAATCGTTAGCACAATAAAGAACACTAACGACCAGACCGGCAAGGATTGGCCCAGAAAAGTCCAGTCAATCACTGCACATTCGCCAGACCCAGACAGCACCTGTTGCAGCACCGCTTTCATTGGCAAAGCATCGACCAGATAATCCAGCCCCGGACCACAGCTTGGTACCTGATCTGGCGGCAGGTTTTGCAGCCAGACATGCCGTGCGGCAACACCGGCCGACCATAAAATGCTTAAGCTGCCCAAAAAGGCATACAGTCGTTTAAACGCCCCCGAAAGCGGGTTATGGAGCAGCGCGATCAGGGAAATGATTCCCAGGCCAATCAGGCCGACACGCTGGAAAACACATAATGGACACGGCGCCAGACCTTGCACATGCTCAAGATACAGGGCGAAGACCATCCCCACCACACTGGCACACAACAAAACACCACTCACGAAGCGATAACTCCATTGCATGGTCAATCCTCTTTCTGTTTTTATCGGTACTGAGTCAGAAACTGCTCAAAACTCAAGGTCTGTTCCTGCTCAAGTTGCTGTTGTTGTTGCAATGATTGCTGGGCCATTTCTTCAAAATAGGCCAGCGTTTCCGGGCTTAATACATGCGCCTGATAGACGTCAGCATGTTGCTGCGCCATATGGCTGCCAAAATTCCAGGTGCCGCCCTGATGTAAGGTATCTTCAATCACCTGCGCAGATAGCGTCGCATCGACTTCATCAATCCGGCCGAGCATGGTCGCCAGACCCTGACTATATAGCGTTGTGGCATAGGCCTGATCCAGCAGTTCAGCCAAAGGCTGCATGGCCTGAACATGACTACGGCTCCAGTCTTCAATTGGATAGGACTGGCCATCTGCCAAAATGGTGGCATTTGGCGCACGGCCACGATTCACGACTTCGGCCTGATTGCGCTCAATAATGTCCTGTTCATCATCCAATAACGCCGGACTGTCTTTCAGCAGACAGTACAGTGCCAGCACTTCCAGGAAGCCGGCGGTGTGTTCATCAATCCCGATCGGGCTATACGGATTGACATCGACCGCGCGTAATTCGACATAGCCAACACCCCGATTGGCCAGCGCCTGAGATGGCGTTTCACCCGCCTGCGGCACCTGTTTTGGACGCACCAGACTGTAGTATTCGTTTTCAATTTGCAGCACGTGATCATTGATCTGAATCGGCTCACCCTGTGCATCATTCAGACCCAAACGGCTAAATGGCTGATACGGGGTTTTGACGGCTTTTTGCAGACCCTCTAAATAACCACTCAGGTTGTTATAGTGAATCCCGAGCTGTTTTTGCGCCGAATTCTGATAGCCAAAACGGCCCATACGCAAGGCGGTAGCATACGGCAGGAACAGCGTGCCGCGTACCAGTGGCAGCAAATGATGTTCACGGCCGGTCATAAAACACTGACACACCGATGGACTGGCACCGACCACCAGCATCACCAGTGGGGTCAGGCGAATAAAATTACGGATTAAACCGAAATAGCGATGGCTGCGATAATCCTGCAGGCTCAGATTTTTGAGTGCCTCATCGCTTTCTTGTTGTTGCAGCGCTTCAAATAAGGCATCCGGGAAAGACAGATTATAATGCACCCCGGAAATGGTCTGCATCCGGCGTCCATAGCGTACCCCCAAACCATGACGGTATAAGGTCTTGAAACGGCCAATATTGGAGCTGCCATATTGCGCCAGCGGAATGCGTTCTTCGGCATCATCCAGCATACACGGCATTGACAGTGGCCAGAGTTTTTCTTCATGTTCCAGCTGACGGTGCACCACGGCATGAATATCGCTTAAATAATTCAGTGCGCCCGGAATACTGTCCTGCGGCGGAGTAATAAACTCCATTAATGCTTCGGAATAATCGGTGGTGATATGCGGATGAGTCAGTGCCGAACCCAAGCCCTTCGGATGGGCTGCCTGAGAGAGAAATCCATTGCTTTGCATACGCAGGCTTTCACGCTCAATACCGCGCAACATGCCGCGCAGTAGCGAAGAATCCACCCAAGTCGTTAAAGTATCTTGAGAGGTCGATTCGGGTTGACTCATTACAATCTCGCTTATCGCAAAAAACTACTAAAGAAAATCATCGGTTTATATCAGTATAACGCGATTTAGTGCCGGCACATTACATCCTGTATAGTTTTCAAACAAACCCACAACTTTATTTTTGGCAATTTTTTATCACAAAGTTGCTCTATAAGACATGTGAAATTTGTGATTTTATAATCAAAAGAACAGAGGTAAATAATAAAGCGTATGAATTATCAGGATTTTTTAGATTTTTGGTTTTCTCCTGCTGCGGAACCGAACTGGTTTGTCAAAAGCGCAGAGTTTGATGCCGTGCTTGCAGAAAAATTTACCGATGTACTGCAACAAGCGGCACAAGGAGAACTATGGACATGGCGCGAAACACCCGCAGGTCGTTTGGCTGAAATCATTGTTTTAGATCAATTATCACGTAATTTATACCGTAATGACCCGCGTACCTTTGCCCAAGATGGAATGGCCTTGGTGTTGGCACAAGAAATGATTCACTTAAAATTGGATCAGGACTTAAACCCAACCGAACGTCGTTTTCTATATATGCCGTTTATGCACAGTGAATCCAAACGTATTCACGAAGTCGCATTAACGTTGTTTGAAAGTTTGAATGACCCCACCGTGTTGGGCTATGAACTGAAACATAAAGTGATTATTGACCGTTTTGGACGTTATCCACATCGGAATCAGGTGTTGGGACGTCCTTCGAGTGCAGAAGAACTTGAGTTTTTAACCCAACCCAATAGCAGTTTCTAACTGGCGAGCTTGTCTTGGCTGGTTGATGTGTACAGGAGCTTTCACATGAAATATTCCCTACTCGGTCTTGCCCTTGCCAGCAGTTTGCTGTTTACAGGCTGTGCCACGACATCCTCTAAACCGCTGACCTTTGAGCAGTTGGGGCAATATTCGGTGACGCCACTGAACAGCCAGACCTATCGCATCAGTTTTCAGGCCCGCCCCAACATGAGCTTTGGCACCGCCGAAGAAATTACCCTGGTCAAAGCTGCGCAAACCACGCTGCAACAGGGCCATACCTTCTTTAAAGTGCTGGATGATCCGAGTAACCGCAGCCAGCAGCCACCGCGTCAGGCTGTGGTCTATCCGGCACCGAGCTTTTATCCGTATGGCTATTACCGTCGCCATCCGGCTTTCTGGCCTGACCCATTTTATGACTACCCGCAGGTCATTAATGTTGACCCGATTCAGGTTTCCTATACGATTCAATGTTATAAAGATCAAAAAAGTGCCCCAAGTGATGCCTTTGATGCTCGCCTGATCTTGCAGTCACTGGGTGGAAAATACGGGCTCAGTCCAGGCGGTCAGGTGTTACAGCCACCGGTAGCCACTTCAAACTAGGGAAACATGCATGCAGACAGCGCCAGCACCGACTTCTCCAAACCTGCAACGCAGCAAGCGTTTTGCCACCATGGCCCTGATCACGGCCGTGCTGGCCTGGATCTGTTTAATGGTGCTGGCCAAACTGCTGCCCGACTATATCTGGCTGATTCATATTCTGATGCTGTCGGCTGAAGCTGGCGTGGTCGGCGGGCTGGCTGACTGGTATGCGATTACTGTGCTGTTTCGTAATCCCTTTGGCCGGCTGCCCATTCCCAAGTTTCTGCGGGACCATACTGAAATTATTCCGCGCAACAAAGACCGTATTGCCGAATCGATGGGACGTTTTGTTCAGGAAAATTTCCTGTCACCGCAAATTGTACAGCGCAGCCTGCACAATACCGATGTATCGCTGGCCGTGGGTAAATGGCTGGCCAATCCACAGAACAACCAGCAGGTCAGCCAGCTAATTCAACAGACCGTACCGAAGATTTTTGAATTTGTCGGGCAGGAACAGATTGGCCGCTTTATCCAGAACAACAGCGTGCAATGGGTCAAAAATACTGACATTAATTATCTGGCCAGTGAAATGCTGCGCGCAGTGCTGGAAAATGATTTCCATCAGGATGTGCTGCAACGCGGGCTGGATCTGGCGCATGACTGGATGCTGCAACATCCGGAAGAAACCCGCGAGCTGACCCGCACCCTGTTTAAAGAACTGGGCGTGTGGCGTCTGGCCAGAGGTGCCAGCTGGATTGGTATTGATGTACAGCAGCGCACCATCGACTCTTTACTGGAACGGGTCGATTCGATGCTGGCCGATCCCGATCATCCGTGGCGACAAAAAGTGGAAGATATGGCGCATCAGCTGATGCAACAGCTGGCCGATCAGGACAGTGCCGCCAGCCAACGCATGAACCAGACCAAAAATGCCTTGCTGGACAGTCCGCAAGTGCTGAATTTTATTAGTGGTGCAGTGGTGATTCTGTGTGATGCAATCCGGGCAGATCTGGAAAAACCCGATTCCGGTATTGCGGAAAACCTGCGCGTGGCCATTCAGCAGGTCGGTGAGAACATTATCAGTAACGGCGCCGTACGCCAGTTGCTGAATGACAAAATGAGCGGCATCGCCGTCAATCTCTCTGACCAGTACAGTGAAAAAGTGATCCGTTTTATTAGCGAGCGGATTCATGAATGGGATTCACGCGAGATGATTGGCAAAATTGAAAACGAGGTCGGCGGCGACCTGCATATGATCCGGGTCAATGGCGTGGTGGTGGGGGCCTTTATTGGTCTGGCACTGGGGATTATCCGGGCGCTGGTCGAATTGATTTGATGCTACTATTGCTGATATAGGGTTCTGAAAATTCAAAAAATTATTTACACCCTCAAAAGACACTCAGCTTCGTGAATATTCATTAATTTTAATGAAAAAATTTACTAGATGAGTGTCTTATGATTTTTTATAAATTATTGAAATGCTTGTTTTAAAAATTCACCTTTTTCTGTAGAAGTTTGACTAGTGGTAGAGTCTTCATCATTTATATCTAAAATATCTTTTCTTTTTTCAGGGCCATAATATGAAATAAACTTATTTATAGATTTATCCCATGCTAAATAACTGTCGTTATATTCAGAAGTAAAACGATAGTCATCTTTTATTTTTTTAAGCTCTAATCCTTCACGTCCTAACCAATAGTTAAGAACATGATCATATTTACCTGCTTCATTTTGAAAGTAGATATCTATAAAGCCATCACTATTACCAGTGAACATTGAATATGCACCTTCACAGGTAACTTCTGAAGATCGGATAATATAGTCTTTTAAGCCATCACCATTGAAATCTACATTTGCTAAAAAACCTTTATCAAAAGTGATTTTAGGTTTCTTAATAGCCATTTCTTCATCTTCGACTATGCTCTGACATGCTTCAATATAATTACTTTGGACTGCTTCTTTGATTTCTATAGGAAGCTTCTTGAAAGGAATACTATTATTTTTTACAGGGATTTCTGCTAAAGAATTTGTACAAAAAACAGCGATGGCTGCAAAACCTATTAACTTTTTCATTAATGAACCTATTTAATTGAATTTTATAGAGATTAATAGGTATATCTAAAACCTTGTGCCATCATACAATCTCTTACCATTTCTGCTTTGTCATTTTGGTCTACTTTAGCCAAACCTACATCATAACGACATTTTGCTAAAGTATTATTAGTGTCATGTGGGGTAATGCCTGCTTTTCTCCACATTGGTTGAGAAGTACTACATGCTGAAATTAAAAGAGTAGAAGCTGTTAACACCCCGATAATAATTTTTTTCACAAAAAACCTCTAAAATTAATTAAATAATTTTTCCATTCTATCAAAACGCATTGTTTTTGTAATACTTGTATAAATTAAAATCATATTTTTTATAAGCAATTCCCCCATTTGCATTCCCCCCTGAAAACGCTACGATGTAAAACAAGCTGCTGCCACAACCAGAACCCCACTATGCTCGATATTCACGCGAAACTGCCTGCTCAAGGTCTGAGTATTTTTAGTACCATGTCTAACTTGGCACAACAACTCAATGCCTTAAATTTATCGCAGGGTTTCCCCGATTTTCCAGCGCCACCGGCCCTGCTGGAGGCCCTGTGTCAGGCGACATTAGAGGGCCAGAACCAGTATCCACCCGGTGATGGACTGTTATTGCTCAGAGAACAGCTGGCTGTGCAAAAGCAGCAACAGACTGGCCGTTCGTTTGATCCTCACACCGAAATCAGTATTACCGCCGGCGCGACCATTGCCATTTTCTGTGCCATTCAGGCGGTGGTGCAGGCCGGGGATGAAGTGATTATTTTTGATCCCAGCTATGACAGTTATGCTCCCACCGTGCAACTGGCTGGCGGGAAAGCTATCCATCTGGCCTTGCAGCCGCCCCATTTTCAGGTCGACTGGAATCAGGTCAAAGATGCCATTCATGATCGTACCCGCATGATCATCGTCAATACCCCGCATAACCCGAGCGGTACGCTGTGGTCAGCCGCGGACTGGCAGACCCTGATTGAGCTGATTCAGGATCGCAATATTGTCGTACTGTCCGATGAGGTCTATGAACATCTGGTCTATGACGGCCAGCAGCATTATTCAGCGCTTGATTTTCCGGCCCTGCACGAGCACAGTTTTGTGATTGGTTCTTTTGGTAAAACTTTTCATGTCACCGGCTGGAAAACCGGTTATTGCATGGCTTCACCGGCTTTGATGCAGTTGTTCCGGCAGGTTTATCAGTTTGCCAATTTCTGTGGTGTGACCCCGGTGCAAGTCGCGCTGGCACAATTTATGCAACAGCATCCGGAACATATTGCTGAACTGGCCGCGTTCTATCAGGCCAAACGCGACCGCTTTCAGGCCGGTATCCAGCACTCCCGTTTTCAGTGGATTCCCGCGCAAGGCACCTATTTCCAGAATCTGGACTATCGCGCCATCCGCCCGGATTTAAACGATCTGCAGATGTGCCAGTATCTGGCCGAACAGCACAAGATTGTGGCGATTCCGATTTCTGCTTTTTATCAGACCCCGCCGGATGATTTACGCCTGATTCGGGTCTGTTTTGCCAAAAAAGATGAAACGCTGGATCGGGCCGCAGAAATTTTCTCGGCCTGTTAACACGAGTACGTAAGATCAGCTAAGTTACGCAATTGCTAAGGCTTTTTGCTACAGGCTCATGCTAGGGTAAAGCCATTCATGCACACGATCATAAACCGGTTACAGGATTGCTCATGCCGCAGCATCAACCTTTGGTGAATCAACACAAGCTCTGGAAAACCTTCCTGATTTTCCTGCTGCCGCTGATTGCCACCAATATTCTGCAAAACCTGTCTGGCACCATCAACACTGTCTTTGTTGGCCAGATGATGGGTGTCGATGCCATTGCAGCGGTGGCGGTATTCTTCCCGATTCTGTTCTGTTTGATGGCCTTTGTGATCGGGCTGTCAGCCGGTTCAACCGTGCTGGTCGGGCAGGCCTGGGGTGCGCAGAATATTGAAAAAGTACGCTGTGTGGTCGGCTCGACCCTGTTTATGACCCTGATTGGCGGCACCATCATTGCCATTTTAGGCGTGATTTTCGCCAAATCCATTCTGCTGGCGCTCGGTACCGATCCGCAGGTGATGCATCTGTCGTTGCCCTATGTGCAATGGATGCTGGCCGGTAGCCCGCTGCTGTTTGTCTATATTATTTACACCTCCATTTTACGCGGCGTGGGCGACAGTATTACCCCCTTAATTGCCTTAGGCATGACCAGCCTGATCGGGCTGTTTATTACCCCGGTGCTGATTGCCGGCTATTTTGGTTTTCCGCGTCTGGGGATTATTGCCCCGGCTATCGCCACCATTATTGGTTATCTGGCGGTGCTGATTTTTCTGGCGGTGTATCTGAACAAGAAAAACCATCCGCTACGACCGGATTGGCAATTGCTGAAAAATATTCGCCATCAACCGATCTTGAGCAAGATTATTTTACGTTTGGGTATTCCGACCGGCATTCAGATGGTGACCACGTCGGTGGCGGGGCTGGTGATTGTCGGGCTGGTCAACCGTTATGGCGCTGAAGCCACAGCGGCCTATGGTGCGGTGAATCAGGTGCTGAACTATATTCAGTTCCCGGCGCTGTCGATTGCCATTGCCGCCTCTATTTTTGGTGCGCAGGCGATTGGGGCTGGCAAGTCCGATTTACTGGCCAAAGTCACCCGTACTGCTTTGGGCATGAACCTGATGATTACCGGGATGCTGGTGGTACTGGCCTATTTATTCTCGAAATATTTAATGGCGCTGTTTATTACCGACCCGCAGGTGGTCGAGTTGGGCCAGCAGCTGCTGTTTATTGTGCTGTGGTCAATTTTGTTCTTTGGGGCCAGTGCCATTTTCGCTTCGATTATGCGCGCCAGCGGGACTGTCACGGTGCCAATGATTATTAATGTGCTGGCAATTTTGCTGATTGAAGTGCCGTGTGCTTATCTGTTCAGTCAGTGGTGGGGATTACAAGGCATCTGGTATGCCTATGCGCTGGCCTTTGTCAGTCTGTGTATTTTACAAGGCCTGTATTATCAGTTTGTCTGGAAGAAAAAGACCATTGAGGTGTTGATTTGAGGGCAGGAGATAGCGCCTGATTAATTTCCTGAATCACCGCTTGCGCTAATTGCGAAGATAATTGAATACCCTGAATCTCAGCGCCAATACGGCCATTAATCGGTTTGACCTGAATATGTTGATAGTCATAGCTCATATTAAATTTCCTTCATTTCTCTTTTGATGTTTTTAAAGGTTTCCACTCGGGATGAGCTGATGATGTCAAAACGGCTTATTCAAATCTGTCAAAAACTTGACAGTTTTATTCTGAATTTCAGATAAATAAAAAATGAAATATGCTGAACAGCCACAAAAAAGCCCGCTTAACGCAGGCTTCTTTAAAATACAGTTTATTTACGGCCTTTGCCCAGCTGGGTCGCCACCGCCATCACCCGCTGATAGCCACTTGGGACAATCCGCTGAATTAAATCAATGGCTTTGGCATCATTACCAATCAACAAACGGCGTTTATCTTTTAAAACCGCATCCAGAATATCGCGTGCCGCATGCTCTGCCGGATAACGCAATAATTTATTAAAAGAGCGTATCGACTTTTCTGAATTCATGCCCAGACTGCTCAGACTGTCATTCATTTTCGCGGCGTTGGCAATATTGGTCCGAATCCCGCCCGGATGCACACACAGCGCACTCACGCCACAGTTCTGGATATCCAGTTCCTGACGTAACGACTCGGTATAACCACGTACCGCAAATTTGGTCGCGTTATAGGCCGATTGGGTCGGCTGCGCAGTAATCCCGAACAGGCTGGAAATATTGACAATATGGCCATCACCAGTCTGTTTGATATACGGCAAAAATTCTTTGGTGCCATGCACCACGCCCCAGAAATTAATCCCGACAATCCACTCCAGGTCTTCGTAAGAGGCGCCTTCAACGGTCGATCCTAAGGCCACCCCGGCATTGTTAAAAATCATATTGACTGAGCCATGATCCTGCACGGTCTGTTCAGCCCAGTGCTTCATAGCCGCCCGATCTGCCACATCCACCTGCGCCGTGGTCACTCGCACGTTATAATCACTCAGCAAGGCTTTGGTTTTAGCCAGGCCTTCTTCATTGACATCACTTAAAGACAAATGACAGCCCTGCTGGGCCAATAAGACGGCCAGCTGCTGGCCAATGCCTGAACCTGCTCCGGTAATCGCCGCGACTTTATTTTTAAAATTTTTCATTCCGCTTCCTTTTTATGGATGGTCTGGCTGCGTCCCTCAGGCACGGCAGCGCACTTCAATTTCACCACTCAAATATAATTTTGACAATAATCATTGTCAACGCAAAAGCCCGCAGATTTCTGTCTGCTGCGTTCAAATCTGAATGCCAAACTTCGCACTTAGCGCAAAATCTTGTTAATCTATAGCAATATAGGATGTGAACTGGCCTTTTTACTATGACCGAAGCACAACACCCCGCTCCCCCAAATGCGCAGAATACCCAAAATAAAGAGCGCCAATTTAAAGGATTATCGCTGAGCGAGCGCAAACAGCTACGCCGGGAAAAACTGATTGAAGCCGGCCTGCACGCCTATGGCACGCATGGTTTTTTTGCGGTCACGGTGAAAGATATTTGTACCGAGGCCAAACTCACCGAGCGCTATTTCTACGAATCCTTCAAAAAAAGTGAAGACCTGTTCCAGACCATTTTTTTACAGCTGATTGATGCACTGCAACACAATGTGATGCAGGCCATCATGCAGGCCTCGACCAATCCGCAAAAAATGATTGAAGCCGGTTTAACTGCCCTGCTGACTACGCTCAAAGACAACCCGCAGATGGCTCGGATTATTTATATTGATGCCATGCTGGTACAGGAACTGCACAACCAGGCCACCATTCAGGAAAGCATGGCGCGCTTTGACCGCATGATTCAGGCCTTTGTCATGCTAATGATGCCAAACCTGCAGCATTCAGAACGCGAACTGTCATTAATTGCCAGCGGCCTGAACGGTTATGTCACCCAAATTGCCATCCGCTGGGTCATGAGCGGCTTTAAGCAGTCAATGGATGAAGTGCTCAGCGCCTGTAGCGTGGTGTTCATTTCCCTGCTCGAACATTTTTCCGAAGCGGAGCCAGAAAGTAGCAAAAAAGCCTGAATCCCTGTCATCAAACTGCAAGAAAAATTAAATATTTGAATCTTTTATTTAAATTTTTTTAAATGAATTCCGGATTCAGCCCATTCTGTACAAAAAATTGTCACAAAACATTGCGAAAATAGCGCTGTCTGCCCTTTCTGCAATGATACTGTCATAATTAATCTTTGTAATAAGCCTGTCATAAATATAAACGGTTCACCGTTCACTTATAGGGTATTGCGTTGTGAAAGATGACTACATTTTAATTGTCGATGATGAACTTCCAATCCGAGAGATGATCCATACCTCATTGGATATGGCCGGCTTTCATTGCTTACAGGCCGAAGATGCCAAACAGGCGCATCAGATGATCGTCGATCAACGCCCGGCACTGATTTTGCTGGACTGGATGATGCCTGGCGGTGTCAGCGGTGTTGATTTATGTCGTCGTTTAAAACGTGATGAAAACCTGGCGGAAATTCCGGTGATCATGCTGACTGCACGCGGTGAAGAAGACCACAAGGTTCAGGGTCTGGATGCCGGTGCCGACGACTACATGACCAAACCGTTTTCTACCCGTGAGCTGGTATCACGCATCAAAGCCGTACTGCGCCGTGCCAATGCCCTGAATGGTGAAAAAACCATTGATGCCAACGGCCTGATTCTAGATCCGGTCAGCCAGCGCGTCAGCTTTGGCGACAACATTCTGGACATGGGTCCAACCGAATATCGTCTTTTGGCCTTCTTTATGACGCATCCGGAACGTGCCTATACCCGTGCACAACTACTTGACCAGGTCTGGGGTGGCAACGTATATATTGAGGATCGTACCATTGATGTGCATATTCGTCGTTTACGCAAGGTGCTGGAGCCATTTGGCGCAGACCGCTTTGTACAAACGGTTCGTGGCACTGGATACCGTTTCTCAACCCGTGCGGATGTCGCCTTAGGTTAATCGCTTTTTATGTATGAACCATACCCTGTCCCCGAACTGGCCCGTGACCACAAGAATGTCCGTTACAGCAGTTTGTGGACTTTTGCCAAACAAGATCTCCGTTTACTGATCTTTTTTTTAGTAATTGCAGGTTTTATTGGTCTCGGGATCGAACAGTTCTGGATCTGTATTTTTATTGGCTTTCTGGCGTTTTTCGCCACCCAAATGCGCTCCCTCTATCTGGTCAATGACTGGATTGCCAACCGTCCCTATGATGTTCCCCCCAATTTGCATGGCATTTGGGGGGCTTTATTATTTAATGTCTACCGCTCGCAGCGTCAGGAACGTATTGTTCAGGCCGAAATGGTCGGGCTGATTGACCGTGCCCAGTCATCCTTGGTGGCCCTGGCCGAAGCGGTAGTGCTGATTGATGATAACCATCAGATTGAATGGTGGAACCCGGCAGCAGAGCGCCTGCTCGGCATTCAGCCACTGGACCGTGGTCGCAATATTTTAACCATTTTGCGCCAACCGGCATTTATTGAATATTTTCATCATATTGATCAGGCACCAGATGGCTTGAAAATCAAATCGACCGTGCTGGATGAACACTATGTGCAGGTCAAAATGACCCGCTTTGGTGGCGAAAGCCGCCTGCTGGTGGCACATGACATGACCCGGATGCACAATCTGGAACAGATGCGCAAAGACTTTGTCGACAATATCTCGCACGAATTACGCACCCCGCTGACCGTACTGAGTGGCTATATTGAAACCTTTACCGACCAGGAAGACATGAATCCGCGCTGGAAACGTGCCTTTGAACAGATGCAGTCGCAAACCCGGCGTATGAATGCGCTGGTCAATGACCTGCTGCTGCTGTCGCGTCTGGAAAATGAAAAGACCATTGCTAAAAACCAGATTATTGACATGCCAAGTCTGATGAACCAGCTGTTTGATGATGCGCATGCCTACAATATTGATTATGGCCATACCCTGAATCTGGATATCGACAGTCATTGCGACCTGATTGGCTCCGATATGGAACTGGCCAGTGCCTTTAGCAATTTAATTACCAACGCCATCAAATACACCCCGAAAGGCGGCACCATTACCATTGGCTGGCATGATGATGGCGAGCATGGCTATTTTAGTGTGCAGGACACCGGCATCGGCATTGATCCGAAACACCTGCCGCGTCTAACCGAACGTTTTTATCGGGTAGATAGCGCGCGTAGCCGTCAGACCGGCGGTACCGGTTTAGGGCTGGCCATCGTCAAGCATGTCTTGATGCAGCACAATGCCCATTTAGAAGTCGAGTCCAAAGAAAATAGCGGCTCAACCTTTAAGGCCGTCTTTCCCAAAGAACGGCTGTATAGCCTTTAAACCGAATACCCATAAAAATGCCCGGATTAATCCGGGCATTTTTCATTTCAATACAAACAGCTTAGAGGCGATGACCCATGGCTTTGCCCATTTCCACCAGAGAATTGGCCTGATACTGCGCATCCCACTGCATTTTATCCTGTTCAAATAAAATCACTGCGGTAGAACCGAGATAGAAACGGCCTAATTCGGCGCCTTTTTCCAGGAACAGGTCATGCTGGTTCAGCTCCAAACGGCCCGATGGTTTGACCTTGCCGGTGGCAACCGTTTCAATACCGGCCACAATCATGGCACCCACCAGCACCACCGCCATCCGGCCCATCTCGGTATCAAACAGGCAGACCATGCGTTCATTACGGGCAAACAGTCCCGGAATATGTTCTGCCGTGGTCTGGTTCACTGAAAACAGCTCGCCCGGTACATACAGAGTTTCAGTTAAGGTACCGGCAAATGGCATATGCACCCGGTGATAATCCCGCGGTGATAAATACACAGTGGCAAACTGGCCATTTTTAAACGGCTCGGCCAGCTGTGGATCGGCAATCAGGTTTTCAACCGTAAAGTTCTGGCCTTTGGCCTGAAAAATTGCACCATCTTCAATTTTACCCAGCTGGGAAATCGCGCCATCAGCCGGAGAAACAATGCTGTTCGGATCGGCATCGACCACACGCACCCCATCTTTTAAGGCACGGGTAAAGAATTCATTAAAGGATTTGAATTTCAGGGCATTGCCTTGCTCGGCAATCGACATATCAATTCCGTACTGCATTTTAAATGCCTGAATTACTGCGTTTTTCACCATCGGGTGTTCACTGGCAGCAATTTTACCCACCACACGAGACAACTGGTGCTGGGGTACCACGCGCTGGGCCTGAATAAATAATTGTTTTTTTAAACGAGATGTGAGGCTCAAGACGGCAACTCTCCGGTAATGATAGGACTGTCGAGGCGATTGCCCCATTCACTCCACGCACCTGCATACGCCCGGATTGGCCAACCCAGTAAACGGCCCAGAATATAGGCCAGACCGGAACGATGATGAGACTGGCAGTACACCACCACCGGTTGGCTTAAATCAAAGCCAAGTTGTTCCAGACGTTGCTGCGTGCGTTCTAGCGGATGCAATTTTAAATGATTTTCGCGGTCAAGGGCAGTACTCCACTCGAAATGTCGGGCGCCCGGAATGTGACCGCCGCGTCGCGCCGCCAGTCGCTGTCCGCTATATTCTTCTGCAGTGCGGCAATCCCAGAGTTGCAGTTCAGCACTTTGTACCTGCTCTAATAACGCATCATATTGAATTTGATACTGATCATTCAGCTGTACCGGCACCAAATGCTCAACCGGCGCAAAGCTCGGCAGCTCCGACGAGGTCGGCAGACCGGCCGCCAGCCAGGCATGAATCCCGCCATTGAGCAGGCTAGTGTTTTCAAAACCTAAACAATGTAAATTCCACAGCAAACGCCCGGCCCAGGCTCCGCCTTCATCGTCATAGGCCACCACATGATGCTCAGGGGAAATATTTAAATAGCGGATCAGTTCTTCCAGGCCGTCCTGCTCCGGCAATAAACCCGAAGCATACTCTTCCTGACGCAGCAATAGTTTTGGCTTTACATGTAGCGCATGTGGAATATGCAGCTGTTCATAGACCGAGTTGCGGCTTAAATCGACAATACGTAATTTTTCACTGCCTAAATAGGGCACCAGGTCTTCGGCTTCAATCAACAGACCGAAATTGATCGTGGCATCATTCATCGTGGTTGTATGTTTTATCACTATCCTTGTCCCTGATGTTAGCACAAGTCATTTTTAGGATTATCCTGAATTTCTGCATTCCTTGCGCAGAAACATGGATAGAGGTCAACCCGCCACCAGGGAGAGGACGAGGTCCAGCCTTTGCACTGGACCTGGCCTGTATTTTTGCTTATTCCTGAATATCAAACACCTGACGCAAATAAGCGAGGAAGGTGTCGTTGTCGGTCATGGTTTTGCCCGGACTGTCGGAAATTTTGGCCACTGACTGACGGTTACATTCCACCAGCTTTAACACAATATTCAGCGGGGTTTGTCCCATATCATTGGTCAGGTTGGTGCCAATCCCGAAACTAACCTGGAAGCGGTCTTTAAAGTAGTTGTGCAGCGCCCAGGCTTTTTCCAGGGTCAGGCCATCACTAAAGGTCAGCATCTTGGTTTTACTGTCAATTTTCAGCTTTTTATAATGGGCATAGGCTTTGTCGCCCCAGCTATACGGATCGCCACTGTCATGGCGCAGGCCATCAAACAGTTTGGCAAAATACAGGTCAAAATCACGCAGAAAGGCATCCATCCCGACCACATCGGTCAGGGCAATCCCCAAGTCACCCCGATATTCCTGTACCCAGGTTTCCAGTGCCGCTTTCTGGAAGTCGCGTAAACGCACATCCAGCGCCTGAAAGGCCTGTAAAAATTCATGCGCCATGGTGCCAATTGGAGTAATGCCAAGCTGTTTGGCCAGCAGCACATTGCTGGTGCCGCGGAATACACCCGGCGCGGCGGCATTAATCTGCTGCACCACATGCTTTTGCCAGGCAAAGCTGTAACGGCGGCGTGTACCAAAATCCGAAACCAGAAATGGCGGATCTTCCGGATTCTGCTCGGCGGCATATTGCTGCACCAAGGCCACTTTGGCCTGTAGACGGCGTTCACCTTCGGCCAGCACCTCGTCACTGCGAATACGGCTGAAATACAGCTCATTGACAATGGCCAGCACAAAAATCTCGAACATCATGGCCTGAACCATCGGGCCTTCTACCACAATATCCAGACGCCCTTCACTGTCGATGCCGGCACGAATAAAACGGCGCTTGAGCTGGAACAGTTCCAGATAATCGACAAAGTCGCTTTTGATAAAGCGTAAACTGCGCAAATACTGCAGTTCATCTTCGCTAAATTTCAGGCGGCACAAATGATCCAGCTGTGCATTTAAATCATCCAGAATATCCGCCAGTGGATAGACCGTATCTTCCAGATTACGGCAGCGGAAATGATAGACACTGTGGGTTTGCGGGAATTTATGTAAGACCACCTGTAGCATGGTAAATTTGTACAAGTCGGTATCAAGCAAAGAGTGGATGATTGGTGCCATAAGAGTTCGTTTTTGCTGTACTCCTTGCATTAAAGCATAATTTTTACAGCGATATTTAACCTTTTGTATCGACCATTGGGTAAGAACCTGGCGCTCGGCTAGTCCTCACTCAGCTTCTGAAATTGCTGCTGTTGACCAAATACCCGGGCAAATTCTTCGGCAGTCAGCTGGCCGGTCTGGGCCGCGTGAGCATCACAATCGACCTGACGTAACTGCCGGGCAATGCCCCACTCGGCTTTTACAATGGCTGCCATTAGCGCGGTATGACCTTTCTGATCACGTGCACAGCGGTCGGCGCCATAGGTCAATAAGGTGCTGACAATCGGCTGATGACCATAATACGTCGCCATCATTAATGGCGTAAAACCGGCCGGATTACGGACATCGACCGGAAAACCGTGCTGTAAAAATTCCTGAATCACGTCATGCTGGCCACTGCGGGCGGCCGCAAAAAACAGATCAATCAGCTCTTGTGCGGCAGATGGTGCTACGGTTTGGCTTGTGGCCGAGGATGAATCTGCTTGTGCCCAGGCCGGTGCTGTGCCTACTCCCAGGCTGAACAGTCCGGCACAGAGCATGGTGAAAATACGCATCTTGCTGCTCCTGTCTGAATCGGCAAAAATAAAGAGGTGCCTGTAAAACTCCCCCAGGGTGCAGGAAAGGGATGCGAGTTTTACAGGACTTTCAAGAGGTGACGTCGAGCGCACCCGTCACCAGTACGGTCTAACGCTGTGCAGCTCCTTCTATAACAGCGCTAGAAAAAAGTTTAATCCTGCAACTTGGCCGCCTTGGCTTTGACTGTGGCCAGATTGCCTTTGACCGCCGCGGTGAGGCGGGTGCCGTAATCGGCATCGGCCTTGTAGAAATAAGACAGCATGATGTGCTTGGTTTCAGCATCTTTTACCGCGCCCAAATCTACCGCCAGGTTACGGATCAGGTCTTTTTTCTCTACAGCAGAATAAGAACGGTATAAATCACCGGCCTGTTTAAACGGCTGCTGTTTCTGAATGGCCTGCTGTAGCACTGTGCCTGCAAGTGGCGTGGCCACCGCACGTGCCACTGCTGCGGCCGGTTTTGGCTGTTTCAGGCTTGGTTCATAATTCACCTCAGAATCCCGCTCTGAGATGTTCATAAAGCCTTCCTGATTATTGTTATTGACCTGCACCCGCGGACGATTGACCGGAATCTGCTGATGATTGACCCCTAAACGGTACAGCTGTGTATCTGAATAGGAGAAAATACGGCCTTGCAGCAAACGGTCTTCGGAGGGCTCAATTCCCGGAATCAGGTTGCCCGGTGCAAAGGCCGACTGCTCGGTTTCATTAAAGAAGTTTTTCGGCATCCGGTTTAAAGTTAATGTGCCGACTTTGGTTTCCGGAATTAACTCGTTTGGCCAGATTTTGGTGGCATCCAGCGGGTTAAAGTCAAAATTGTTCAGGTCTTTCGGATCAAGGACCTGAATATATAAATCCCATTTCGGATAGTTGCCGGCATAAATATTGTTATACAGATCATTGGTCAGGTGGTTAAAGTCCTTGCCCTGCATGTCACGGGTCTGCTCCAGATTCATGCCCTTTACGCCCTGCTGGGTACGGAAGTTAAACTTCACATATTTATATTCGCCTTTGGCGTTATACAGCTTGAAGGCATGTACCCCAAAACCATCTAAATGCCGGTAACTCAGCGGTGTTCCCAGGTTGGAATAGACATAAGTCAACATATTTACCGACCACGGCTGGCTTTGTAAAAAGTCAAAAATCCGGTTCGGGTCCTGTACATTGGTCACCGGACTTGGCTTCATGGCGTGAATGAAATCTGGAAACTTCATCGCATCACGAATAAAGAACACCGGCAGATTGTTGCCGACCAAATCCCAGTTGCCTTGCTCCGTATAAAATTTCAGACCAAAACCATGCGGATCACGCAGGGTTTCCGGCGAACCTTTGGGATGAATGACCGTAGAAAAACGCAGAAACACCGGTGTTTTGGTACCGGCTTTAAACAGTGAGGCCACGGTTAAGTCAGATAAATCTTTGGTCGCCACAAATTCGCCATAAGCGCCCGTGCCACGGGCATGTACCACCCGCTCAGGAATACGCTCCCGCCCAAAACGCTGCAGTTTCTGCACCAGTTGTACATCTTGCAGTAACACGGCACCGTTTTCACCGGCAGTGATCGAGTTCTGGTTATCGCCTACGGCTGCGCCATTGTCTTTGGTGAGTACTGCTGCTTGTGTGCTCAATGTCATGGTTGCCAGCATCGCAACCCATAATGAATGTTTCACCATTCCATCACCTCTTGTTTATGCTTTCCCTTTCCTGCAGGCAAAAAATAGCAATCATGACAAAATTGTGAAAACGGAATATTTTTATAACCAGAATCGTTTTATTAGATAAAACATCAATCCCATATTGGTTTTAAGAGATTAAATCAACAAAAAGCCGACGTTCTCTGTTTTGGATCACAATTTGCTACAATCTCTCCCCATCAACACAGTCAGACAGTTCATTCGTATGCGCGCATTATTACAACGGGTTCTTGAAGCCAAAGTGGTGGTAGAGGGAGAAGTCACCGGCCAGATCCAGCACGGTATTCTGGTTTTTTTAGGTTTGGGCAAAGACGATAATCTGGACAAAGGCAAAAAGCTGATTGATAAAATCCTGAAATATCGCTTTTTTGATGATGAACAGGGCAAGATGGGCTGGAATGTCAGCCAGGCCGGCGGCGGTATTTTACTGGTATCGCAGTTTACCCTGATGGCCCAGACCCAGAAAGGTTTACGCCCTGACTTTGGCCCGGCGATGCCCCCCGCGCAAGCCAAAGAACTGTATGATCAGCTGGTGGACTATGCCAAAAGCCAGTTTGCACAGGTAGAAACCGGTATTTTTGCCGCCGATATGAAAGTGCATCTGGTCAATGACGGGCCGGTGACCTTTCAGCTGGAAATTGAATAAGTCTCTACCGGGTGCATAAAGAAAGGTCTTCCACTGGAAGACCTTTTTCTTGGGCGTTTCGACGCAGCAATCAGATTGATTTGCCAGTTTTCTGTTTAATAAACTGACGCGCTATTTTAATTTTTTCTTTGACCGGTTTCGGCAGCTTTGGTGGTACCAGTTTCGCCACCTGGTTAAACCAGACCAGCAGACCAAAATCACCTTCCATTTTAATGGTGCCATTTTGCATGCCGGTCATAAAGGCAGTCGGATCGCCTTTCATTAGGGTTTTCACGCCCTGCTCGCTATCGGCAAACTGCAAAATAAAATCGGCTTTTTCAGCATCACCCGACACGGTATCAATGTCGCCATTATTGACAATAATCTGACGGGCAAAACCGGTATCGGTACCAATTTGGATGCGGAACTGACGCTCATGAACCAACTCAATAAATTTAGGGCTGGTACGGGCAAGCTGCTTCATACGCAAAGCCAAACCTGTCACGAGTAAATCAAGCGGATCCGTGCTGACATCAACCAGAGGGAGTTTCACGACAGGAATTGAGGAAAGTTTCATGACGTCCGGGCCTATTGTAATTGTTGGGTTAGATTGCTTTTCATCCTACCATAAACAGCTGATTTTTCAGCAAGGCTTTGTATAACAATCATTATCGAAAGTAAAAAAAAATGTACATGACTGTACATTTTTTGGACGTTTTATCTGTATAGACTTAACGGCTGGAATACTGCTGCTGGTCATCTTCATACACTGGGGTATGTTCGATATAACGTCTTTTGGCCAATGCACGCTCTGCACGACGGTCTTCGCGTAGCAAAAGCAATGTCACAACAATCATCGCCAGGGTTAATGCAGACAGATAGCTGTAGGTCACAGGCAGTTCAAAAACAGTTTGTACGCTAAAACGGACCGTTTCCAAAATACCCCAGAATGCCATACCGGCCAACATGAAGCTTAACCAACGACGATAAGGCGAAAAGAAAACAGCAATCAAAGCAGCCGCTACCAAGCTCAAGCCGACTATAGTTGCTAAATTCGCTGTTAACATAAAAACCTCCGTCCAAAAATGGATGTGGATCTTGTCGAGTCCCCATGCCATCTTCAATACTTGTAAATGAATGGCAAGGCCAATTTCAAATCTATGGAAGCATTATGAGTAGTTTTCTGGATAAAAAAAGACTTAAATTTTGACCACGCGACACACATTGTCGCAATATTATATTGTCATTACACTTTTTTAATTTTAAAGATTTCTGAAGATAAGGCTACTCCTTCTTTCGCGTGTCATTACAAAAAAACAACCTGCAAAACTGTCCTGAAAAATATTTTTTTCGATGTTTTTAAAGCAGATTTCGATTCAGTCAAAAAATGAACATTTGCCCTTGTTCACTGATTTTGCATAAAAAAAGCGCAGCCCTTATGCTGCGCTTGATTCAACCTGTGATGTGCTTAAGCCCGGTTCAGGTCTTTATCATGGACACCTAATAGATACAAAACACCATCCAAGCCAACGCTGGAAATCGCCTGATTGGCATTTTCACGTACCAGCGGTTTGGCACGGAAAGCAACCCCCAGACCGGCAATGGATAGCATTGGCAGGTCATTGGCACCATCACCTACCGCAATGGCCTGCTCCAGAGAAATACCCATTTTCTCGGCCAGTTCACGCAGCAACAGGGCTTTACGCGCACCATCCACAATATGGCCTTTCACTTCCCCGGTTACCACGCCATGCTCGACATCCAGAATATTGGCATGTACTTCATCAATCCCCAGCTTGTCCTGCAGATATTCGGCAAAGTACTGGAATCCGCCCGATAGAATCGCAGTGCGATAGCCCAGGGCTTTTAAGGTCGAAATCAGACGCTCGGCGCCTTCAGTCACGGTTAAACGCTCGGCGATTTTTGGCAGAACCGACGCATCCAGACCTTTTAGCAAGGCCACACGGGCACGGAAACTTTGCTGGAAATCCAGCTCGCCCTGCATGGCACGCTCGGTAATTTCAGCCACTTGTGCACCGACACCGGCTTCAATCGCCAGTTCGTCAATCACTTCCTGCTCAATTAAGGTTGAGTCCATGTCAAAGCAGACCAAACGACGGTTACGGCGATAAGCATTGTCTTCCTGTACCGCGACATCGACGCTTAGCGCGTTGGACAGGCTTAAACAGGCGGCACGCATGGCTGCGGCATCGAGCATCTGACCGCTTAAACCAAACTGCACACAGGCACGTTTTGGCCCCTGGCTGGAACCATCTGCTGCCGGACGGCCAGACAGACGGGTCACGGTCTCAATATTGAAACCCTGGCTGGATACAATTTGTGTTACTGCCTGCAGATGAGAGGCATTGAGTTCTGGCGCCAAAGCCGTCACGATGTAACGAGTACGGCCACCTTCATTGACCCATTGTTCATACTCTGTTGCAGAGATCGGTTTAAAGCGCACAGTTAAGCCAATATCATGTGCTAAAATCAGGATCTCTTTCATGGCTAATGCGGTAGCCGTCTGGTCATCTGATGAGACGACAATACCTAAAGTCAACTGGTTATGAATGACCGCCTGACCGACATCTAAGATTTGTAAGGAATGAGCGGACAGAACCTGCATTAATCGAGTAAACTGATTCGGTTGGTCAGGTCCTAAAAATGATATAAGAATGATTTCTCGCATGAATTGACTCGGGTCTGAGCTACAACTATTGTTAGAATCATAATCGAAATTAAGTAGAATTACTTTGGAAGTTTACGTTGAATGCGCCTAGACAAGGGCTATTTGCTAGCCTACTGACCATAAGTTTTGCCTTGCATACCTTTTTACTGGTACTGGCAACGACTCACCAGCTCAATGAAAATCGGGCCAGTCAAGGCCAGCTGATCACCAGCCAGCTGGTCACAGACAGCCTGTCCGAGCTGGAACCGGCCAATACCGTTTCACTGGCGCTTCTGGCCGATCGTTATGCCACCAACCCGAGTATTGCCTCAATTCGCATTCTGAATACCAACAATCAGGTGCTGGCCACCGGTGGCCTGGCCAAAACCCGTCAGGGTGAAGTCTTTGTGCGCGATGCGCTGCAAAACGAAAAGAAAGTCGGCACCATTGAGGTGACCCTGGTCAAACCAAGTATTGGCGAAATTCTGCGCACCCAGTGGATGGCGATTCTCAGTTCGCTGTTTATTCATGCCCTGCTGTGGCTGGCCTATCGTGCGATTGCCCGTCCAAGCCGTTCAGAATATCTGGCGCGTATCAACAATGAATCGCGTCTGAAACACGAAATCCAGAATCTGACCCAGGCACTGGAGCAGGAAAAACACAATACCGCATTGGCGATTGCACAGGCGCAGCAACAGGCCAAAGCCGCACCAAAACTGAAAGAAAACAAACCGGCCCCGATTGATCAGCATACAATTTCGTTAAACATCCAGTTCTATGATCCGAAACAGTTGATGGATACGGTCAACAAAACCGTTTCGGTGCCGTATTTTAATCTATGCCAGATTTTCCTGAACAAGAGCATCGAGCTGTGTGTGCAGCACTATAAACTTAGCCAGCAGGATATCACCACGGTACAACCATTCCATGAAGATGGCGCCACCTTAAGCATGTCGGCCGATAAACCGAATGCGGCACCGTGTCTGGCGATGATTGGCACCGTGTTCCAGCTGCTGTCTGAAGTGCTGTATAAACGCTACCGTGAAGAAAAACGCTTTGTGCTGCAAACCCGCAGTGCACTGTCCAGCCCGGTCGATGCCATGCAGCTGTCTTCGGTGCAGGCGGCAGAACGCTTGGTCAGCCAGCTATCAGCTAAGGAAAATGCGGTGCATTTACCGCATGAATTACTGAAAACCCTGTCCGATCATTATGAACTGGTCAGTATGCCAAACCCGACCAATGTGCTGACCCGGCATGCCTATATGGTCAATGGCATGGACAGTGAAGCGGCCGAACTGGCCCAGCAGTTAAGAACTGAAATTTTACGTGGCAAGCACTCTAAAGCGTCTTAAGACGCAGCAGCCGCTGTCGTCTGATCAAAATCCTGACCCGTGTCAGGATTTTTTGATAGAGGCTTAGAGTTTGAGGAGCTTTTTTTGCAGTAAATAGGCCTGTGCACTGTGCAGGGGCTGTTCCGGTTCCGGCTGCACTTTCTGCCAGTGGCCATCGGACTGCAATTCCCAGGCATTCTGGTTGTCATTTAAATAGCTGCGTAAACCATCTTCGACAATACATTTCTTGATCTTGCTGTCCAGAATCGGGAAACAGGTTTCAACCCGTGAGAACAGGTTACGTCCCATCCAGTCAGCGCTGGCACAGAACAGTTTTTTCTCGCCGCCATGTTCAAAATAATAGACGCGGGTATGTTCCAGGAAACGACCGACAATCGAACGCACCCGGATATTGTCTGACATGCCCGGCACTTGGGGAATCAGGCAGCAAATCGAACGGATAATCAGATCAACCTGCACCCCGGCCTGCGAGGCACGGTATAGCGCCGCAATCAGTTGTGGCTCGGTCAGGGCATTGACTTTAATCATGATCTGCGCGGCTTTGCCGGCCTGGGCAAATTCAATTTCCTGTTCAATCAGTTTCAGCAGTTCAGTGTGCAGGGTGAACGGCGCATGCAACAGGTTTTTCAGTTTGGCCATTTTGCCCATGCCGGTCAGTTCCTGGAACATGCGGTGCACATCTTCACAGATATCCGGCTGGGTGGTCATCAGGCCGTAGTCGGTGTACATGCGCGCATTGCCGGCATGGTAGTTACCGGTGCCCAAGTGCACATAACGCACCAGCTGGTCCTGCTCGCGGCGTACCACCAGAATCATTTTGGCATGGGTTTTATAGCCGACAATGCCATACACCACTACCGCACCGGCTTCCTGCAGCACGTTGGCAACCATGATATTGGATTCTTCGTCGAAGCGGGCACGCAGTTCAATGACCGCAGTGACTTCCTTGCCATTACGCGCCGCTTCAGCCAGTACCTGCACAATTTCCGAGTCCGGACCACTGCGATACAGGGTCTGTTTAATTGCCAGCACATGCGGATCTTTGGCCGCTTCTTTGAGTAGGCTGATCACCGGCTGAAAAGAATCAAACGGATGATGCAGCAGTACGTCCTGCTTCTTCAGCACCTCAAAAATCGGTTTCTGCTTGCGAAACACCGGCGGAATCACCGGGCTAAAAATCGGATATTTCAGTTCCGGACGGTCAAAACTGGTGGTGAGACGCGACAGGTTAATCGGGCCACTGGTCTGATACAGCTGCTGCTGATCCAGATCAAACTCATCTAGCAAGTAGTCAATAATACTCTGCGGGCAGTCATCTTCAATTTCCAGACGCACCGCACGGCCGAAACGGCGTGATGACAGCTCATCTTTTAAGGCCACCGCCAGATCATCGACATCTTCCGACAGAATCAGGTCGGCATTTCGGGTCACACGAAAAGCATAGCAGCCGGTGGCTTTCATGCCCGGGAACAGGTCATTGATATGCTGCTGGATAATTGCCGTCAGGAAAATCTGTTCCTCCCCTTCCCCGGCCACTTCAGGCGGCAAGGCAATTAAGCGCGGCAAGGAACGTGGGGCTGGCACAATCGCCATTTCAATTTCACGGCCAAAGGCATCCTTACCTTCCAGACTGACAATAAAGTTCAGGCTTTTATTGACCAGTCGCGGAAACGGATGTGATGGGTCCAGACTGATTGGGGTCAGTACCGGCTGGACCTGTTTGGCAAAATACTGGGCAATCCAGGGTTTATGCTTGTCCTGAATTTGCGGATATTGAATAAAACGAATCCCGGCCTGCTGCAACTGCGGCAGAATGTCCTGATTTAAGGTGCGATATTGCAGCTCGACCGCCGCATGAATTTCTTCAGATAACTGTGCCAGCACCAGTTCGGTCGGAATTGCATCCGGAGTGCGGGTCAGGGCATTTAAATCCAGCTGTTTCATTAAACCCGCCACGCGGATTTCAAAAAACTCATCCAGATTTCGGGAAAAAATAATCAGAAAGTTTAAGCGTTCCAGCAGCGGCAGACGCTCATCCAGCGCTTGGGCCAATACCCGTTGATGGAACTCGAATAATGCCAGTTCCCGATTGAAATAGGTCATGGATGAATGCTGAAAATCGCTCATATCTCACTCTATGCTGTCTTACAACAGTCTGTTTGTGCCGCCTCTGTGAGGGCATCTTAGAAATTGAATATGACAGTTGTGTTACAAAAATGACCAAATGATGAAAATTAGCCCAAATTTGTTCAAAATAAAAATCTGTTTTTTATCATTTTTTTGTTTTTTATCTAAGTAAAAAGACAGCATATTCAATATACTAAGGCATCCTTGCCTTGATGACAGCCGGATGACAGCTGTCCTTTATTGGCGCTGCCGGCTGGCCCAATAGGTGGCCAGTGCCGGTCCAGAAATATTGTGCCATAAACTGAAGATGGCGCTCGGTACGGCGGTCACCGGAGACGCGGCAAAATGCACCGCCGCCAAGGCCACGCCCAAGCCAGAATTCTGCATTCCGACTTCAATCGACACCGCTTTACTGTCGGCATAGGGCAATTTAAATAAACGCGCTGCCCAGAAACCGAGTAAATAGCCCAGGCCATTGTGCAGCATCACCACCGCTAAAATCAGCAAGCCGCTTTCCAGAATCTGTGCCCGGCTGCCGGCGATAATTGCCACGACAATGGCAACAATCGCCACCACCGAAACCAGCGGCATCAGGGTAATGGAACGCTCCACCTGGGTTTTAAACAGCGCGCGCAGCAGCAGGCCCAGTACAATCGGGAACAGTACCACCTGTAAAATCGAGCTCAGCATGGACCAGGCATCAATTTTAATCCACTGGCTGGCCAGCACAAAGAAAATTGCTGGGGTCAGCAGCGGCGCCAGCAAGGTCGACACCGAAGTACAGGCCACCGATAAGGCTGTATTGCCTTTGGCCATATAGGTAATCACATTCGAAGCCGTACCACCCGGACAGCAGCCAACCAGAATCACCCCAATGGCAATTTCAGCCGGTAACCGGAATAAGGCACATAACAGATAGGCCAACAGCGGCATCACCATAAACTGCGCGGCCACGCCAATCGCGACTGCTTTGGGGCTTTGCAGCACGCCTTTAAAATCCTGCAGCGACATGGTCATGCCCATACCAAACATGATGATACCAAGCATCCAGGTGATATAGGCTTTTAACCAGACAAAAGCCTCTGGCTGATACATGGCAATCACGGCAAACAGCAGCACCCACAGGGCAAAAGTTTTCTGTACAAACTGGCTAAAACCTAACACCATAGACCTCGGCACGTTCTGAATGAATGATTCGGGCCAATCAGGCCAGGCTTGGCTGTGCAGCAGGCTGTAACAGGCCCAACACATCTTTGCTATAGACCCGTTTTACCCCATGCGCTAGCATCTCCTGCCAGGCATGTTGCAATGAACCTTTCAGGTCTATGCCTTTGCTGGCATCGGCAATGACAAAGGTATTAAAGCCCAGCTTGCAGGCATCTATGGCGGTCCAGGCCACGCAAAAATCGGTGGCAATGCCGGTAATAAACACCGTGTCGATGCCACGCGCTTTTAAATAGCCGGCCAGGCCGGTGGTGGTTTTCTGATCTGCTTCCATAAAGGCCGAATAGCTGTCAATTTGCGCATGAAACCCTTTGCGGATAATCAGCTGCGCCTGGGGCAAGTCCAGCGCCGGATGCAGTTCGGCATCGGCGGTACCCTGGACGCAATGTGCCGGCCACAGCACCTGCTCGCCATATTCCAGCGTCACCACCTCATACGGCTGTTTGCCCGGATGATTGTCGGCAAAAGAAATATGATTCTGCGGATGCCAGTCCTGGGTCAGGACAATATTGTCGAAGACCTGCCCCAGCTGGTTAATGATCGGAATAATCTGATCGGCATCAGCGACGGCCAAATTACCGCCCGGTGTAAATCCATTTTGTACATCTACTACGATCAATGCCGTCTGCGCTTGCATAACACCTATCCATGTTTCGCTTATTGTCAGCGTCCTAGCATATACCAAATGGATGGTTTTGTTGCAGCGGAATCATTGGACTGTACGGTGAAAACAAAACAGCCCGCATATGCGGGCTGTCTGAAGGGGTCGTTACAATGCGTGTTTAGTTTTGAATACGACGCACCAGCAGTAACATAAAGATGGCAGAGATCACGATACATGGAATCGCGGCAGAGATCACCCCTGCTGCACCAAAGCCAGCCGTTAACAGTGAACCGGCAATCGCAGGCCCGAGCATCGCACCGACACGGCCCACGGCAGACGCCACACCAATACCGGTACCACGCACTTCAGTTGGATACACAATACCACCGAAGGCATACAGTACACCCTGACAGCCAATGACGAATGCACCCACCAGCGCAGAGGCCAGATACATTTGAGTTAATGAACCTGCAGCGTTCAGTGCCAGCAGACCGGCCAGAATACCGCCGTACATCAACAGAATGACATAGGCTTTTTTCCAGCGATCGGTCAGCATACCCAAAATAACGGTACCAATCGTCGCGCTGACCATAAAGTAGAACTGTGCAGTTGCGCCTTCTTTACGCGAGAAGCCCAGTTCCTGGAACAGCGACGGTAACCAGCTCAGCATGATGTACACTACCATCAGGGTGAAGAAATAGCTGACCCAGATGAACATGGTACGTAGCAGGTTGTTCGAGTTAAACAGATCTTTAAACGAACCTTGTGGCGTAGCTTCTGCTGTCGTATTCGCAGCCTGATCTTTGGCTTTTAAATATTCCTTCGATTCTGGCAATAACCACATCATCACAGGAATGACGATAATAGGTAATAAACCGCCTAGGTAGAAAATGTTTTTCCAGTTAGAACCGAAATCGGTACTGGCAATTAACGATAAAATCGCAGCACCGACTGGCATACCACAGTACATCAGACCTACGGCACGGCCACGGTTTTGTGGTGATACCGCTTCAGAGGCCAGCGTAATCAGAATTGGCATGGCTGCACCCAGACCGGCACCGGCCAGGAAACGTACCGCCAGCAATGAGTTAAAGCTGTTGACCCATACGGTACATAAAGTAAAGACCGCAAACACGGCAGTCGACCAGATTAGCACCTGTTTACGGCCAATACGGTCTGCCACGCGTCCACCAACCAGTGCACCAGGCAATAAGCCCAGAATCCCTGCACTAAAAAACACCCCCAATTGCGAGCTATCGAGGCCAAAATGCTCACGGATACCAGCTGCGGCAATACCTGCTGCCTGGATATCCAAGCCTTCAATGACCGCAATCAAGAAACAGATGGCTACTGTCACAATCGCATGTCGATTATCTGATCTTTCCATTGGAGAATCCTTGTTTCAATCAGTGTTTATAAAAGGTTAAGGCCGCCATCATCTATGAGGATGTCCTTTGAATTAACTATCAATAAGTGGAATAAAGCGCTGGTCTGGCAAAAAATTAATAGACATTTCTTATTTTAAGACACGCAAACATATAGTTTTAGAAAGACTTAATTGAGGCATATCAATTTAAAAAAACAGTAAAATCCATATAAATATCAACGGTTACAAATAAACAAACAGTCAAAATTATTATTTTCATTTAGATCTGAAAAAAATCATTCAGTAAAGTTTTAAGCAGGAAATGGCATTAAAAAAAGCCTGTTCAAATAATTTTCAGGTCTAGTTTAAGTGTTTTTTTATCTTAATTCCGACCCTTTTACCTGGTTTTCGTGGCTTTTTACTGCATTTTCCAGGCAAAATTGCTGTCCGGACAGCTTCTATAGACCTATGCTTACTCGCCAGTTCATTCTAAAGTCGAAGATGAACCTGAACTGCTGTAAAAGCACCAACTTATGCCTTATACCGGACTGTTTTGAGCAGCGGATAAAGTTGATATTGGCTTTGACTTACGCATATTGTTCTGACACACTGAATCAGTCATAATTTGCATAAGCATTATTCAATCATGACTTATTGAATTCTGACTCAAATCAAAATACTGCAACCATCCACGTTTTCTGTTTCTACGAACTTTTGTGGATGGAAAAATAGGATATTTTTTCAAAATGACTCAGCAAGCACAGACCATTCAAGGCTCAATTGTCGCAATCGTCACCCCAATGTTAGAAGATGGCAGCGTAGATTGGAAAGGTCTCGAGAAGCTGGTTGAGTGGCACATAGAACAAGGCACGAACAGTATTGTGGCCGTGGGCACGACAGGTGAAGCCTCTACATTAAGCATGGCTGAACATACACGTGTGATTAAAGAAATCATTCGCGTGGCCAACAAACGTATCCCGGTGATTGCTGGTACTGGTGCAAACTCAACGCATGAAGCGATCGAACTGACCAGAGAAGCCAAAGAACTCGGCGCCGATGCCGCACTTCTCGTCACGCCATATTATAACAAGCCAACCCAGGAAGGGTTATATCAGCATTATAAGACTATTGCCGAAGCAGTGGATCTGCCACAAATCCTGTATAACGTTCCGGGCCGTACTGGCGTCGACATGTCCAACGAAACAGTGATTCGTCTGGCCGACATTCCACAAATTGTGGGCATTAAAGATGCCACTGGCGATGTACCACGTGGCCGTGAATTACTGGCCGGTCTGGCGGGTAAAGACATGACTGTCTATTCAGGTGATGATGCCACTGCCTATCAGTTAATGCTGGCTGGTGCCAAAGGCAATATCTCGGTTACGGCCAATGTGGCACCAAAAGTCATGAGCGAAGTTTGTGCCGCAGCCATTGCCGGCGACAATGACAGCGCTGAAGCACGTAACAATACAGTTGCAAATTTACACAATATTCTATTTTGTGAATCAAACCCAATTCCGGTGAAATGGGCACTTCATGAAATGGGCTTAATTGGTACCGGCATCCGCCTGCCATTAACGCCACTTGCAGAACAATATCGCGCACCGTTACGTGAAGCTTTACAGGCTTCAGGTGTCATTTAATAAGAGCACAATATTATGCAATTACGTTTTGGTTTAATCACTGCACTTTCAGTGGTAAGTTTGGCAGGTTGTAGTTCTTTAGCCATCAGCAATGGCTCTCTGGATTATAAAGACACCACCACCCTTGCGCCCTTACAATATCCTGAAGGTGCTGTGGCCCGACCAGCAACGCCATTGTATCCTGCACCAACGGTTGACCCACTGGCCATTGAACATGCACCGAAGCTGGAAAACAGCCGTGGCAACCGTTTCGCACTTCCTCGTCCTCCAGCCGTAGAGCCGACTCAGGCCGCTGCTGTACAGGACAACACCGCGCCAGGTCGTCCACAACCGGTTGTAGATGGAAATCAAAATCCACTGCTCAAAATAGATGGAAATTCTGCTACAATTTGGCAGTATACGCTTGCCACACTCAGCAGCCTGAACCATAGCATTATTGGTCAGAGCAAAAACCGTTACGAAGTCACCATCTCGGTCGATCAACAGACCTACGTCTTAAGACTCACCTCTGTCGGTACAAGTAACAACCTGGCTGTGTTCAACGCCGACAACAGTTTTGCAGACAAAGAAAAAGCTGCAGACCTGTTGGCCCAGATTTACCAAAATTGGCCAGCCTAGACATTACTAGGCATTTTTTTCTGAAAAAGGTTCCCTCATGTTAAAACAAACCTTGCTCTATACTGGTAAAGCGAAATCTGTTTATACCACAGATAGTGAAGACCACCTGATTTTAGTCTTTCGTGACGATGCCTCTGCGTTCAATGGCGAAAAGATCGAACAACTAGATCGTAAAGGTAAGGTGAACAACCGTTTTAACGCCTTTATTATGGAAAAACTGGCTGAAGCCGGTATCGAAACGCATTTTGAAAAACTGCTGACCCCAAATGAAGTGCTGGTGAAAAAGCTGAGCATGATTCCGGTTGAATGCGTAATCCGTAACTATGCAGCTGGTTCTCTGTGCCGTCGCCTCGGTGTCGAAGAAGGCAAGGAACTGACCCCGCCAACATTTGAACTGTTCTTTAAAGATGATGCCTTAGGCGATCCAATGGTCAACGAATCTCAAGCGATTGCGCTGGGTTGGGCGACTGCTGAGCAGCTGGCACAAATGAAAGAACTGACTTACAAAGTTAACGATGTACTAAAAGCCCTGTTTGATGCCGGCAACATGATTCTGGTCGATTTCAAACTTGAATTTGGTGTGTTCCACGACCGTATCGTGCTGGGTGATGAATTCTCTCCAGACGGCTGCCGTCTATGGGACAAAGACACCAAGAAAAAACTCGACAAAGACCGTTTCCGTCAAGGTTTAGGCGGCGTGGTTGAAGCCTATGAAGAAGTTGCGGCACGTTTAGGCATCAACCTCGACAATATCTGATCATCTCCAAGATGAACGATAAAAAAACCGGATCAGCTGATCCGGTTTTTTATTGGCTGAGTTTTCTCACTCTCAATC
The DNA here is from genome assembly GCF_049546925.1 of Acinetobacter sp. AND/436. NCBI lineage: Bacteria > Pseudomonadati > Pseudomonadota > Gammaproteobacteria > Moraxellales > Moraxellaceae > Acinetobacter > Acinetobacter sp. AND/436. Next base: position 126,161 of record NZ_JBMXBO010000007.1, read on the forward strand.
GAAAAAACAAATTCAACTTATAAAAATGATCGTTTTTACATATTTTTAGTTTTGACCTATGCTTAAGCACATAGGCAAGACACGGTAAATTTTACAGTGACTGCCGATCAGTTTCGTTAATCCTCGCGGATGTTCTCTCCCAATCTAACATCCAGTTTGGCCCAATTCATCCCTCTGAATTGGGCTTTTTTTTATTGCTACTGTTGCTGCTGCATCCAGCGCCGCTGCTGTAAACGCTCGGCTTCAACTTCGCGTTTATTGCGCGCCGATTCATACAGCTTGGTGCCTTTTAATTCTGGCGGCAAATAATCCTGCAATACAAAATGCTCCGGATAATTGTGCGGATACAGATAATCCACCCCGTAGCCCTGCTCTTTCATCAGCTTGGTCGGCGCATTACGCAAATGTAACGGTACCGGCAAATTGGCGGTTTTTTCCGCCAAGTCCAGCGCCTTGTTAATGGCCAGATAGGTACTGTTACTTTTGGCACTGGTGGCCAGATAGACTGCACATTGGCCCAGAATAATCCGCGCTTCCGGCATACCAATCACCTGCACTGCGCGGAAACATTCACCGGCCAGCAACAAGGCATTTGGGTTGGAATTGCCAATATCTTCCGAGGCAGCAATTAGCATACGCCGCGCAATAAACAGCGGGTCTTCTCCACCCTTGAGCATGCGCGCCATCCAGTACAGAGTCGCATCCGGGTCACTGCCGCGAATCGACTTAATAAAGGCCGAGACCAGATCATAATGCTGCTCGCCAGATTTGTCGTAACGGGCAATATTCTGCTGCGCCACTTTCACGACCAGGGCATTGTTAATACTGTTTTCTGTGTCCGGCTCAAAGGTGCCGGCAATCAGCTCGAGTAAATTCAGCGCCTTACGTGCATCACCCGCCGCAAACTGCACCAGTGCTTCAAACTCTTCAATCTGGATATAACGTTCTTTTAAGAAGCTATCATTCTGGACGGCCTGGGTCAGCAGCTGCTGGATGGCCTCGGCACTCAGTGCATTTAAGGTATAGACCTGGCAGCGCGACAGCAAGGCACTGTTCACCTCAAAAGACGGGTTTTCCGTGGTGGCACCAATCAGGGTAATTTTGCCCTTCTCAACCGCATTTAATAAGGCATCCTGCTGGGATTTATTAAAGCGGTGAATCTCGTCAATAAACACCACCGGCGTTAGTAAATCGCCGCCATCGGCAATCACTTCACGTAATTCCTTAACCCCGGTATTGAGCGCAGACAGACTGACAAAAGGACGATCAACCGCCTGCGCCAGCAACAAGGCAATGGTGGTTTTTCCAACGCCAGGTGGCCCCCAGAAAATAATCGAGGGCAAATGGCCCTGATCAATCATTTGGCGTAACGGGGCCTGCTCCCCCAGAAGATGATCTTGACCGATAATCTGCGACAGATCGCGCGGGCGCAAACGTTCAGGAAGTGGAATATGGCTGTCTGACATAGAAGGTTTTCTGTACAAAGCTGCGGCTGAGTGTACTATGTTATGGCAAAATGAAGTATTTCAATAGCCGATTTTTTAGCGCTTGCTGCGGGAAACTCAGCCTGAGTGTCGGCAGTTGTTTTTATCAGGTTTAAATCGCCAATTTTGCTCTTAAAGATACAGACGGCCTAAAAATTTAACGTACCCAGCGCACAATATAGTCTTCAATTTCTTCTTCATTGACTTCCGTTTCAGAAATACAGCGGCCAGCGGCCGATTTTTTGGCGCGAATCACGCTCTGACGTGAACCGGTATTTAAATAATGCCAGGACGGCAGGTTTTTACCTTCTTTTAAACGGCGATAGGCACAGCTTGGCGGTAGCCAGTGAATACTGTCCAGCTTTTCCGGCGTTAACTGGATACAGTCCGGTACCTGTTGCTGCCGGTTCGGATAGTCCGAACAGCGGGCGGTCGTACAATCCAGCAGCTTGCAGGCCACTTTGGTATAAGCCACTTCATGACTGTCTTCATCTTCCAGCTTGACCAGGCAGCATAAACCGCAGCCATCACACAGCGCTTCCCATTCTGCCTGGGTTAAGGCTGTTAACGGATAGTTTTTCCAGAATTGGGGACGAAGCTGATCAGACATGATGCACAACACTACAAAATAACCGGTCTATTATAACAGTCTTCTACAAAAGCATGTGCTATGTCATAGATACAATAGAATCATAGACTTAAATAAATAGTTGAACACTTAATAAACAAAAGCAAAACAATCAAATCAGCGACTTGCCCCTATACTTGATCAAGAAGTATAAAAACACATGGAGAAAAATTATGTTTCGTTGGGCCATTATCTTCGCTGTAATCGCACTTATTGCCAGTCTACTCGGTTTCGGTGGTGTCGCTGGTTTATCTAAAGATTTCGCGGTCATTCTGCTGGTTATTGCTGTTATTCTGGCAATTGTCGGCTTCCTGTCCCGCGGCAAGGTATAGTTTCTTATATCCTGACCCTCACAAAAAAGAAGGATGCAAATCCTTCTTTTTTTATGCCTGTGTTTAGACCGACAGCAGATACAGACAGATTATTCTTTGAAAAATAACTTAAAAATATTTTCTCACATTTGTTTAGGCCCATTGAAATGTTTTTCAAACCGCTGTCTCATTTTTATGTTTTAATCGAATTATTTCAAAAAACACAAGGATTGGACGCATGACTTTAGCAATCAAAACTCGCGAAATTCAGTATACGGCGGCAGATGGTAGCCAGTTGGTTGGTTATTTTGCTGCACCCGAAACCGATGCACCAGTCGCGGGTGTGATTGTGGCACCGGAATGGTGGGGCCGAAATGAATATATTGAACAGCGTACCCGCGAACTGGCAGAACACGGTTATGCCGCCTTGGCCATTGATATGTATGGCGACAAGAAAAATACCACCACGGCTGCCCAGGCCAATGCGTGGATGAGCCAGACCTTTGAAGACCCGAATACCATTGTGACTCGTGCGTCTGCGGCTTTGGACACTTTAGCTGCCCAACCGGAAGTAAATCAGGCTAAACTGGCAGCCATTGGCTTCTGTTATGGCGGCAAAGTGGTGCTGGATTTGGCCCGTTCAGGCGCCAACCTACAAGCTGTTGCGACTTTCCATGCCATTCTGGCGGCCAGAGAACCGGCGCAGGAAGGCAAGGTACAGGCAGAAATTCTGGTGCTGCATGGTGAACTGGACAGCATGGTAACGCTGGATGATGTGGCCAGCTTCCGTGAAGAAATGCACGCTGCCCAGGTAGAACATGAAGTGATTGTATTTGAAGATGCCAAGCACGGCTTTAGTAACCCGCTAGCCGATGAACGTGCCAAAGCCAATGGCGTCGACCTCGGCTATAGCCCGGTAGCAGAACAGCAAAGCCTGGATGCCATGTACCAATTATTACAACGCCGTTTGGCCTGATTCTGGCATGAGGCCATATATAATGAATTTGAATAGAGGATAGAAGAATGACCGAACAAGACTGCCCATATTGCAACTTTGATGAATATGATGTCATTGCCAAAAATGATTATGGCGTGATTCTACCCGAACCGAACGCATTGTCTAAAGGCCACTGTGTCATTATCCCTCTACGTCATGTCAGTTCTTTTTTTGATGTTACCGACAAAGAACGTAAAAGCCTGATGTCGCTGCTGGAACTGGCGCGGAATGAATTACAGCTGCGCCATCAACCGGCGGGCTTTCATGTCGGCTTTAACGATGGCGATGTGTTTGGCAGCCCATCGCAGCATTTGCATATCCACATTATTCCGCGCTATGAAGGTCAAATCCTCAAGCTGGACCAACGCTGGGGTATGAGCGGCAGCATCTAAGCCTTGCCGCGACCAAAACAGAAGGTGATGCTATTGCATCACCTTTTTTATTGCCTGCTGCATCGGCAAGATTTGGGTATACTAGGCGCCTGCTTAACAGTTCCGGTTCTCATGTCTGCCTTTTCTTTTTCCCACGCCCTGCTTTCCTGGTTTGATGTACACGGTCGCCATGACCTGCCTTGGCAGGTGGCCGATGACCCGTATAAAGTCTGGGTATCGGAAATCATGCTGCAGCAGACCCAGGTCAAAACCGTGCTGCAATATTTCGAGCGTTTTATTCAGCGTTTTCCCGATGTAGAAAGCTTAGGCCGTGCCTCTTGGGATGAAGTGGCACCATACTGGGCCGGACTCGGTTACTATGCGCGGGCACGCAATCTGCATAAAGCAGCTGGCATAGTGGCCCAGCAAGGACATTTCCCAGAAAATCTGGAACAATGGATGGCCCTGCCTGGCATTGGCCGCTCGACCGCAGGCGCACTGATGTCTTTGGGTCTCAGACAATACGGCGTAATTATGGATGGCAACGTCAAACGGGTGCTGGCGCGCTTTTTTGCCATTGAAGATGATCTGTCCAAACCGGTACATGAACGGGCCTTGTGGCAGCTGGCAGAACAGCTGTGTCCGACCGAGCGCAATCATGACTACACCCAGGCGATTATGGACCTCGGTGCCACCATCTGTACCCCGAAAAAACCCTTATGTCTGTACTGCCCGATGCAGCAGCACTGCAAGGCCCACCAGCAGGGCCTAGAAGCCGAATTACCATTTAAAAAACCGAAAAAAGCCGTACCCGTAAGACAGGCCCAGGTGTTGCTCTTACACAGTGATGGCCAGTGGCTGTGGCAGCAGCGGCCGAATAGCGGCCTCTGGGGCGGATTATGGTGCCTGCCGATTATTGATGATCCAGCGCAGTTTCAGGCGCTCTGTCAGCGTCTGGGTCTGAAACAGCGACAACAGCAGCTGCAGATTTCACACAGCTTTACCCACTTTACCTGGCTGCTGGATGCCAGTGTAATTCCGGTCGAGCCGGACCAGCAGGAACATCTGGCGATTGAGCTGGACGCCGAATGGATGACGCCGGCACAGGCTACTGCACGTGGACTGCCGACCGCCATGAAAAAATTGATCTCGGCCGCCGATTTATGACATAGTCAAAGACTGGAATTCGAATACCATCGACATAATAATCATCAGGGAGATGCTGTGCTTCGCTCGATTTCACTCTGCTGTGTTTTCTTCAGTCTGATTCTGCTAGCAGCCTGTACCTCGGCACCGAAAAAACCTGCGGCGCCCCTACCGCCGGCCATGGTCAAAAAACTGCAGCACATGCCACTTAAAACCCGCTTGCCAGTGCCGGTACAGGGCGTCAAACGTCAGCACTTGCAAGATACCTGGGGCGCGTCACGCAGTCGCGGTCGCCTGCATGAAGGCATTGATATTCTAGCGCCACGCGGCAGCAAGGTGTACAGCGCCACCGAAGGCCTCATTGCCGACTTACGCAATAACAATTTGGGTGGTAAAGTGGTATGGATTCTGGGACCGGGCGGCAGCTGGCATTATTATGCCCATCTGGACCGGCATAAACGTGGCCTGAAGGTCGGAGATTATGTCAAGAAAGGCGATCTCATTGGCTATGTCGGCAATAGCGGCAACGCCCGCCATACCGCGCCGCATCTGCATTATGGCCTGTATTTAAATGGCAAAGGTCGCGGTGCAGTCAATCCCTATCCCTATTTACGTTAGTTTGCTTTAGGAAGTGTACATGTCAGAAGCATTGATCAATCGACTGGTCGAATTTGCCGAATCCGGGAATCAACAGAAAATTATGTTGAACGGCCAGAGTCATCAGGGCTGGATCATGGAAATTACTGAAGATGCACTTCTGATCAGCACCGGCTATGCCGATAAATCCGGCAAGGATGTCTGGATTGCCTTTGCCGATCTGCCTCAGGCGGAATTGTCTTACTGGGATAACCGTCAGGATCAATGGGTTCATTTCCAGCTTTAAACCCGTACAGGAGCATCATCTATGGATCGAACACGCTGCGGCTGGTGCTCCGAAGATCCGCTCTATATCGCCTACCACGACCAGGAATGGGGCCGCCCGCTTCACGATGAAGCGCAGCTGTTTGAAATGCTATGTCTGGAAGGCCAGCAGGCCGGTCTGGCCTGGATTACCGTGCTCAAAAAACGCGAATGTTACCGTCAGCATTTTTTTCAATATTCCATTGCCGATATTGCCGCGTTGTCTGATCAGGCCTTGCAGGACAAATTACAGGATCGCGGATTAATCCGGCATCCGGCCAAACTCGCAGCCATCCGCACCAATGCTCAGGCCTGGCTCCAGCTGCAGCAGCAAGGTATCAATCTGGTCGACTGGCTGTGGCAATTTGTCGATCATCAGCCCGAGCAGCATACCGTGCCCGATTATCGCAGCGCCCCGACCTATACTGCAGCCAGTGTGGCACTGTCTAAAGCTTTAAAAAAGCAGGGCTTTCAATTTGTTGGCCCCACCATCTGTTATGCCTTTATGCAGGCCGTCGGCATGGTCAACGACCATGAAGATCACTGCGCCTTTAAATCTCTTCCCCCTTTAGCCGAGGAGCACTCATCATGAGCAACACTACCATTCGTGCCTATGCCGCCATGCAACCCGGCGAAGCGCTGGTGCCATATCAGTTTGATGCTGGCGAACTGTTGCCGCATCAGGTCGAAGTTCAGGTGGAATATTGTGGCCTGTGCCATTCCGATTTATCGGTGATTAACAATGACTGGCGTTCTTCGGTCTATCCGGTAGTGGCCGGGCATGAAATTATTGGTACCATTGTCCAGTTAGGAAGTGAAGCCAAAGGATTATCTGTGGGCCAGCGCGTTGGCATTGGCTGGACGGCAGAAAGCTGCCAGCACTGTGATCCGTGCCTGTCCGGCCGGCAGGTGCAATGTACCGGCGATAGTGTCGCCACCATTGTCGGACATGCCGGCGGTTTTGCCGATAAGGTCCGCGCCGGCTGGCAATGGGTCATTCCCTTACCGGATGATCTGGATGCGGAAAGTGCCGGCCCGCTGCTCTGTGGCGGTATTACCGTATTTGATCCGATCATTAAGCACCAGATTCAGGCGGTGCATCATGTCGGGGTGATTGGAATTGGCGGCCTTGGGCATATTGCCATTAAACTGCTCAAAGCCTGGGGCTGTGAAATTACGGCCTTCAGTTCCAACCTGGAGAAAACCGCAGAGTTAAAAGCCATGGGCGCCGATCATGTGGTGAATAGCCGTGACAGCGCTGCCCTGAAAGCCCAGCGCGGCAAGTTTGACCTGATTTTAAGTACGGTGAATGTCAGCCTGGACTGGCCGGTATATCTGTCTGCCCTGGCACCAAATGGTACGCTGCATATGCTGGGCCTGACCTTAGAGCCGTTACAGGTCTCGGCTGGTGCGTTAATTGGTGGTGGCAAAGCGGTGACAGGTTCATCGACCGGTTCACCATCGACCTTGCGCCAGTTACTGAAATTTGCCGCCCGCAAACAGCTGGCGCCGCAGGTTGAAGTGTTCCCGATGTCGCAGATTAACGAGGCAATTGAACATTTACATGCGGGCCGGGCGCGTTACCGGGTGGTGCTGAAAGCAGATTTTTAATCTGCTTTGAAGCCAAATCTATAATAGATACAATTACTCACGAATAAATTGGGCCGCCTCTGCGGCTGGCCCCTATTGTATAAAAAATGTGTTAGATATTCAGTCTGTTATGGCATATGCTTAACGATGCGCATATATTAATTAGCCAAACCGAATGATTGATGTCAGCGGTTTGATTCAAAAAGTCTGCTAACATGAAAGCAGCTTTGACACGATAAAATGATTTGAGAAAACCTATGAGTAAAGCCTTACCCATTGCTGTTGCTGTAATTTTAGGCGGTGCTGCACTTGTTCCTGTTTATTATGCAACTCAACACCCTGCCACTGTATCCTCAAAAGCATCTGCAAATGCGTCTGCGGTTGAAAAAATCAGCTATGCATTAGGCTATGAAGTTGCCCATCAAACTCCACCAGAGCTGGACATTAACAGCTTTGTGACTGGTGTCCGTGAAGGTCATGCGCGTCAGCAGCCAGCTTATACTGAAGAAGAATTACAAAAGGCCTATGAACAGTTCCAGCAGGAACTGCAACAAAAACAGGCTGATCAGGCCCAGCAGGCACAAACGGCCAGCGATGCCTTCCTGACTGAAAATGCCAAACAGGCAGGGGTACAAACCACCGCGTCAGGTCTGCAATATAAAATTACCCAGCAAGGCAATGGCAAACAGCCAACGGCCAGCTCTGTGGTAAAAGTACACTACACCGGTAAACTGGTCGATGGCAAAGTATTTGACAGCTCGGTTGAGCGTGGTGAACCAATCGAGTTCCCGTTAAACCAGGTGATTCCAGGCTGGACCGAAGGTCTGCAACTGATGAAAGAAGGCTCGAAAGCCACGCTGTATATCCCGTCACAACTGGGTTATGGCGAACAGGGCGTGCCGGGCATGATTCCACCAAACAGCACCCTGATCTTTGATGTTGAGCTGATTGAAGTAAAATAAAAACAAGGAGAGCCTGGCTCTCCTTCGTTGTTTAGGGACCCATAATATGAAAAAAACGATCACCCTGCTCGGCCTCGCCCTGTGTAGCGCGGCCACACTGGCTCAACCGGTGACCACCAAAAGCTCCACTGAACAGCAGGTGGGCTACAGCTTTGGTTATTTAATGGGGCGCAGCAATGTCGACACCTTAAAAGGTATGGATCTGGATGCCTTTGTGGCGGGTTTAAAAGCCGCCTCACTGGGCCAGCAAGCCAGCCTGAGCGATGAAGACATGGCCCGTATTCTGACCCAGTTCAAAAAGCAGGCCGAAGCCAAACAGCTGATTGAGCTGAAACAGCGCGCTGAAGCCAATGACATGATTGGCAAGGCCTTTCTGGCAGAAAACTCGCGTAAGGATGGGGTGAAAGTCACTTCATCGGGGCTGCAATATCTGGTCTTGCAATCCGGTTCCGGGAAAAAACCGAAGGCCAGCTCCAAAGTACGCGTGCATTATGAAGGCCGCCTGATTGATGGCACCGTATTTGACAGCTCGATGGCGCGTCAGCAACCGGCTGAATTTCAGGTCACACAAGTCATTCAGGGCTGGACCGAAGGGCTGCAACTGATGCGTGAAGGAGCCAAATACCGCTTCTTTATTCCAGCGAATCTGGGCTATGGCCAGATTGGTTCTGGCGATGCGATTGAACCGAACAGCACCCTGATTTTTGATGTCGAACTGCTGGAAGTGATCAATAAATAAAGACGCTTGCGCTGCTCGTGCAGCAGCATCGTGCAATAAAAGCCTATAAAAAAAACCCTTTGAGCTGTTGAGTCTCAAAGGGTTTTTTCATAGGAGCTGAACATCTTTCGTGTTCAGCTCTACCGGATTAAGGTTTTAAATGACGCGGTCTGAAACCGGTGGCCAGCAGACCAAGAGCATACGCTGCCACACCCACCACACACAGCAGCAAAACTTCCAGCACGCGCATCCACTGCGATACATCACCGTTATACCAGCTCAAAGCGTACCACAAGGCAGCCACCATCACCGCATTGGCCGTGCCAAACTGGAACAGCAGTTTTTTCCAGTGCCCGCCAAAACGGAAAATATCGCGTTTATGCAAATAGAAATACAGCATACCGGCATTGACCAGCGCGGAACCTGAAGATGCCAGTGCCAGCGCCATGTGCTCGGCTTCCCAGTCAATCAGTTTAAACAGCCCAATAAACACCACGTTTAAAATGGCATTGGCTGCCACCGCCATTAAACCGACCCGAACCGGGGTGCGGGTATCCTGCTGGGCATAAAAGCCCGGAGCAAAAACTTTAATCAGCATAAAGGCAATGACCCCGGCACTCATACATTGCAGGGCCAAGGCCGTCATCTGGGTATCTTCCCAGGTGAACTGGCCGCGCTGGAACAGGGCCTGAATAATTGGGGTCGACAGCATAAACAGTGCAATACTGGCAGGCACACCAGCCAGCACAATAATTTTCGCCGCCCAGTCCATCATGCCACGGAATTTTTCCTGATTCTGCTCGGCATGGCGCGCCGACAAGGATGGTAAAATCACCGTACCAATTGCCACCCCAATCAGGCCCAGCGGCAACTCGGTCATCCGTTCGGCACTGTACAGCCACGATACCGAACCATCCTGCATAAATGACGCCCAGATGGTGTTCAGCAACAGGTTAATCTGGGTCACCGATACCCCAAACAGGGCCGGCAGCATCAGCTTCATGATGCGCTCAACGCCTTCATGCTTGAAGTCGATTTTTGGCGGAATCAGCAGCTTTTTACGCCACAATTCCGGAATCTGGATCGCCAGCTGCAAGGCTCCGGCAATAATCACCGCCCAGCCCAAGGCCATAATCGGCTCGGCCATATACGGCGTTAGCCACAGGGCTCCGGCAATCATGGCCAGATTCAGCAACACCGGTGCAAAGGCCGGCGTGGTAAAGGAGCCATAACTGTTTAAGATGCTGCTGGCAAAAGCGGTCAGCGACATAAACAGCAAATAGGGAATGGTCAGGCGGAACATGTCCGTGGCCAGCGCAAATTTTTCCGGATCACTATGGAAGCCCGGCGCATAAACGTACATCACCGCCGGCGCCGCCACCATAGCAGCCAGTGTCAGCAGGCTCATCACCGAGGCCAGACAGCCAAACACCCGGCTAATCAGAATCTGCACTTCGGCATGGGTGCGGCTGGTTTTATATTCGGTCAGAACCGGAATAAAGGCCTGGGAAAATGCCCCTTCAGCAAACAGTCGCCTGAAAAAGTTCGGGATACGAAAGGCCACCACAAAGGTATCGAAATCCTTTCCCGCACCAAACACATTTAATAACACAATATCCCGCACCAGTCCCAACACCCGGGACAGCATGGTCATCGCACTGACAATAAAGGTCGATCGCCAAAGCGCCATCGGAACCACCCAAATAAAAATTTAGCCGCTATTGTAAAGAAACCTAAGCACAAGTTTCGTTATGAATTGATGAAGATGCTGCTTCTATCCTGCTGTTGCAGTCACGCAGTAAAGACCGGAACCGGCTCCAGTCAAAATAAGGTCCCGGATCGGTCTTGCGCCCCGGGGCAATATCGGAATGTCCAGCCAGATGACGCTGGATTTTCGGATAGGCCTGCTGCAAGGCCGACACCACTTCCGCCAGTACCTGATACTGGATCGCTTCAAAGGGCAGATCATCACTGCCTTCCAGTTCAATACCAATGGAATAATCATTACATTCCGGCTTGGCCAGATAACTGGAACGTCCGGCATGCCAGGCGCGGTCATTGAAATTGACACATTGCAGCACTTCGCCGCTACGCAAAATCAGCAGATGCGCCGAGACCTGCATCCCTTCAATGGTCTGAAAGTAAGGATGCGCCGACCAGTCCAGCCGGTTTTGAAAAAACTGTTCGATATAACCGCCGCCAAACTGTGATGGCGGCAAACTGATATTGTGAATCACCACCAGCTGAATTTCGGTCTGCTGCGGACGCTGGTTAAAATTCGGTGAAGGCACCTGCCGCGCACCTTTTAACTGTCCCTGGATGACCTGAAAAGAAGCCGCCTGCTGCATAGAATGATCCTGATATTTTTTTCAGTATAAAAATTTAGCCCATCCTAAAACTTTCAGCTGAAAATCTCAAATCAGACAAAAAAGCCGCGAAAAAGCGCATCGGGCCAGCCGAACAGTGCTAATATATCGCGCAATTTTCATGGGTAAAGAGATAAGGACAGGCAATGAGCATACCACAATCTTTATTGGAGCAATCTATCCAGATCAATATTCAGCAGGCCCTGCAGGAAGATATTGGCGAGGCAGATATTACCGCTTTACTTACCCCGGAAGATGAACAGGCCACCGCCACCATTATCAGCCGTGAAGACATGGTGCTGGCCGGTCAGCCTTGGGTGAATGCCTTAATCCAGCAGTACGATCCAAGCGTTCAGATTGAATGGCTGAAACAGGATGGTGATCGCGTGGCGGCCAATGAAGCCTTTTTAAAGCTGGCCGGTTCTGCGCGCAGTTTATTGACCGTGGAGCGCCCTGCCCTTAACTTTGTCCAGACCCTATCGGCCGTGGCCACCAAAACCGCCGAATATGTGAAACAGCTCGAGGGCCTGCACACCAAACTGCTGGATACCCGTAAAACCTTGCCGGGTCTGCGGATTGCACAAAAATATGCGGTCACTGTAGGCGGCGGTCAAAACCATCGTCTGGGGCTGTTTGATGCCTTCCTGATTAAAGAAAACCATATTATGGCCGCTGGCGGTATTGCCCAGGCCATTGCCAAAGCCCATCAAATTGCACCGGGCAAACCGGTGGAAGTAGAAGTTGAAACCTGGGATGAGCTGAATCAGGCTCTGGACGCTCAGGCCGATATCGTGATGCTGGATAACTTTAGCCAGCAACAGATGATTGATGCAGTCAAGCATGTGGCCGGTCGCTGCAAACTGGAAGCATCGGGCAATATCACCATTGCCAACCTGCGTGAAGTGGCCAGCACTGGTGTCGATTATATTTCTATGGGCGCTCTGACCAAAGATGTCAAAGCGGTCGATTTATCCATGCGTTTTAATGCTTAATCGCAATTCGATATTTGTCGATAACGAAAAAAGGTGCCTCATGAGGCACCTTTTTTATTCATTTAGGGTGAGTCGATGGCCGCAAGACTTTAATCATCTGCACGGCCGTCGCCATCACGGTCCTGATTCAGCATGGTGCCATCACCATCACGGTCATTGGCCGTATCACACGCGCTTAAACCAAAGGCGCCCATCGCCAGTAAGATCATCAAGTATTTCATGGTACATCCCTCTTTTTTGCTGTTTTAAAAAAATCACTGCGAGTTTTAGTAAGCCATGAAGCTCGGTTTCAGCATGTTGGTTTTTGTTATGAAGATGAATCTGCGCACAGCCGCTGGTTACGTTGGCTTCAATCACAAAAAAACGCATCCGGAGATGCGTTTTATAAATATATTGTTCTGATCTTGCAGTGTTTACCAGCCTAAGGCCTGTTGCTGCTTTTTGATCAGTTCCTGAATGCCCTGCTCGGCCATTTCCAGCATGGCATTACATTGCAGACGGGTAAACGGTTTATCTTCAGCAGTGCCCTGAATTTCAATAAATTCACCGGCTTGGGTCATGACCACGTTCAGGTCAGTCTGGCAGTTTGAATCTTCTTCATAGCACAGGTCCAGCAATACTTCGTCCTGATACATACCGACAGAAATAGCAGCGACCAGACCTTTTAACGGGTCCTGTTTAATTTTTTTGCTTTCCAGCAGCACATTCATGGCATCGACCAGCGCCACCGCTGCACCGGTAATTGCGGCAGTACGGGTACCGCCATCGGCCTGAATTACATCACAGTCAATGGTAATGGTATTTTCACCGAGTTTTTTCAGATCGACCATGGCACGCAGACTGCGGCCAATTAAGCGCTGGATTTCCTGGGTCCGGCCGCTCTGTTTACCCCGTGCCGCTTCACGGTCACTACGCGTATGGGTAGAACGTGGCAACATGCCATATTCTGCAGTTACCCAGCCCTGGCCTTTGCCTTTTAAAAAGCGCGGTACCGAGTTATCAATACTGGCAGTACACAGCACTTTGGTATGACCAAATTCAACCAAGACAGAACCTTCCGCATAACGTGTGTAATTACGGGTAATTTTGACATCACGCAATTGATCTAGGGTACGTTGGTCGATACGCATAAGTTGTCCTTATTTTGACTCAAATAAATTGTCGGCCAGTATAGCAGATGCAAGCGCACAGGTTTTGTCCCCGGGTCGGCTTTTACACAATCTCGCCACAGAAAAGCGGGCCCTACACAGCCAATGCAACAGCATGGCTGCTGCCCGGGCCGATTCTGCTCTATAATAGCCACAGAGATGAATTTTTAAACAGTATCAGGGATGTGACATGTCGATTCGGGAAGAACGTAAGCAGCAAAGTCGTCAGGCCATTTTAGATGCGGCCCTGACCTTAAGTACTGCCGAGCGCTCTTTTAGCAGCATCAGCTTAAGGGAGATTTCCCGCCATGTCGGGCTGGTGCCAACGGCGTTCTACCGGCATTTTCAGGATATGGATGAACTCGGTGCAGAACTGGTCGATCAGGTGGCGCTGCATTTAAAAAGCATTCTGCATCAGCTGGGTCAGGCCTATTTATATCTGCCCAATGCCAAAACCCGCACCAGCGTTGAACTGTTTTTTCAGGCAGTCGATCAGCATCCGCAGCAATGGCTTTTTCTAATTGCCGAACGTTGGGGCGGCTCGGCCACGGTACGTCAGGCCATTGCCCGGGAAATCGAGTTTTTAATTGATGATTTTGCCAACGACCTGAAACGGGTCGAAAGCGTACAGCATTTTGAACACCCGGAAGATTTTAAAGTACTGGCCAATATTTTAATTAACCTGTCCTTTAACTGGGCCATGAGCTGGATTGGCCTCAGTCGCCAGTTTGAAGGTGAGGCCCTAAGCCAGCAGCAGCAACAGTTTACCGAGCAGACCATTATCCAGGTGCAATTGCTGTTTCGTGGTATCAGCCATTGGGAGCGACCAAACATCACAATGCATGAAACCGCAGCACTAAAAAACCCGCTTTAAACAGCGGGTTTTTAACATCATGTTGGGCTTTTATTTGGCTTTACGTTCTTTATCGACCAGGTAGTTCACCACCTGAATCACTTTGCCGTTATCGCCCGACACCACATATTTACCATTGACCACCACTGCCGGCACACCGGTCAACTGGTATTGGCGCGCCAGTTTATTGGCCTGTGCCACTTTAGAGGTAATCGCAAAAGAGTTAAACATGCTGTTGAACTTGGCTTCAGGAATACCGTATTTGACAAAGAATTTGGCCTGGGATTTCTGGTCAAAAATCTGCTGGCCTTTGTCATGAATGGCATGGAATAACGGCAAGTGGGTACGTTTACGGACGCCCAGTGCTTCCGACACATAATAGCCGCGCGCATTCATTTCCCAGACCTGGTTCATGGCAGCCGGAGTACGCACGAAGTTCACATCTTTTGGCAGCTTACGCAGCCAGGCTTGCATATGCGGCTCCAAGGTAAAGCAGTGGCCACAGCCATACCAGAAGAATTCACGGACTTCAATTTTACCCGGCACATCGACTTTGCCCGGATTGGCCAGTACGCGATAGTCTTGGCCTTCAACAAAATTGGCCGCCCATGCGCCACCTGAAATTGCAAACATTGCGGTTGCAAGGCTACCCAAAAGAAACTTTTTCATTGAACTTATTGTCCTCATAAATCGTTATGATTAGCTTATGCGAACACTATAAATCAATTATGCCGTTTTCGTTTTGCTTCTGTGAACTTTTTTACGGCTTTTATCGCTTTTTCCAGAATAAACGCTACACTAAACAGCATAGACTTTTTGAAATCATAATAACTTGATTGAGGTGACACCAATGTCGCAACTGAATGTTGATCCGCAAGAAATTGCCAAATTTGAAGCATTCGCAGCTATATGGTGGGATCAGCATTCTGAGTTCCGCCCTTTGCATCAAATTAACCCGCTCCGTTTAAACTGGATTGATGAACATTCAGGCGGACTGGCTGGCAAAAAAGTGCTGGATGTCGGTTGTGGCGGCGGCATTCTTTCGGAAAGCATGGCGCGCCGTGGTGCCGATGTACTCGGGATTGATATGGGCGAGGCGCCGCTGAATGTGGCACGTTTACATGCCCAGCAGGAAGGCGTCGAAAATATTCAATATCGCCAGATTCCGGTCGAGCAACTGGCAGAAGAACAGGCTGGCCAGTACGATGTGGTGACCTGTATGGAAATGCTGGAGCATGTACCCGATCCAGCCTCAATTATTCAGGCCTGCCAGAAGCTGGTCAAACCGGGCGGCCATGTGTTCTTCTCGACCATTAACCGTAATCCGAAAGCCTATTTATTTGCGATTATTGGCGCGGAATATGTGCTGCGTATGCTGGCCAAAGGCACGCATGATTATCATAAATTTATCAAGCCGTCCGAACTGGCACACGATATTCGCAATGCCGGCCTGAAACTGAAAGATATGACCGGTTTGCACTATAACCCACTGACCAAACGCTACTGGCTGGCGCCCAATGTTGATGTCAACTATATGGTGCATACCCTGAATGAAGGTGGCCAATGAAAGCGGTTTTATTTGACCTCGACGGCACCTTAATTGATACCGCGGCCGACTTTATCCGTATTATTCAAGACATGTGCCGCGATAAAGGCTGTGACATTGTCGCCGCCGAGCAGATTCGCACCCAGGTCTCTGAAGGCGCACGCGCCATGGTCAAGCTAGTATATCCGGAGCTGGAAGTGGAAGACCCGGTCTTTTTAGGCCATCGCCAGCGCTTTTTGGACCTTTACGGCGCCGATATTGCGGTAGAAACCGACCTGTTTGAAGGCATGTATCCACTGCTAGAGCAGCTGGAACAGCAGCAAATTCCCTGGGGTATTGTCACCAACAAGCCACGCTGGCTCAGTGAAGCGCTGTTAAAAGCCCTGAACCTGACCGAACGCTGTGCGGTACTGGTCTGCCCGGAAGATGTCAGCAAGACCAAACCCGATCCGGAACCGATGTATCTGGCCGCAGCACAGCTGGGACTGGAACCGCAGCAGTGTATTTATGTCGGCGATCATCCACGTGATATTGATGCCGGACGCAATGCCAGCATGTACACCATTCTGGCGGCTTATGGCTATTTACCCTTACAACACAAAGATGACTTAACAGCCTGGCAGGCAGACTGTATAGTGAATAATGTCACAGAATTACATCAGGTCTTGCACCAGATGCTGTCACAGCAACAACAACATTCAATCACTTCATAATTACAGCAAAAAACGGAGGTCGATCATGAAATATTCAGAATATCAACCTCGCCCTGATCTGCTCAAAGATCGCGTGATCCTGATTACAGGTGCGGGCGACGGTATTGGACGTGCAGCCGCGATCAGCTTTGCACTGCACGGCGCAACCGTTGTCCTGCATGGTCGCACCCTGAATAAACTGGAAGTCATCTATGATGAAATTGAAGGTTTAGGCGCGCCGCAGCCAGCCATTCTTCCGCTCCAGCTGTCCAGTGCGTCATCGCGTGATTATGAATTGCTGGTCGATACGCTCGACAAGCAGTTTGGCCGTCTGGATGGCATTTTGCACAATGCCGGCATTCTGGGTGAACGGACCGAACTGGTGCATTATCCGGCTGATGTCTGGGATGATGTGATGGCCGTCAACCTGCGTGCACCCTTTGTTATGACCCAGGAACTGCTGCCTTTACTGGAAAAATCGGCACATGCTTCGGTGGTATTTGCCAGTTCGGGCGTCGGTCGTGAAGTACGTGAGCGTTGGGGCGCCTATTCGGTGTCTAAAATTGCCATTGAAGCGGTCAGCAAACTGTTTGCCCAGGAAAATGTACATCCGAATATCCGTTATAACTGCATTAATCCGGGCGCGACCCGCACCGCCATGCGCGCCAAGGCCTATCCGGATGAAGACCCGAAAACCTTGCCGACACCGGAATCAATCATGCCAGCCTATTTATATTTAATGGGCGATGACAGTCTGCACATGAACGGCCAGAGTATTGATGCGCAGGATTAATGCCCTTGCTGTATCCATGAAGGAAGCCCTGTGCTTCCTTTTTTATGCCCATCCATAAAGCTGTAATTGCTCCCACTTTGCGTAAATATACCGGTTTGGGCTTAAGTCGGCTTGAATTTCAGCAAAATTTGCCGATACTAAAGCCCTGTTTCTGATTATCCCGAGATGCCCATGTCTGACTTTAGCAATATCACAGTAACGACCCATGAAGATGGCATGGTGTCTTTATTGATTAATGGTCAAGCCATTTCTGAAAAATACGGCATGAAATTTGAAGCCAGTATTCTCGATGAACTACAGGCACTCGAGACCGGGCAAAACCTGAAACTGTTTGACCAGTTTATCTTTTCGCATACCGATCTGAACTTTGAACATCACTACAGCTATATCACCGGTATTTATAAACAGGCCGAGGACTATGCCGTCTATAAAAACTTTGTCTACCGGATTCTGGTCGATGGCCAAGCCCCGGTCGAGCATGTGATTACCAAACAGGGCCAGCCAATGAGCGCCGAAGATGTACGCGAATTTATTCAGGCGCATATCCAGAAGTCACTGACCGACTATACCGACCTGAAATATGCCTACTAAGCACATGCTTGAATCCAGGACCTGCGGGTCCTTTTTATGCGCTGCTAAATTTTATACACTACCAGACCATAAATCGCATTTTTAAATCATTTTTATAAAATTATTCGGTTTTTCAAATTGAAACATCCGGCCTATACTGCTACTCAACCGCAATGAATCAATGAAAGGAGCAGCACATGGCCGACCAGCAACGTAAAAATGACATTATCCGTTCCATTGAACACTTACAACTGCCCGCCAGCTTATTGGCTGTACTTGAAGATGGCCAGCAGGCCGAATGTCTGGCCCATGCCATCGACTCCTTGCAGGACTTAAGCCAGCAATGGAACTGACTGCGGGCAGAATCCCGGCAATACGGGCTAGGCTTTTTGCGCCCAATGTTGTATAACCAGTTCACGTGACAACAGATAAGTCTTTCATCATCTGTTACTTTTCCAGCATAATATCCAAAATATCTCTGCTTTCGATAAAGAATTAACGATCTTTCTTCACAGTTTCTCTGCATTTTTTTCGTACAGTAAGACACAGTGAAATAAAAGACGATAAACGAGGTTTTTTCACATGAAAAAGATAGTGACAGTTATGGCGATCTCTTTCAGTGCGTTGCTGGCCAGCGGGATCACTGCGGCTGCACCTCAATTTGACAATCCGGGACGCGGCTATGAACAGTCACGTCAGCACGGTCAGGGCAAAAAACATCGTGAATATCGTGAATCGAAAGAGGTTTATGAAAAACGCCGCCAGCGTGAAGAACGGGGCTATCAGCGTTTACAGCAGCATAAATGGCAAACCGGTTATGTGATGCCGCAGCATTATCGTGGCAATGGCTACAAGGTCGAATATAAAGAGCATAACCTGCCTAAACCGGACCGTAAGCAGCAATGGTATAAGGTCAATAATGACTATATTCTGGTCAATGCCGATACCCACAGTATTCTTAAAATCCTGTCTTTCTAAGCTGCACTCCAACCGTTTCAGTCCCACTCCTCGGTTGCCCAAACATCGGTTTGGGCTTTTTTATATCAGCAATTCTTCAAGCTGCTATTTTCGCTGTAGGGCAGATGCTAGCCGGCTTTCAGGCTCTCCGCTTTTTCTTCATGATTTTCACAATTCATCTCAATTGCTCTCATCCTTTATCTCAACTTTCTGGTTAATTTGGACGTATTCCAGAGATATACAGTTTGACTCAAAGGTGAGCGTCATGAAAAAAGTATTAACCACCATTGCCCTGTCTTTAAGTGCGTTTATGGCTACTACAGCCATGGCTGCGCCTGATCATCGTGATCATGACCGTCGTGCGGCAACCCACTACAAACATCAGGACAGCCGTTGGGACCGTGATCATAAACGTCCGGTTGTGCGCGTAAATCCGAGCCGTGACTGGCGTGTGGGCCAGACCTTACCGCGTGCCTATGACCAGTCCCGTTATAAAGTCAGTGACCGCGAAGCGCGTCGTTTACCAAACACCGGCCGTTATCAGCAGTGGTACAAAATTAATGGCGATTACGTGATGATCAACGAACGTACCAACCGGATTATTCGCATTATGGGCTAAGGGTTTCGTCTCATTTTCCCTTCCCTCTTTACACCTGAACCACCCCGTTCAGGTGTTTTTTTATTTTTTCAGCTTACGCCCCGGTATTTTTTGATTAGAATCCGCTATAAGACTTTTGCTTGATTGAGACCGGCATGCACCTGAATTCTACCGAAACATCACACAGCACAACTTTGCAATATGTGCACTGGTTTCGACATTCTGCGCCTTATATCAATGCCCATCGCAATAAAACCTTTGTGCTGATGTTTGATGGTGAAGCGGTCCTGCATGACAATTTCCAGCATATTATTCACGATATTGCCCTGCTGCATTCACTGGGTATCCGGCTGGTGCTGGTGCATGGTGCCCGCCCGCAGATTAACCAGAATTTACAGGCCAGCCAGATCGACACCCCGTTTCATCAGCAGCGCCGCATTACCACCCGCGAATCGTTAAGCTGTGTCATGAATGCGGTCGGTTCAATTCGCCTGCAGATTGAAGCCCTGCTGTCGATGGGACTGGCCAACTCGCCGATGTACGGCGCCCGCATTGATGTGGTCTCGGGTAATTTTATTACCGCCAAACCCTATGGTATTCGCGATGGAGTCGATTTCCAGCTGACCGGCGAAGTGCGCAGTGTCGATACCGATGCCATTCAGCGTCATCTGGACAATCATAATATTGTCGTGCTCGGCCCGACCGGCTATTCCACAACAGGCGAAGTGTTTAATTTACTGGCTGAAGAAGTCGCCACCAAAACCGCAATTCGCCTGCAAGCCGACAAGCTGATTTTCTTGGGCAAACAGCAGGGTTTACTGAATGAACAGGGTCAGCTGCAACGTGAAATCCGCCCATCCCAGCTCAGTCATTATATTGGTCTGTATCAGGCCAGCCAGCCGGAAATGGCCCTGCATTTACGCGGCGCACAGGATGCTGCCACTCAGGGCGTGAACCGGGTGCATCTGATTTCCTATGCCTCTGATGGCGCACTACTGGAAGAGCTGTTTACCCGCGATGGTGCCGGTACCATGATTACCGATGCCCATTATGAAGAAGTGCGCACCGCCAATATTCAGGATGTCGGCGGTCTCATCAGCCTGCTGCGCCCGCTGGAAGAAGAAGGTGTGCTGGTCTACCGTTCGCGGGAACGGCTGGAAAATGAAATTGAACAGTTTGCGGTGATTGAACGTGATGGCACCATTCTGGCCTGTGCGGCGCTGTATCCGCTACCGGTCAGCGACAATGAACTGCGCTCGGCGGAAATTGCCTGCGTGGCGGTACATCCGGCCTATCGTAAATCCAATCGTGGCAGCCAGATTCTGCATTATCTGGAAGATAAAGCCCGTAGCCTTGGTATTCAGCAGCTGTTTATTCTGACCACCCGTACTGCGCACTGGTTTCTGGAACAGGGCTTTGAGCCGGCCAGTGTCGATGACTTACCCAATGCCCGCCAAGCCTTATACAACTACCAGCGTAATTCACTGGTCTGTAAAAAGTCACTCACCTAGTCTGTTCAAGGCCGGCTTTAGCTCAATTTGGCATATGCTTATCTGCAGCTGGCCCAATTGTGCTGCATCTGGTATTAGCAGGAATTAGTATAAGCTTATTCCTGCGCCTTCAATTTAATAAAAATATTTTAAATACAACTACTTAATATTTTAACTTTTAATAGATTATCCATTTTATAAATCAGATTTATGTATAAGATTTGCACATCTTTATTTATCTTTTTTCCTGATTAGAAATTCCTGATTTGTTATTTTTTTCGAAAAAGAAAAATCTTTAAGGTAGCTCTCATTCTCCACTTTTGAATTTTTTTAATTTCCGAGAGCAGGTATTTTCATGAGCAGCCTACGCCGTATTTTTTCAACTCAAAGTGCTATTTTATCTGCCGTGGTGGCGGGTGCCATGTTCATGACTGCCTGTAGCAGCCCCAAAGACGCCGACAACATTACCCTGAATATCGGCTTCCAGAAATACGGCATTTTACCGATTGTCAAAGAGCGCGGTGAACTGGAGCAGGCCCTAAAAGCCCAGGGTGTACAGGTGAAATGGGTAGAATTTCCAGCCGGTCCGCAATTATTGGAAGGTTTAAATGTCGGCAGTGTGGCCTTTGGTGAAGCCGGCGAAGCACCGCCCATTTTTGCGCAGGCAGCCAATTCCAAACTGGTCTATGTGGCCAACCAGCCTAAAGCGCCGCTAGCTGAGGCCTTAATTGTGCCTAAAGATTCGGCCATTCAGTCAGTGCAGGATCTAAAAGGCAAACGCATTGCTCTGAACAAAGGCTCCAATGTGCATTATCTGCTGCTGAAGCTGTTAGCAGCCAACCAGCTTAGCCTGCACGATATTCAAGTGGTGTATTTACCCCCATCCGATGCCCGCGCAGCCTTTGAACGTGGTTCGGTGGATGCCTGGGTGATCTGGGATCCGTTCTTTGCCGCAGCCGAACACCAGATTGGCGCACGGGTCATTGCCACCGGCGAAAATCTGGTCAGCAACCATCAGTTCTATCTGGCGGATCGTCAGTTTGCCGAACAGCATCCGCAGGTTCTAGACACCGTGGTGCAAAGCTTGAACAGCACCACGCAATGGGTGGCCCAGCATCAGGATGAAGCGGCTCAACTGCTGCAAAAACCGACCGGCCTGGATGTCGAGGTCTTAAAAACTTCAATTTCCCGTATGGGCTTTGGCGTACAGGCCATCTCTAGTGACGTGGCCAAAGAACAGCAATATGTAGCTGATGCCTTTTATCAGCAAAAGCTGATTCCACAGCAAATTCAGATTCAGGCGGCCCTGCTGAATACGCAGTCGACACAACAAGAATGAGGA